>CALCYJ010000039.1 GCA_937905845.1 uncultured Rhodospirillales bacterium
AATGAATCAGTCGTTCGCCATCTCCGCAAGTAAATTAATAGGTCCTGAGCCTAGATCGCGGGCGGTTGATCGGGGTCGAGGCCGCCGAGATAGGCGTCGGTGAGCGTCGGATCGGAGACGAGGTCGGCGGTCGTCCCTTCCGCCGCCATGCGGCCGCGGCTCAGGACGTAGCAGCGCCGCGACATTTCGACCGCGAGCTTGACGTTCTGCTCCACCAGCAGGATGGCCATGCCGCCGTCGCGGACCTGGAGCAGGATGTCGCGCACGCGGGCGATGGCGAGCGGGGCTAGGCCGCTCGACGGTTCGTCGAGCAGCAGAAGCTTCGGCTGCGACATCAGGGCGCGGCCGATGGCGATCAATTGCTGCTCGCCGCCGCTGAAGGCGCCGGCCAGCTCCTGGCGGCGCTCCTTGAGCAGGGCGAAGCGCTGGTAGATGGCATCGAGCCTCGCCCGCGCCTCGCGCTGGCCCGCCTGGTGGGCGCCGAGCAGAAGATTGTCCTCGACCGACATGGCGGGAAAAAGCTGGCGCCCTTCCGGGCAGAGCGCGATCCCGCGCTTGACCAGCAGGCTGGTGGCGGTGCGGGTGATGTCCGCGCCAGCAAAGGCGATGCGCCCCCCCGTCACCGGCACCCGTCCCAGCACGGCGCGCAGCAGGGTCGATTTGCCGGCGCCGTTCGCGCCCAGCACCGCGACCGATTCCCCCGGCGCGACCTCGAGCGAGACGCCGCTCAAGGCCCGCGCGCCGGCGAAGGATACGCTCAATTCGGTGATCTCCAGTATCGCCATCCCACTCACCTGCCCGCTCACGCGCCGAGATAGGCGTCGATCACCTGCCGGTTGCGCCGCACTTCGGTGGGCGTTCCTTCGGCAAGCTTGCGTCCGGCCGCCATCGCCAGGATGCGGTCGGCCAGCCCCATCATAAAGTGCATGTTATGCTCGACGATCAGCACCGTGATCCCGAGTTCGTCGCGGATCCGGCGGATCGCCTGCGCCAGCCCCAGCGCCTCGTTCGGCGACATGCCGACGGCCGGCTCGTCCAGCAGCAGCAGGAGCGGCCGCGTCGCCACCGCTACGGCGATCATCGCCAGGCGCTGCTCGGCGTTGGAGAGGGCGGAGCAGATCATCGCCCCGCGGCCTGGAAGACCAACCAGCGCAGCGAGCCGCTCGGGCCCGTCCTTCAGCAGCGCGTCGATGGCGCCGCCGCGCGCCGGGGCCTCGCTCGCCAGGCCGACGGCAAGATTGGCGTTGAGCGTCCAGCGCGCAAACAGCCGCGTCGTCTGGAAGGTGCGGGCGACCCCCGCCCTGACCGTGCGATGCGCCGGCAGGCGATCGAGCCGGCGGTCGCCGAGGTGGATGGTGCCCTGATCGGGGCGATAGGTGCCGCTGAGCAGGCCCAGAAGCGTCGTCTTGCCCGAACCGTTGGGGCCGATGATGCCGCAGATGGTGCCGGCATCGACGGCGAAGTCCATGCCCGCCACGGCATGGACGCCGCCGAAGGATTTGCTCAGGTCCTTGACGGCGAGAAAGGGGCTCATCGCCGGCCCCGCCGCTTGGTGACAAAAGCGATCGCGCCGTCGATGGCGGACATGAAGCCGCCCGGAATCACGATGATCACGACGACGAAGATCAGGCCGACCACGAGCTGTCCGATCCCCGACGACAGGTTCAGGATGTCGGGCAGGCCGACGATGAAGACGCTGCCGAGCAGCGGGCCCAGGATGCGGCCGGCGCCGCCGACGCTCAAGGCCACGAACATGACGAAGCCGACGTAATAATCGAAGAGGGCCGGCGAGATGGTGCCGTTGTACTGGGCGATAAGGACGCCGGCGACGCCGCCGAAGATGGCCGAGACGACGAAGCCGGCCAGCTTGATGCGCGCCGTCGGCACGCCCAGATGCTCGGCCAGATCCTCGTCCTCGCGGATGGTCATCAGGCGCAGGCCGAAGCGCCGCCGGCCTACCAGGCGCACCAGCATCAGCGACACGATCGTCGTGACCGCGATCGCGACATTGAGCTGGTCCATGCTGGCGAAGGCCAGCGGCACGTCGAGCCCGAGCTGACCGTTGGTCAGCGATTGCCAGTTGGTGAGAACGATCTCCACCACCACGCCGAAGAACATGGTGCCGATGGCGAAATATTGCCCGCGGGTGCGCGAGAGGATGAGGCCGATGACGAAGCCGGCAAAGGCCGAGGCGGCGATCGCGAGCAGGCACGCCTGCCACAGCGGCCAGCCATGCATCAGCGCCAGCGTCGCGCCATAGGCGCCGATGGCGTAGAAGGCGCCCTGCACCAGGCTCGGATAGCCGCCGAGGCCGGCGATGATGTTGAGCCCGGAGCCGGCGATGGTCCAGATCAGGATCGAGGCCAGCACGCTCGAATAGAAAGCATTGGTCCGGCTCAGCAGCAGCCACAGAACGACGCCGAGAAGGACGAGGCCGAGATAATCGCGCGCCGGTCCGAGCCAGGCGAGCGGGGGTCTCGCCCGTGCGGGGAGCGGCAGGCTGCCAAGCGGCCGTGCGGTGTCGCTGCCCGGCGCCGGGATGGCCATCAGGCGACCCGCCGCGCGCCGGTGGCGAAAAGTCCGGCCGGCCGCAGCACGATGATCAGCAGCAGGACGGTAAAGCCGACGGTGGTCTGGTAGGCCGCCGACAGATAGACCGCGCTCAGGCTTTCCAGGATGCCGAGAAGGAGCCCGCCCGCCACTGCGCCCCAAACATTGCCAAGGCCGCCCAGGATCACCACGACGAAGGCGTTCAGCAGTACCTCGTCCGCCATATAGGGAAAGACGGCATACATCGGTCCGTAGGCAAAGGCGGCGACGCCGGCGAGAATGCCGGAAATGAAGAAGGCTATGACATATTGGCGCTCGAGCCGGATGCCGAGGATCGCCGCCGCTTCGGGGTTCTGCGACACGGCGCGGATCGCCCGGCCGGTGCGCGTATGTTTGAGCAGGAGATGCAGCGCCAGCAGCGCCACGACGGTCGCCAGGATCATGGCGGCGCCGACGGCTGGAAGGGTGGTCGGCCCGAGATAGAGCACATCGCCCGCATAGGGCGGCGAGAGCGAGACGTGATCGCCGCCCCAGAGTTCGAGCGCGCTATTGTCCAGGACCAGCAGCAGGCCCAGCGCCACCACCGGCGCCGCCAGCGGCCGGGTCCGCACGAAACGATAGGCGAAGCGCTCGGTCAGGACCGAGAGCACGCCGCCGGCCAGAACGCCGCCCGCGACGGCCAGCCAGAACGGCCAGCCGATCGTCTGGTTCAGCCATAGCATCACATAGGCGGCGAGGGTGATGACCCCGGCCTGCGCGAAGTTGGGGACTTCCATCACGCCATAAACGAGCGTGAGGCCGACCGCCAACAACGCGAACAGCGAGCCGAGAACGACGCCGCTGACGAGGGCCTGGAGCAGCAAGGGCTATTTCTTCCCCTGGCAGGCGTTGCTGATGACCTTGCTGTCGGTGACCTTGAGCCCGTCCATGAAATAGACGAACACCGGCGCGATCGTCTTGGAAGCGGTGCACCAGCCCACCCCTTCGGACAGCGTGCGGGCGTCGCGGCTGTGGAACAGCTTGCCGCCGGCCGCCGGGATCCAGCCGCTGATCGTATCGGCTGGGATCGGCATGGTCAGCATGGCCTGGTAGATCTTGTCGCGATCCGTCACCGTGCCGGCCCGTTCCATCGCCGCGGCGAGGACGAAGGGCGCGTCATAGGCCCACATCGTCAGATCGTCGGGATATTCATGGAAGCGGGCGAGGAAGTCGGTGAAGAAGGTCTTGGTCGCCGGATTGTCCGAGGTCTCGGGCAGGGTGCCGGCGAAATCGTAATTGTCGGCCATCACCTCGTTATAGAGGGTCTCGCCGATGATCTGGCGCGCCTGGGTCGGCGTCGCGCCGGAATTATGCACCACCGGGATCGAGCGGATGCCGCTCTGATAGAGCTGCTTGGCCACCGGCAGGACTTCCTGCGTCACGCCGCCGAGATAGATCGCGTCCGGCTTGGCCGCCATGGTCTTCTGGATGAAGGGCGCGAAGTCGGGGGTATTGAGCGGGTAGTTGACGTCGGAGACGACCTCGACCCCATAGGCCTTGGCCGCCTTCATCATCCAGGTCTCGATCCCCTTGGAATAGGGATCGGCCGCCGAGCCGATGAAGCCGATGCGGGTCTTGTGCAGCACGTTCTTGAGATACCACACGCCGCCCGGAACATAGGCCGGCGTGTCGGAGCGCAGCAGGAAGACATGCTTGTCGGTGTCGAGAATGCTGGGATAGGTGCTGTCGAGGATGTTCAGCACCGGCACCGGAGAGCGGCGCAGCAGCGCCTTGTAGCTGGTCGTGCCGGCGGCCAGGACCAGGATCGGCACCCGGTCGACATCGACAAGCTGGCGATAGTCCGAGACCCCGACCGTCGGCGGGTTGGATTCATCGTCCAGCACCGTGATCGCGGGCGTGTAATGCTGGCCGGCGACGACGAAGCTGCCCGACTTGTTGATCGCTTCGAGCCCCATGGTCATGGCGTCGCGCTCGGGCGGGCCAAGCGTCGAGAGGAAGCCGGTGATCGGCAGGATGGCCCCGATCAGAACCGTCTTGCCGGCAGCCTGCGCGGCGCCGGCGGGCGTGGCGCCCATAACGCCCAGCGTCAGCGCCGCGGCGGTGGCGAGAAGACTCGAACTCAGTCGCCGCCCGCACGCGGAGAGACGCGCGGACAAGGTTGTGTCCGCGGATAATGTACTCGGCATGCTGGTGTTGGCGCGCGCGAATCGCGGCATGCCCGTGGCTGACGGCATCCGTTGCATTGTGATTTCCTCCCCACGCCGGCGATTTTCCGGCATTCCCATCCAGACGTCGGTCCTTCCGGCAGCACATAGGCTGGCTTTCAGCGTGACAAACTGCTTAAAGAGGGTCAAGCGGCATCTCCGGGCATCTGCCGCCAGGCCGGATTTGCGCGCAGGAAGTCGGCTGCGATACCGTGTCGTAGGGATCCGCTGCCCACCGCCAGGAGGCGCGTCGCCATGCCCCATTCCCCCGTCAGGCCGCCGAACGCCAAGCTGCCGCACCTGCGGCCGCCCGATTTCGGCGAGCCGGCGCCGCTGTTCACGGCGGAGACCGACAACGTGCCGAACTACAATTTCGGCGTGGTCGGCGGCCATTGGGTGGTGCTGCTGTTCTTCGGCAGCCTGTCACTGGCGGCCTCGCACCGGGCGCACGACGCGGTGCTGGCGCACCGGGCGCTGTTCGACGACCGGCAGGCGCTGTTCTTCGGCGTCAGCGTCGATATCGCCGACCGGACCGAGCGCAAGCTGACCAACGAGGCGGTCGGCGTCCGCTATTTCTGGGACTTCGATCAGGCGGTGAGCCGCCTCTATGGCCTGACCGACGGCGCAAATCTGCAACCCGCGATCTTCCTGATCGACCCCGCCTTGCGCATCGTCGCGGCGGAAGGGATCGACCAGGCCGAGGCGGTTCTCGCGCAATTGCAGGAACATCTCGGCCGCGCCGCCGATCTCGCGCCGCCGCCTTTCGCGCCGGTCCTGAGCCTGCCGCGGGTGTTCGAGCCGTCGTTCTGCGCCGAGCTGATCGAGCATTTCGGGCGCGTCGGCGGCACGATTTCGGGCTTCGCCCAGGATGTCGACGGGCGGACGGTCAATATGGTCAATGCGCAGCTCAAGCGGCGCAGCGACGTCTTCATTACGGACGAAGGGCTCATGGCGGAGATCCGGGAGCGGCTGGAGCGGCGCCTGATGCCGATGGTGAAGCGCGCCTTCGGCTGGCAGGCGAAACATATCGAGCGCTACCTGATCAGCGCCTATACGGCGGAGGATTCGGGCTTCTTCAGCGCCCATCGCGACGATACGACGGCCGGGACGGCGCATCGCAAATTCGCCGTGACGATCAATCTGGATGCCACGTCCTACGACGGCGGCGATCTGGTCTTCCTCGAATTCGGCCGGCGCACCTACCGGCCTCCGACCGGCGGCGCCACGGTGTTCGGCTGCAATCTCCTGCACGAGGTGACGCCGGTCACCCGCGGCGTTCGCTATGCCTTCCTCCCCTTCCTCTACGACGATGAAGGCGCCCGACTGCGCAAGGCCAACCAGTCCCGCGTCGGGGCACCGGCCGGCAATCGCCATGCCCGGCGGTCGGGGGGCAAGCGGTTCTAACCCGCTCCACCCGCCGCCATCCCGCGCCACGCCCGCATTGCTGCATCGCACAATTTTTGCGCGCTTCTGCATAGCGATTGGGCATTGGCGCCTTGCTCCCGCCTGAAATTCCCGCGGTTTGCGCCGTGAAAGCCGGTGCCGGAATTGGCCCGCAACTTGCGTATGGGTAAAGCGGCCAGGGTCGCCCCCCGCGTTCGCTCCCTATGGTTGCCCCCTGTGCCGAGCCGTGAAGGAACCCATGCGATGGGGCAGCCGAGCCGTCCTCTGGAAGATCTGGTCGTCGTCGGCAACGGCATGGCGGGGATGCGGACGATCGAGGAGCTGCTGAAGCTTGGCGGCGGCCGGCGCTATCGCATCCATGTTTTCGGCGCCGAGCCGCACGTCAATTACAACCGCATCCTGCTGTCCTCCGTTCTTGCCGGCGACAAGAGCCTGGCGGATATCGTCATCAATCCGCGTGCCTGGTACGAGGAAAACGGCATCACGCTGATCACCGGCGACCCGGTAAGCCGGATCGATCGCCAGGCGCGGACGATCACCTCGGCCTCGGGTCGGGTCGTTTCCTATCATCGGCTGCTGATCGCCACCGGTTCCCGCCCGCTGGCGCCGCCGATCCCCGGGCTCGAGCTTCCAGGCGTCTCGGCCTTCCGCGACATCGCCGATGTTGACAAGATGCTGGCGGCCGCGCGCGAGCACCGGCGCGCGGTGGTGATCGGCGGCGGACTGCTCGGGCTGGAAGCGGCCTGGGGCCTGAAACAGCGCGGCATGTCGGTGGCGCTGGTGCATCTCATGCCGAATCTGATGGAGCGCCAACTCGACGAGGCGGCCGGCCAGCTGCTGCAACGCGACCTCGACCGGCGCGGCATCGCCTTCTTCACCAACGGCCAGACGGAGGAAATTCTCGGCCGCGAGCGGGTGGAAGGCGTGCTGTTGGCGGACGGACGGGAAATTCCGGCCGATCTCGTGGTGCTGGCGATCGGCATCCGTCCCAACATCGACCTCGCGCGCCAGGCCGGGCTCGAGGTCAATCGCGGCATCGTGGTGATGGACGATCTGCGCACCAGCGATCCCGGCATCTTCGCGGTCGGCGAATGCGTCGAGCATCGCGGCCAGGTGTTCGGGCTGGTGGCGCCGCTGTGGGACCAGGCCAAGGTCTGCGCCGCCCAGCTCACCGGCGATGAAAGGGCGCTGTTTTCGACCCGCGCGCTTTCGACCAGCCTGAAGATTACCGGCATCGATGTCTTCTCGGCCGGCGCGCTGACCGCCGCCGACGCGGGCGACGACGAGATCACCCTGCGCGACGACAGCCGCGGCCGCTACAAGAAGATCGTGCTGCGCGATGGCAAGCTGGTCGGCGCGGTGCTCTACGGCGATGTCTCGGATGGGCCCTGGTACCTCCAGCTCATGCAGGCGCAAAGCGATGTCTCGGGCCTGCGCGACCGCCTGGTGTTCGGCCGCGCCTTCGCCGAAGCCGGAACGGGCAAGCCGCCCGGCATCGATATCGCGGCGCTGGCCGAGGATGCCCAGATCTGCGGCTGCAACGGCATCGCCAAATCGACCATCGTCGCGGCGATCAAGGCCAAGGGGCTGACCACGCTCGACGAGGTCCGGGCGCATACCAAGGCTTCCGCTTCCTGCGGCCAATGCACCGGCCTGGTCCAGGCGCTTCTGGCGCATGAAGTAGGCGTCGGGGCCGAAGTGCCGGCCGCAGCCCTCTGCGGCTGCACCAGGGCGGGGCATGACGAAATCCGCCAGGCGATCCGCGCCCGCGGCCTGAAGACCATGGCGGAGGTCCGTGCCGCCTTCGCCTGGAGCAAGCCGGATGGCTGCCATAAATGCCGCCCCGCCCTGAACTACTACCTGCTCTGCGCCTGGCCGGAAGATTATGCCGACGATCCGCAGTCGCGTTTCGTCAACGAGCGGGTGCATGCCAACATTCAGAAGGACGGCACCTATTCGGTGGTGCCGCGAATGTGGGGCGGCCTGACGAATCCTGCGGAATTGCGCGCCATCGCCGATGTTGCCGAGCGGTTCCACGTCCCGACCGTGAAGGTGACGGGCGGCCAGCGCCTCGATCTTCTCGGCGTGAGGAAGGAGGATTTGCCGGCGGTCTGGGGCGATTTGAACAAGGCCGGGCTGGTCTCGGGCCATGCCTATGCCAAGGGCCTGCGTACGGTGAAGACCTGCGTCGGCAGCGAATGGTGCCGCTTCGGGACGCAGGATTCGACCGGCCTTGGCGTCAAGCTGGAGAAAATGTGCTGGGGCGCCTGGACGCCGCACAAGGTCAAGCTTGCGGTTTCGGGCTGTCCGCGCAATTGCGCCGAAGCGACGATCAAGGATCTCGGCATCGTCTGTGTCGAGGCCGGCTACGACATCGTGGTCGGCGGCAACGGCGGCATGGACGTGCGGGTCAGCGATCCGCTGGTGCGCGTCGCCGGCGAGGCGGCGGTGCTGGAATATACCGGCGCCTTCCTGCAACTCTATCGCGAGGAGGGGCGCTATCTCGAACGCACGGCGCCCTGGATCGCGCGGGTCGGAATCGATTACGTCAAGCGCCGCCTGGTGGAGGACGCGGACGGCCGCCGCGCGCTGCACGCGCGCTTCCTGCATGCGCAGACCTTCGTTCAGTCCGATCCCTGGGCGGCGCGCGCGGCCGGTAGTGCGGCGCAGGCATTCGCCCCGCTGCCGGCGCTGGCGGAGGCCTGAGCCATGCGTGACACCCTGACCTGGCGCAATGTCGGCCCGCTGGAGAATATCCCGGTTCGCGGGGCAAGACGGCTCTGCCTGCAATCGGCCGGCCGGCCGGTCGCCATCTTCCGCACTGCGGGCGATGAGGTCTTCGCCCTGATCGATGAATGCCCGCACCGCCGGGGTCCGCTGTCGGAGGGGATCGTCAGCGGGACGATCGTCACCTGTCCGCTGCATGATTGGGCGATCGAGTTGTGCGACGGGCAGGCGGTCGGCCCCGACGAAGGCGCCGCCCGCACCCTCCCCGTCCGGATCATCGCGGGCCAGATTTTCATCGGCCTGCCGACGGTCGGCGGAGGGCCCGCGTGACGGCTCCCCTGCGCACGACCTGTCCCTATTGCGGGGTTGGTTGCGGCGTCGCGGTCGAGGCTGGGGGTGGCATTACGGGCGATCCGCTACACCCGGCGAATTACGGCCGCCTCTGCTCCAAGGGCGCCGCGCTGCGCGAAACGCTCGGGCGGCACGAGCGCCTTCTCGCGCCGCTGATCGCGGGCCGGGACGCCACCTGGGACGAGGCGCTCGGCCTGGTGGCGCGGAAATTCCGCGAAACCATCGACAAGTACGGCCCCGACGCCGTC
>CALCYJ010000040.1 GCA_937905845.1 uncultured Rhodospirillales bacterium
TCCGGCATGACCGACAGCTATGCCCTTACCCAGTTCCGCCGCCTCAAGGGCCTGCTCGCCACCTGACCGCCGGCGCGGCCGGTGCCGCCGGTGCCGCCGGCACGGTCAAGGTCGATTGCGTCAGGGTAAAGCTCAGCAGCGCCCGGAGCTTGGCCGGCTGCACCGGCTTGAGGAGAACCGGCAGGCCGCCTTCGATCCTCTCGCCATGCCGGGCGAGCGCGGCGTCGCCGGTGATCAGGATCGCCGGCACCAAGGCGCCGATCGTCTGGCGCAGGCGGGCGATGGCCTCGATGCCGGTGCCGGCCTGCAAGCGATAATCGGCGATCAGCAGATCGGGCGGCGGACCGCCATCCAGTTGCGCCAGCGCCTGCTCGCCCGACGTCGCGGTCAAGACCTGGCAACCCCAGCCGGTGAGAAGCCGGCGCATGCCTTCGAGCACCGCCTGATTATCGTCGATCACCAGCAGCGTGCTGCCGCCGAGCGGCCCCGGTCCGGGCTCGGCGCGCGGTCCCTCCAGCGCGGCGGCGGCAGCAGCCCGGCGCCGCAGCAGCGGCAGGGTGACGCCGAACAGCGAGCCCCGCCCCACTTCCGAGCGGACGGTCAGGCGGTGGCCGAGCAGCTTGGCCGTGCGCTCGACGATGGCAAGCCCGAGGCCGGCGCCCTCGCTTCCCGGCGCCGCGCTCTGGTCGAGACGCTGGAACTCCTGGAAGATCTCGCCCATCTGCCCGGGCGCGATGCCGATCCCGGTATCCCAGACTTCGAGTTCGATGCCACTGCCGCGCCGCCGACAGCCCAGCACCACCTTGCCCGCCACCGTGTAGCGCAGCGCATTGGACAGCAGGTTGCGGATGAGCGATTCGAGCAGGACCGGATCGCTCCGGACGGACGCGCTGCATTCGACCATGCGGAAATCGAGCCCCTTGGCGCGGGCCTGCGGCCGGAACTCGGCATGCAGCCGGTTCAAGAGTGGCAGCAGCGGCACTTCGGCCACCGCGGGCTCGGTCACGCCGGCATCGAGCTTGGAAATATCGAGCAGCGCGTTCAGCATGTTCTCCAGCGCGCCGAGCGTGGTGCGCAGGCTGCCGATGATCTCGCCCGCCTCCCGCCCGCGCGCCCGTTCCGCCAGCGCGCCGACGAACATCCCCATGGCATGGAGCGGCTGGCGCAGATCGTGGCTGGCGGCGGCGAGGAAGCGCGACTTGGCGCGATTGGCGCGCTCGGCCGTCTCCATGGCATCGCGCATCATCGCCTCCGCCCGCTTCAGCGCCGTGATGTCGGTGCGCACGCCGACCGTACCGCCCTGGCGGGTCCGCCGCTCGCTCACCTGCACCCAGCGGCCGCCGGCGAGCCTCTGTTCGGTCGGCAGGCCGGGATTGCGATGTTCGCGGCAGCGCCGGGCGACAAAGGCCTCGATATCCTCGCCGCCGACGAAGAAGCGGTCGTGGATCGCCGCCTGGCGCACCACGTCCTCGAAACGCGCGCCGGGCACCAGCGTCTTGCTGGTGCAATTGTAGATCTCGCGGTATTTGCGGTTGCAGATCACCAGCCGGTCGTCGGCGTCATAAAGCGCGAATCCCTCCGAAAGCGCCTCCACCGCCTCGATCAGCATCTCCTGGCCCTGACGCTGTATGGTGCGGCGCTGCGCCAGCAGGGCCAGCAGGGCGATCAGGCCGGCCGCCGCCGCCAATCCCCCGACCATGCCGGCCTCGGCCAGCCCCGTGTGGTCGGCGAAACGGACCGCATGCAGCGCCAGGGTGCAGATCACCACCAGGGCGCCGAAAGATCCCGCCTTGAAGAGATGCGAGAGCCCGATGCCGTCCGGGGCATTCCACTTTTCGCGATGAAAACGCATGATGCGATGCCTCCCCCGCGCGCGATCCGAGCGTCACGCCACCCTGTCGCTCCCTAATCTGTCGAGATCGCCCGGGCTCTGTCAACGGCCGCAAGCCTGGTCTAAGATCGCCCACCCGCCCGCGGCCGGGCGGCTCAAGCGCTTGCGAGGAGGCATGATGCCGAAGCGGATCGACTATTATTTCACCCTGATTTCGCCCTGGACCTATCTCGGCTCCGCGCGGTTTGAGGACATGGCCCGCCGCCATGGCGCCGAGATCCGGGTCCTGCCGGTGGATTACGGCCGCATCTTCCCGGTCTCGGGCGGACTGCCGCTGGCCAAGCGGGCGAAACAGCGCCGCGATTACCGCCTGGTCGAACTCGCCCGCTGGCGCGCATATCGCGCCGTGCCGCTCAATATGCACCCGGCGCATTTCCCGACCGACGTCAGGCTTGCGAGCGGCGTGGTCATCGCCGCGCGCTCAAGCGGCCAGGATGCCCTGAAGCTCGCCCATGCCATGATGCGCGCCGTCTGGGTGGAGGAGCGCGATCTCGCCGACCGGGCGACGCTCGTCGATATCGCCAAGGCCTGCGGGTTGGACGGCGCATCCCTCCTGGCGGCGGCCGAAAGGCCCGAAGCCGATGCCGCCTTCGAGGCGGATACGACGGAGGCGATCGAGCGCGGCGTATTCGGCGCGCCCGCCTATCTCTACGACGGCGAGATGTTCTGGGGCCAGGACCGGCTCGAATTCCTCGACCAGGCCCTGGCCGCCAGATAAGGCGGGCCGCTGCTTCAGGCCACCGCCTGAAGCACCTCGCGCAGCGTCTCCGCCATGAAGTCGATCTCCTGGCGCGAGACGATGAGCGGCGGCGACAGCGCGATGATGTCGCCGGTGGTGCGGATCATCAGGCCGCGCTCATAGGCCTTGAGGAAGGCGTCGAAGGCGCGCTTGGTCGGCTTGCCGGGGATGCCTTCAAGCTCGATGCCGGCAATCAGGCCGATGGTGCGGATGTCGATGACATGGGGCGCATCGCGCAGGCTGTGCAGCGTCTCCTCCCAATAGGGGGCAAGATCGGCCGCGCGCTGGAACAGGCCTTCCTCCTGATAGGTGTCGAGCGTCGCAAGAGCGGCGGCGCAGGCCAGCGGATGGGCGGAATAGGTATAGCCGTGGAACAATTCGATCGTGTTCTCCGGCGCGTCCATGAAAGCGTCGTAGATGCCGCGGCGCACGAAGGCGGCTCCCATCGGCACCGTGCCGTTGGAAATCCCCTTGGCGGCGGTCATGATGTCGGGCAGCACGCCGAAATGCTCGGCGGCGAAGGCCGAGCCCAGGCGGCCAAAGCCGGTGATCACCTCGTCGAAGATCAGCAGGATGCCGTGGCGGTCGCAGATCTGGCGCAGGCGCTGCAAATAGCCCTGAGGCGGCAGCAGCACGCCGGTCGAGCCCGCCACCGGCTCGACGATGACGGCGGCGATCGTCGAGGCGTCGTGCAGGGCCACGATCCGCTCCAGCTCGTCGGCCAGCTCCGCGCCATGGGCCGGCAGGCCGCGGCTGAAGGCGTTGCGCTTGAGATCGTGCGTGTGCGGCAGGTGATCGACGCCGGCAAGCAGCGGCCCAAAATATTTGCGGTTGGACACGATGCCGCCGACCGAGATGCCGCCGAAGCCGACGCCGTGATAGCCGCGCTCGCGCCCGATCAGCCGGGTCTTGGTCCCCTTGCCGCGGGCGCGGTGGTAGGCGATGGCCATCTTGAGCGCGGTGTCGACCGCCTCCGAGCCGGAGTTGGTGAAGAAGATGTGGTCGAGGTCGCCGGGGACGATCTCGGCGACGCGCGAGGCGAATTCGAAGGCCAGCGGATGGCCCATGTTGAAGGACGGGGCGTAGTCGAGTTCGCCGGCCTGCTGGCGGATG
>CALCYJ010000041.1 GCA_937905845.1 uncultured Rhodospirillales bacterium
ATTTCTTGATCTCGCCGGCATAGGAAGTGCCGCCGATCAGCACCAGCCGCTCGGCGTAATTGACCAGCACGAAGACCTCGGTGCGGGTACCGTCCACCTCGGGCACTGCATGGAAGCGCGGCAGGTCGATGATGGTGAAGTCGGGGGTGAAAGCCTCAAGCTCGGCGGCGGCCGGCGGCAGGAACATGTTGCGGGCGAAAAGGGAATGCCAGGCGGCCTCGGTGATGACGCGCACGCCGACGCGATAGGCGGGATCCGCACCCGCCCAGCAATCCTGCACATAGACGTCGCGGCCCTGCATATAGGCCAGCATGTGGCGCTTGAGCGAGGCGAAATGCTCGATCTCGATCGGGCGGTTGATGTCGCCCCACCAGATGTCGCGCTCGCTGCCGGCTTCGCGGACGATGAACTTGTCGTTGGCTGAGCGCCCGGTATGGTGCCCCGTGCGCACCACCAGCGGGCCGCCCGCCGAGAGATGGCCCTCGTCGCGGCGCAGCGCTTCTTCGTAAAGCGCCGGCGCCGTATAGTTCCAATGCGCGAGATTGACGTTGCGCAGGCCGAGACGATCGAGGCCGTAGGCGGAAATATGGGGTCCTGTCTGCTGCACCTGATCCTCCCGACATGATGGCTGCGGCCGCTTCCGGGCGAAGCTGCCGATGAATGATCAAACAATAGCCGGCAAGCTTGCCGGGGCGAAGGCCCCAGCGCAAGGCCGCCTGGTCAAATTCTTTCCAGCTCCAGCGCCCGCCGGGTGAGCTGGGTCAGTGCGATGCGGGCTGATTCCGGATCGCGCACCGGCGGCTCGAAATCGAGGCGCGCGGTGCGCGAGCCGCAGGCGAGGTCGAAGCCTTCGCCATCCAGCCCGGTCATGCGCCAGGGACCCTCTTCGAGCGCCAGGAGGCGGGTCGCGATCTGTGCCAGCGCCTCGCGGTGATCCTCGTTCATATGCCGCACGATATCGGTCTCGGCGGCGGCGAGCGCCGGGCTCGGCGGCGCCAGCAGGTCGCCGGCCTCGATCCAGGCGATCTGGCCGAAGCCGGCAACGAGATGCGCTCGCTCGAGGCGCAGGCGATAGATCGCGAAATCGGCGAAGCCCGCATAATCGGCGGCATCGTCGTGGCGGGCGAGAAAGCGGCGGCGGTGGAGGGGGGCCGCGCTCGGCTCGGCCTGGCCCAGCAGCGTCAGGCGGGGGCCGGTAAGGCGGCTCGCGAGATGAATGGTGCCGTCGAGCAGCAGGGAGACGCGGGGGTCGTTCTTGAGGTTCCGCGTATGTTCCGCCAGATTGGACAGCAGCAGGAGCGGGGCGCCATCCTGGTCGGTGGCGAGCAGCACCAGCGAGGCGAAGGGCCAGCCGTCCGCGCTCGCGGCGGTGGCAAGGCAGGCGGTCGGGACGAGGCGCAGCAGCCGCCGTGCCAGAACGGCAGGGCTTGGAGCCTCGGAAGCGGGCGCTGCGGTCTGTTCCATGGCCCGCTAATGTGGCCGGGAACGCGCGCCGCCGCAAGACCCTTCGGGACGCCCGGGAAGCGGCCCGGCTCAGGCCAGTGTCGGAGCCGGGCCGGCTTGTGTATCCTGCGCCCGTATGTCGGCTTGCCGCCGGGCCCGAGCCGGCGCCGTCCGGGCCATGATCTGTCTGCCCGGATCATGATCTGTCTGAAGGAGGGGATGTGACTGCCACCATTGCGCTGGTCGACGACGACCGCAATATCCTGACCTCGGTGACGATGGCGCTGGAGGGCGAAGGTTTCAAGGTGCGCACCTATATCGACGGGGCGGAGGCCTTGCGTGAGCTTAGCGCCCAGCCGGCCGACCTCATCGTGCTCGATATCAAGATGCCGCGCATGGACGGCATGGAGATGCTGAGCCGCCTCAGGCGCGGCTCCGATGTTCCGGTGATCCTGCTCACCTCGAAGGAGGAGGAGATCGACGAGGTGCTGGGCCTCAAGATGGGCGCCGACGATTACATCCGCAAACCCTTCTCCCAGCGCCTGCTGATCGAGCGCATTCGCGCGCTGCTCCGCCGCGCCGAGCTGGTCAAGGCGGGCGAGGGCGGCAACGGCGGCGACAAGGTGGTGACCCGCGGCTATCTCAGCCTCGATCCGGCGCGGCACTGGTGCAGCTGGAAGGGGCAGCCGGTGACCTTGACCGTGACCGAGTTCCTCATCCTCCAGGGCCTGGCGCAACGGCCGGGCCATGTGAAGAGCCGCGACCAGTTGATGGACGCCGCCTATGCCGACAATGTCTATGTCGACGACCGCACCATCGACAGCCACATCAAGCGCCTGCGCAAGAAATTCAAGACGATCGATGCCGAGTTCGAGGCGATCGAGACGCTTTACGGCGTCGGCTACCGCTACAAGGAGGAATGAGGGCGCAACGCATGCAGGCCGCAAGCGAAAGCGATGCCGGATCCGGGGCGCCGGCCGCACCGGCCGCCCCGGTCGCCCCGGTCGCCCCGGTCGTACCGGTCATGCCCGCCGCACCGGCCGGCAGGTGCCGCCGCCGCCGGCGGGGCCGCCTGTCGCCGCTGACACGGCGCATCCTGGCGATCAACGTGCTGGCGCCGGTGCTGCTGGTGGTGGCGTTGCTGTATCTCGACCAGTATCGCGCCGGCCTGCTGGACGCCACCGTCATGTCGCTCGATACCCAGGGTCAGCTCATCGCCGGCGCGCTGGCGGAAAGCGCGGTTTCCGTCTCCTCCGACGCGCTGTCGCTCGATCCTTATGCCGCGCGCGAGATTCTGCGCCGGCTTTCAGCGGCGACCGACAGCCGCGTGCGGCTGTTCGCCGACGACGGCCACCTGATGGCCGACAGCCGCCGCCTGCTCAATGCCGGGCGCCGGGTGATGATGCGCCCGCTGGCGCCGCAGGAGCCGAAAACCTGGTGGTTCGGCGCCGCCGAGGCGGTCTACAACCGCGTCATCCGCCTCATGCCCGACCAGGACGACCTGCCGCTCTATGTCGAGCATTCGCCCGAGCGCGCCGGCGATTACGACGAGATCGCCCTGGCGATGGGGGGCGACGACGCCACGGCGCTGCGCCAGACGGCGGACGGCGACCGTATCGTCAGCGTCGCGGTGCCGGTGCAGGGATTGCGCAAGGTGATGGGCGTTCTGCTGCTCACCACCGACAGCAGCGACATGGATTCCCAGATCCGCTCCGAGCGCCTGGTCATTCTGGAATTCTTCCTCGTCATCCTGGCGGTGACGGTGCTGCTGTCCTTCTTTCTCGCCTCCACCATCGCGCGGCCGGTCCGGCGCCTGGCGGCGGCGGCGGAGCGGGTCAGGACCAGCCACGGACGGCAGGCCGGCATTCCCGATTTCAGCACCAGGCGCGACGAGATCGGCGATCTTTCCGCCGCTTTGCGCAACATGACCGACGAACTCTACCGCCGCATGGATGCGATCGAGGCCTTCGCCGCCGACGTCTCGCACGAAATCAAGAATCCGCTCACCTCGCTGCGCAGCGCCGTCGAGACGCTGGAACGCGCGAGCGACCCCGACAAGCGCCGCCGCCTGCTCGAAATCATCGCCGACGACGTGCAGCGCCTCGACCGGCTGATCAGCGATATTTCGAATGCATCGCGGCTGGATGCCGAACTCTCGCGCGCCGAGAGCGAGCCGGTCGATCTGGCGCGCCTGCTGGAGGCGATGGCCAAGGTCCATGGCGCGACGGCGGGCGAGCTGGCACCGGTGATCCGTCTCGACCTGCCGGCGGGCGATCCGCTGACCGTGCTCGGGCTCAAGTCGCGTCTGGGGCAGGTGGCGCGCAATCTCGTCGACAACGCGATTTCCTTCAGCCCGCCCGGCGCGACCATCCGCCTCGTTGCCGGACGCAGCAACGGCCAGGTGTACTTCACCGTCGAGGACGAGGGGCCGGGCATGCCCGAGGACAAGCTCGAAGCGGTCTTCGAGCGTTTCTACAGCGAACGGCCGGCGGGCGAGCAGTTCGGCACCCATTCGGGCCTTGGCCTCTCGATCTCGCGCCAGATCGTCGAGGCGCATGCCGGCCGCATCCGCGCCGAGAACCGCCGCGACGGCGACGGCCGGGTGATCGGCGCCCGCTTCTCCGTCGTGCTGCCGGCGGCGTGAGCGCTGCGTGCGCGGCGCCTTGTCGCTGCGGGCTCCTGCCACATTGACTTGCCGCGCGCAAAGCCGCACCCTCCCGGCCATGATCCTGGTTCATGGCACCTCTGTCGAGCTTGGCGGCATGGCGGTGCTGCTGCGCGGGCCCTCGGGCAGCGGCAAGTCCGATCTGGCCTTGCGCCTGATCGATGCCGGCGCGCGTCTGGTGGCCGACGATCTGGTGGCGCTTGCCGCCGAGGGCGGCAGGCTTGTGGCGGCGCTGCCCGAAACGGCGCCGGCAAACCTTGTCGGCTGCCTGGAGGTGCGGGGCCTCGGCATCCTGAAAGTGGCGAGCGTGGCGGCGGCGCCGCTCGCCCTCGTGGTCGATCTGGTGGTGTCCGACGCGGTCGCGCGGCTGCCCGAGCCGGAGCGGGTCGAGCTTGGCGGCATTCTTCTGCCCTGTCTCAAGCTGGCGCCCTTCGAGGCGTCGGCGGCGGCCAAGGTGCGGCTCGCGCTGGCCGTCTGGGCGCCGGCGCCGGTGCCGGAAAGCACGCCGGCATGAGCGAGGGCGCAACGCGCGTGCTGCTGGTGAGCGGCATGTCGGGAGCCGGAAAATCCTCCGCCCTGAAGGTGCTGGAGGATCTGAACTACGAAGCGGTGGACAATCTGCCGCTTTCGCTGTTGAGCCGCCTGACCCGGGCCGAGCGCCCGTCGGCCGAGGGAGTACCGGCGGCCGGTGGGCGCGAGCCGCGGCCGCTGCGCGCCATGGCGGTCGGCATCGATGCCCGCACCCGCGATTTCGAGCCCGATGCGTTTATCGCCCGGCTGCGCGCGCTGCGGGAGCGGCGCGATCTCGCGCCCGCCTTTCTCTATCTCGATTGCGACGATGCCGTGCTGCACAGCCGCTTCACCACCACGCGGCGGCGTCATCCGCTCGCCGCCGACCGGCCGGTGATCGACGGGATCCGCCACGAACGCCAGCTTCTCTACCGCGTGCGCGAGCAGGCGGACCTGGTGATGGACACGAGCGACATGGCGCTGCCCGAACTGCGCCGCCTGCTGACGGAGCATTACGCGCTCGACCGCAAGCCCGGCCTCACCATCACCATCACCTCCTTCTCCTACCGGCGCGGCCTGCCGCGGGAGGCCGATCTGGTGTTCGACATGCGCTTCCTGCGCAACCCCTATTATGTTCCGGCGCTGCGCCCGCTGACCGGCGAGGATGCGGGTGTCGCCGCCTATGTCACGGCCGATCCCGCCTTCGCGCCGTTCTTCGAGCGGTTCACCGCGATGCTGCTGGCGCTGCTGCCCTCCTATAGCAGCGGCGGCAAGACCTATCTGACCCTTGCCCTCGGCTGTACCGGCGGGCGCCATCGCTCGGTCTTCGTCGCCGAGCGGCTGGCAGCGGCTCTGCGGGAGCGGGGGTTCGAGGTCGGGCTGCGCCATCGCGACATCGGGGATGGCGGAGAATGAGGCGGCATGCAGGCGGGATACACGATCTTGACAGGGATGCGCCCGTCCTGCCTAGTGATCCCGCGCGGCCGCAATCAGCCGGCCGGAATCGGCGGCCGGACGGCGACGAGGAGGTAAGGGCTCGAGCATGATTGGACTGGTCTTGGTGACCCACGGCCGGCTGGCGGAAGAATTCATCAACGCGACCGAGCACGTGGTCGGGCCGCAGCCGGCCATGCGCGCCATCTGCATCGGCGCCGACGACGATATGGAGCAGCGACGGCGCGACATCCTGCAGGCGGTGGCGGACGCCGACAGCGGGCACGGCGTCATCCTGCTCACCGACATGTTCGGCGGCACGCCGTCCAATCTCGCCATTTCCATCATGGAGAAGGCCAAGGTCGAGGTGATCGCCGGCGTCAATCTGCCGATGCTGATCAAGCTCGCCGGGGTGCGCGGCAAGAACGATATCGCCGCCGCCGTTCTCGCGGCGCAGGAATCGGGCCGCAAATACATCAATGTCGCCTCCCATCTTCTCACCGGCGAGCATAAATGAGCGGTGCGGGTGGCGAGGCGGGTGAGGGCGGCGGGGCGGCCAATGCCCGCGCGGTCACCATCTGCAATCAGCGCGGGCTGCATGCCCGTGCCGCCGCCAAGTTCGTCAATTGCGCCAGCCGCTTCGATGCCGAAATCAATGTCCGCCGCGATGAGACCGAAGTGTCCGGCCAGTCGATCATGGGGCTCATGATGCTGGCGGCGGGCCCCGGGTCGGAAATCGAGATCCGCGCGCAAGGCCATGAGGCGCAAGCAGCGCTCGAAGCGCTCTGCGCCCTGGTCGAAGCCGGATTTGACGAGGGATGAGGCGGCGGCGCCCTGGCGCCGGACCGCTTTCCGGGCGCCCGCGAGCCTTAAATATAAAGATTGGGCCTTAAATATAAAGATTTCTTTATGCGATCATTTGGGCCATGATCGGCCCTCGCGCCGGCGGAGCCGGCTCTCGCTTTCGCGAGCCTGTCCATAACCCTTAGACAATAATGCCGGAGCTATTCATGACCAAGCTTCAGGATTTCAAGGTTGCCGATCTCACGCTCGCCGACTGGGGCCGCAAAGAAATCGCTATCGCCGAGACCGAGATGCCGGGGCTGATGGCGCTGCGCCGCGAGTTCGGCGCGGACAAGCCGCTTAAGGGCGCGCGCATCGCCGGCTGCCTGCACATGACCATCCAGACGGCGGTGCTGATCGAGACGCTGACGGCGCTTGGCGCCGAGGTGCGCTGGTCGTCGTGCAACATCTTCTCCACCCAGGACCAGGCGGCGGCGGCGATCGCGGCGCGCGGCACCCCGGTCTTCGCCTGGAAGGGCGAAACGGAGGAGGAATTCTGGTGGTGCATCGAGCGCACGATCGAGGGTCCCGGCGGCTGGCATCCCAACATGATTCTCGATGACGGCGGCGATCTGACCCAGATCATGCACGAGAAATATCCCGCATTGCTCGAAGGCGTGCGCGGCCTGTCGGAGGAAACCACGACCGGCGTGCACCGGCTCGACGAGATGGCGCGCGATGGCCGCCTCAAAGTGCCGGCGATCAACGTCAACGATTCCGTCACCAAGTCGAA
>CALCYJ010000042.1 GCA_937905845.1 uncultured Rhodospirillales bacterium
GACACGCTGCTCTATCTCGACGGGGTGGAGGTGAGTTTCGACGGATTCAAGGCGCTGAACGGCCTGTCGCTGGTGGTGGAGCGGGGGGAGTTGCGCTCGGTGATCGGGCCGAACGGCGCCGGCAAGACCACGATGATGGACGTGATCACCGGCAAGACCAGGCCGGACGCGGGCGAGGTGTTCTTCGCCGGCAGCATCGATCTCACCAAGCTCGACGAGGCGGCGATCGCCAATCTCGGCATCGGGCGCAAGTTCCAGAAGCCGACGGTTTTCGAGGCGCTCACCGTCCATCAGAATCTCGAACTCGCGGCCGCGCGCTCGCGCTCGATCTGGCGCGCGCTGCTCAAGGAGACGAGTGCGGCCGAGGCGGCGCGGATCGAGGAGACGCTCGATCTCGTCGGCCTTGCCGCCCGGCGCCGGGCTCCGGCCGGCGCGCTCAGCCACGGCCAGAAGCAATGGCTGGAAATCGGCATGCTGCTGATCCAGGATCAGCAATTGCTGCTGCTGGACGAGCCGGTGGCCGGCATGACCGACCAGGAGACGGAGCAGACGGCCGAATTGATCCTGGCGCTCGCCGGCCGCCATACGCTATTGGTGGTGGAGCATGACATGGAATTCGTGAAGAGCCTCGGCGCCAAGGTGACGGTTCTGCACGAGGGGCGGGTGCTGGCCGAGGGGTCGATCGAGCATGTGCAGAACGATCCCGTGGTCATCGAAGTCTATCTGGGGCGCTGAGGGATGCTGAGCATCGAGGATGTCCATCTCTATTACGGCGCGAGCCATACGCTGCGCGGGGTCAGCCTGACGGCGGCGGAGGGCGAGGTGACCTGCGTGCTCGGGCGCAACGGCGTCGGCAAGACCAGCCTGCTGCGCGCGCTTTTCGGCCTGACGCCGATCCGGAGCGGCCGCATCCTGTGGCAGGGCGAGCCGCTCGACAGGCTGACGCCGCACCGCCGCGCCGCCCGCGGCATGGCGCTGGTGCCGCAGGGACGCGAGATCTTTCCCCGGCTGAGCGTGCTGGAGAATTTGCGCACCGGCTTTGCGCCCCTGCCCCGAGCCCACCGCCGCATCGAGGAGGAGATCTTCACCCTCTTCCCGGTCCTGCGCCAGATGCTGCACCGCGCCGGCGGCGATCTTTCCGGCGGCCAGCAGCAGCAGCTCGCCATCGCCCGCGCCCTCGTCACGCAGCCGAGCCTTCTGGTGCTGGACGAGCCGACGGAAGGCATCCAGCCCTCGATCATCAAGGATATCGGCCGGGTGATCGCGGGCCTGGCCGCGCGCGGCAATATGGCGATCCTCCTGGTGGAGCAATATTTCGAATTCGCTCGCGACCTGGCCGATGCTTTCGTCGTGATGGAGCGGGGCGAGGTGGTTCTGGCCGGCCGCCGCGCGGAGATGGTGGAGGACGAGGTCCGCCGCCATCTCACCCTCTGACGCCCCGATGCGCCAGGCGGCGGGGGTGACGGCGGCAGGCATCGGTGCCGCGAACGCACCGCAGGCCGCTTTATTGCATGGGGCGCCGCCGCCGGTATTCGAGCGGGGCGACGGCGCGCTGGAGATCGCCTTCGATGGCAGGCCGGGCGGCCTCGTCCATCTTTATCAGCGCGCGCCGGCGCGGGCGCTGCTGCCGAAGGTTCCGGCGGGGCAGCCAAGCGAGGCCGTGCTCATCACCACTTCGGGCGGGCTTACCGGCGGCGATCGCATGCGCTATCGGGTGCGGGTTTCCGGCGGCGGGCGGGCGCTCGTCACCACCCAGGCGGCGGAGAAGATCTACCGCTCGCTCGGGCCCGAGGTCGATATCGGCGTCGAGCTCGAAGTCGCCGCCGGCGCGAGGCTCGAATGGCTGCCGCAGGAGACGATCCTGTTCGATGGCGCCAGGCTTGCGCGGCGGACGCGGGCGGTGCTGGAACCCGACGCCCGGCTGCTCGCCTGTGAGATGCTGGTATTCGGCCGCACGGCCTCTGGCGAGCGGTTCCGGCGCGGGAGCTTGGCCGAGCGCTGGCGCCTGGAGCGGGGCGGCCGGCTCATGTGGGCCGACGCGCTGGGGCTTGAAGGCGATGTCGCCGCGACGCTGGACGATCCCTTCACCTTCGCCGGTGCCGCCGCCCTTGCCACCCTCATCCATGCCGCGCCCGATGCCGCCCGTCATCTCGCTCTGGCGCGGGAAGCGGCGGCCGGACTGGGCTGCCGCGCCGGCGCCAGCCTGGTGAACGGCATCCTGCTGGGACGCTTGTTCGGTCCCGACGCCGCCCTGGTCAGGGCGGGGCTGGCCGATCTGCTGGGCCGGTTGCGACGGGCCGCGTCCTATGGCCACAGCCTGCCGCGCGTCTGGTAGGATGGCAGCGGCGAACCATAAGACTTGAGAGGAGGCGCCCATGCATCTCACCCCACGCGAAAAGGACAAGCTGCTGATCGCCATGGCGGCGCAGGTGGCGCGGCGGCGGCTGGAACGGGGCGTGCGGCTCAATCATCCCGAGGCGGTGGCGCTCGTCACCGACTTCCTGGTCGAAGGCGCGCGCGATGGGCGCAGCGTGGCCGAGCTGATGCGCGACGGCGCCACGGTCATCTCGCGCGAGCAGGTGATGGAGGGGGTGGCGGAGATGATCCGCGAGGTGCAGGTCGAGGCGACCTTCCCCGATGGCACCAAGCTTGTCACCGTCCATCATCCCATCCGCTGAAAGAGGGCGCCATGATCCCGGGGGAAGTCATCACCATCGAGGGCGAGATCGAGCTGAATGCCGGCCGCAAGGTCGTCACCCTCAGCGTCGCCAATACCGGCGACCGGCCGATCCAGGTCGGCTCGCACTACCATTTCTACGAGGTCAATCCGGCGCTCGATTTCGAGCGGCCGGCCGCGCGCGGCTTCCGCCTCGACATTCCCGCCGGCACCGCGGTGCGCTTCGAGCCCGGGCAGCGCCGGGAAGTCCGCCTGGTGGCGCTTGCGGGCTTGCGCCGGGTGATGGGGTTCCGCGGCGCCGTCTCCGGCCTTCTGAAGGATTGACGCCATGGCCAACCGCCTTTCCCGCCAGGCCTATGCCGACATGTTCGGCCCCACGACCGGCGACCGGATCCGCCTTGCCGATACCGAGCTGTTCATCGCCATCGAGAAGGATTTCACGATCTATGGCGAGGAGGTGAAGTTCGGCGGCGGCAAGGTCATCCGCGATGGTATGGGCCAGAGCCAGGCGACGCGCGCCGAAGGCGCCGTCGATACCGTCATCACCAATGCGGTCATCCTCGATCACTGGGGCGTCGTCAAGGCGGATATCGGCCTGAAGGACGGCCGCATCTGCGCGATCGGCAAGGCCGGCAACCCCGACATCCAGCCCGCCGTCGATATCGTCATCGGCCCCGGCACCGAAGTGATCGCCGGCGAGGGCCGGATCGTCACCGCCGGCGGCATCGACGCCCATATCCATTTCATCTGCCCGCAGCAGATCGAGGAGGCGCTGGTCTCGGGCGTCACCACGATGATCGGCGGCGGCACCGGTCCGGCGGCGGGCACGGCGGCGACCACCTGCACGCCCGGCCCCTGGCATATCGCGCGCATGCTCCAGGCGGCCGAGGGACTGCCGATGAACCTGGGCTTCCTTGGCAAGGGCAATGCCTCGGAGCCCGCGGCGCTGGTCGAGCAGCTCGCGGCCGGCGCCTGCGGCCTCAAGCTGCACGAGGATTGGGGCACGACGCCGGCCGCGATCGATTGCTGCCTTAGCGTTGCCGACGAGCACGACGTGCAGGTGGCGATCCACACCGACACGCTGAACGAGGCCGGCTTCGTCGAAAGCACGCTCGCCGCCTTCAAGGGCCGCACCATCCATACCTATCACACCGAGGGCGCCGGCGGCGGCCATGCCCCCGACATCATCCGCCTGTGCGGCGAAGCCAACGTGCTGCCGTCCTCAACCAATCCGACGCGGCCCTATACGGTCAATACGCTCGACGAGCATCTCGACATGCTCATGGTCTGCCACCACCTCGATCCGCGCATTCCCGAGGACGTGGCCTTCGCCGAAAGCCGCATCCGCCGCGAGACGATCGCGGCCGAGGACGTGCTGCACGATCTCGGCGCCTTCTCCATGATCTCCTCCGACAGCCAGGCGATGGGACGGGTGGGCGAAGTGGTGATCCGCACCTGGCAGACGGCGGACAAGATGCGGCGCCAGCGCGGCCCACTGCCCGAGGAGACCGGCGGCAGCGACAATTTCCGCGCCCGCCGCTATATCGCCAAATACACCATCAATCCGGCGATCACCCACGGCATCGCCCGCCATGTCGGTTCCATCGAGGTCGGCAAGCTCGCCGATCTCGTGCTCTGGCAGCCCGCCTTCTTCGGCGTCAAGCCCGAGCTGGTGCTGAAATGTGGCTCCATCGCCGTGGCGCCGATGGGCGATCCCAACGCCTCGATCCCGACGCCGCAGCCCGTGCATTACCGCCCGATGTTCGCCACCTTCGGCCGCCTGCTTCCCGAAAGCGCCGTGACCTTCGTTTCGGGCGCCGCCCTTGCCGCCGATGTCGGGACCAGGCTCGGGCTTACCCGGCGGCTCCTGGCGGTCGAAAATACCAGGGGCGGCATCTCCAAGGCCAGCCTCGTGCTCAACAATGCCACCCCGCGCATCGCCGTCGATCCCGAGACCTACGAGGTCAGCGCCGACGGCGAGCCGATCACCTGCGCCCCGGCGGCCGTGCTGCCGATGGCGCAGCGCTATTTCCTGTTCTGAATCGGAAAAGAGGACGAAGCGCCCATGAGCGATGTTCCATCCGAAGGCCCAGCGGCGGAACCGGCGGCGGGCGCCCTGCCGCGAGCGCGGGCGGTGCTGGAGCCGGGCCGCTACGCCGCCGCGGCGATCGTCGGCCAAGTGACGCTCGGCGAGGCGGATCGGCATCGCCGCCGCCGCCGTCTCGCCACCGACGAGGGGTGGGATTTCCTGCTCGACCTGCCGCAGGCCTCCTGGCTTGAAGAGGGCGCCGGGCTGAGGCTCGAGGACGGCGGCGTCATCGTGGTCCGGGCGGCGCCCGAGGATCTGGTCGAGATCGTGGCATCGAGCCCGCGCCAGCTCGCCCGCCTCGCCTGGCATCTCGGCAACCGCCATCTGCCGACCGAGATCGGCGAGGATCGTCTCGTCATCCGCGACGATCCGGTCATCACCGCCCTGATGGTCCGCCTCGGCGCCATCGTGCGCCGGCGGGCCGGGGGCTTCACGCCCGAGCCCGGCGCCTATGCCGGCGCGCCGCATGCCCATGTCCACGAGCCGCCGGCCGCCGCGCCGCATTCCCATCCCCATCCCCATCCCCATCCCCATCCTCATTCCCATGAGCCAGGCGCTCCGGGCGAAGGCGAGGGCGATGACGGATCCTGAGGCGGCGGCGCTCTATCGGCTCATGGCCTGGCTGTCGCCGTCCTATCCGGTCGGCGGCTATAGCTACAGCCACGGGCTGGAATGGGCGGTCGAGGAGGGGCTGGTGCGCACGGCGTCCGATCTCGAAGATTTCGTGGCGGCCGCGCTCGCCTTCGGCAGCGGCTGGGGCGATGCTGTGCTCTTGGCCGCGGCCTGGCGGGCGGCGGCGGCGGGCGACGATGCCGGGCTTGCCGCCGTGGCCGAGCTTGGCGCCGCACTCCGGGGTGCGGCCGAGCTGGCGCTGGAAAGCACGCAGCAGGGCCAGGCCTTCCTCAAGGCGACGCTTGCCGCCTGGCCCGCCCCGGGACTGGCCGCGCGGATCGCGGCCTTGAACGCGCCGCCGGTTCTGCCGGTGGCGGTCGGCTGCGTCGCGGCGGTCCACGGCGTGCCGCTCGGCCCGGCGCTTGCCGCCTATCTCCAATCTTTCGCCGCCAGCCTGGTCTCGGCCGGCGTGCGGCTGGTCCCGCTCGGGCAGAGCGCGGGGCAGGCGGTGATCGCCGCGCTCGAGGGGCGGGTTCTGGCGCTGACCCGCCGGGCCGCGGCGGCAAAGCTCGAGGACATCGCCTTCGCTTCTCCCGTCATCGACTGGTGCGCCATGCGCCATGAAACGCAAACGACGAGGCTTTACCGCTCATGACCTCATCTTCTCACGGCCCGCTCCGCGTCGGCGTCGGCGGCCCGGTCGGTTCCGGCAAGACCGCGCTGGTCGATCGCCTGTGCAAGCATCTGCGCGATCATTTCGATCTCGCCGTCGTCACCAACGACATCTATACCGAGGAGGATGCCGAGTTCCTCGTGCGCTCGGGGGCGCTCCGGCGCGAGCGCATCATG
>CALCYJ010000043.1 GCA_937905845.1 uncultured Rhodospirillales bacterium
GGCAGGACAGCTGGTGCCGATCCTCGCGACGTTCGGACTCTCGATCGTCATTGACAACGGCCTGTTCGAAACGTTCGGCGCCAACACCCGGTCGCTCAGTAATTTCATCGGCACGCTCAGCTATGACTCGATCGCCCTGCCCGGCGACATCTATGTCGGAGAACTCGCGGTCGGCACCTTTGTGCTCGCGGTGGCGGTGCTCGGCGGCCTGCAGCTCTTCCTGAGCTTCACCCCCTACGGCCGCGCCATCCGCGCCACGGCCGAGGATCCGGATACCGCTGGCCTCGTCGGCATCAACCCGCGTATGGCAACGGCCATCGCCTCCGCCATCGCGCTCTTCACGGTCGGCCTCGCCGGCGCGGCGCTCGGCATGCGCGGCACGTTCGATGCCTATGCCGGCGCGTCGCAACTGCTGTTCGCCTTCGAAGCCGCGGTCATCGGCGGCGCCGGCTCGGTCTGGGGCACGCTGATCGGCGGTATCGTGCTGGCGCTGGCGCAGACCTTCGGCGCGAAAGTTTCACCGCTCGGCTTCCTCCTCGCAGGCCATGGCGTCTTCCTTGTCGTGCTGTTCGTTCGCATCTGGCTCGTCGGCGGCGTGCGCGGCTTCTTCAGGAGGCCGGTGTGAACGCGCAGACGACCTTCCGCGTCGAACGCTGGACCGCCGCCTCGCGCATCGCGATCGGCGTTGTCGTGGTGCTCGCCGTCATCGCCGCCGTTGCCCCGTTCTGGCTCGGGCCCGGCGCCATGGACCGGCTGACCATCCTGTTCGTCTACATCATCCTTGCCGTGATGTGGAACGCGCTCGCCGGCTATGCCGGCCTCGTCAGCGTCGGCCAGCAGCTCTTCCTCGGGCTCGGGGCGTCCTTCAACATCAAGCTCGCCGACTGGGGCGTGAACCCCTTCGTCGCCATGGCCGGCGCTGCTCTCATCGTGGGGATCATCGCGGTGCCGCTGAGCTTTCCGATGCTGCGGCTCAGAGGAGGCGAGTTCGCCATCGGCATGTGGGTGGTGTCCGAGATGGCGCACCTGCTGGTCAACCTCGACCCGCTGGTGAAGGGTGAGACCGGCACGTCGCTGATCTCACTCAACGCCTTTGACGCGCCACTCCGGCGCAACCTCATCTACTGGCTGGCGCTGGTGGCGCTGCTCGTCCTGCTCGGCGCACTGTTCGCGCTGCTGCGTAGCCGCGTCGGCGCCGCCATCCAGGCCATCCGCGACAACGAGGAGGCGGCTGCCTCGGTCGGCGTGCGCGTCACCTCCACCAAGCGCCTGATCTTTGTCTTCACCGCCTTCGGCGTGGCGATGGCCGGGGCCCTCTGGCTCGCGACCGCACTGACCTTCCAGCCCAAGGCCTATTTCTCGGTGCAGTGGACCGCCTACATGATCTTCATGGTGCTGGTCGGGGGCATCGGCACATTCGAGGGTGCCATCCTCGGTGCGGTGATCTTCTTTGCCATCGAGACCTGGTTCGGCGCCACCGGCGTCTGGTACCTCGTCGGGCTCGGCGCCACGGCGCTGATCTTTGCCCTCGTGCTGCCGCGCGGCATCTGGGGCGCCATAGAGCGCCGGACCGGCCTGCGCCTGTTGCCGGTCGGCTATCGCCTCGAGTTCAAGCTGCCGGGGGTCAAGCCATGATGCTTTTGGGCAAGACCATCATCGTCACCGGCAGCGCCTCGGGTATCGGCGCCCGCACCGCCGAGCTCTGCGCCCAACTGGGTGCCGATGTCATTGGCGTCGACCGGCGCGAGGGCGGCCCGTCGCTGAGCGGCTTCATCCGCGGTGATCTGTCGAGCCAGGCCGGCATCGACGCAATCGTCGGGCAATTCCCGCAGCGCATCGACGCTCTTTGCAATGTCGCCGGTCTCTCTGGCGCACCCGGCGCAGCGCCAACTGTCGCCGTCAACTTCTACGGCCTGCGCGGCCTGAGCGAGGCCACCGCGACGCACATCCGTCCTGGCGGAGCGATCGTCAATGTCGCCTCGATCGCCGGCTATGGCTGGCGTGCCAACCTCAGCCGCGCCAAATCGATGGTCGCGGTCACCGGGTTTCCAGACGTGGCAGCCGTGCTCAAGGACCACAATGTCGCCGAAGCCGAGGGCTATCCGCTGAGCAAGGAGCTGCTGCTGCTCTGGACGCAGCTTGCCGCGCACCAGCCCCGGTTCAGACAGAACGGCGTTCGTGTCATCTCGGTAAGCCCGGGTCCGGTCGAGACGCCGATCCTCGGCCAGTTCCGCCAGGTGTTCGGCGACAAGCGCGTGGACGACGATATCGCCGCTGCGGGACGCGCCGGAACGCCGGCGGATATTGCGCCAGTCATCGCCTTCCTCTGCTCGGATGGCGCCCGCTGGATCAACGGCACGAACATTGCGGCGGACGGCGGCCTCGAAGCGGCGGTCAACGCACAAGCTCTGGGATTTTAGGAGACGGCAAGATGGACATCGGATTCCTGATCGACGGCGAGGAGCGGCAGGCGCAGAGCGGCGCCACCTACGACCGCAACGATCCCTATACCGGCAAGCTCGCCACTCGCGCCGCGGCGGCGGGCGTCGCCGACGCCAAGGCCGCGGTCGACGCGGCGGCGGCGGCCTTCAAGAGCTGGAGCAAGACCGGCCCGGGCGAGCGCCGCGCCCTGCTGATGAAAGCCGCCGACGTGATGGACAGCAAGGTCGGCGAATTCACCCGCCTGATGCTCGAAGAGACCGGCGGCACCGCCCCCTGGGCCGGCTTCAACGTCATGCTCGCCGCCTCCATGCTGCGCGAAGCCGGCGCCATGACCACGCAGATCGCCGGCGAGGTCATTCCCTCCAACAGCCCGGCGACGATGCTCGCGATGGGCATCCGCCAGCCCGCCGGCGTCGTCCTCGGCATCGCGCCCTGGAACGCCCCGGTGATCCTGGGCACCCGCGCCATCGCGATGCCGCTCGCCTGCGGTAACACCGTGGTCCTCAAGGCCTCCGAGAGCTGCCCGGGCATCCACCGGCTGATCGGCCAGTGCCTCGCCGATGCCGGTATTCCCAGGGGCGTCATCAACGTCATCACCAACGACCCCAAGGACGCCGCCGCGGTGGTCGAGGCGCTCATCGCCCATCCCGCCGTGCGCCGCGTCAACTTCACCGGCTCCACCGGCGTCGGCCGCCGCATCGGCGAGCTCGCCGGCAAGTACCTGAAGCCGGCGCTGCTCGAGCTCGGCGGCAAGGCGCCGCTGGTCGTCCTCGACGACGCCGACATCGATGGCGCCGTCAACGCCGCCATCTTCGGGTCCTTCATGCACCAGGGCCAGATCTGCATGTCGACCGAAAAGATCATCGTCGACGACAAGATCGCCGACGAGTTCGTCG
>CALCYJ010000044.1 GCA_937905845.1 uncultured Rhodospirillales bacterium
CGTGTCAACGGACGGCAGGGCGCGAAACAGCCAGCGCAGCACGACCGGCAGCGTGTCCCGCAGGTCTTCGGCGATCAGCCCGGGGCCGAAAGCCTGCGCCGCCGCGCCGTGCAGCCAGGCCGCCGCCGCCGCCGCCGCGAACGTCGGCAGGTACTGCGCCAGCAGCGCCAGCGCCAGGCCGGCCAGCACGTCGCCCGATCCGGCGGTCGCCAGGGTCGGCGGCGCATTCTCATTGATCGCGGCGCGTCCATCGGGCGCCGCGATCACGCTGTCGGCGCCCTTGAGCAGCACCACCGCCTGCGCCTGTGCCGCCGCTTGGGCGGCGCGGGAAAGCTTGTCGCCGGAAAGCTGGGGGAAAAGCCGGCGGAACTCGCCTTCGTGCGGCGTGAGCAGCGCTGGTTGGCCGGGGGCCCTAGCCGCGAGCGCCGCGAACAGGGCCGCCGGATCATCCTTGAACACGCTCAGGGCATCGGCGTCGAGGACCAGGGCGTGGCTGCCCGCCATCGCCGCCAGCACATTCTCCCGGGTGGCAGGCCCGAGCCCGTTGCCTGGGCCGAGCAGCACGGCGGTGCAACGCGGGTCGGCGAGCAGGCGGGCGAGACCTTCCGCGCCGGCGATGGAGCGGGTCATGATCGCGGTGAGCTGCGCCGCATTGACGGCGAGTGCTGCCGGCGGCGAGGCCAGGGTGACGAGGCCGGCCCCTGCCCTCAGCGCGGCCCGCGCCGAAAGCCTTGCCGCGCCGGTGCTGGCGATGCCGCCCGAGACCACGATGGCATGGCCGCGGCGGTATTTATGATCGTCCGGCCGCAGCCGCGGATAGGCCTGGCCCCAGAGCGCCGGATCGTTTTCGCCGAGCCTGGGCGCGATCCGTTCCAGCACGCCTACGGGAATGCCGATGTCCGCCACCATTCGCTCGCCGCAGCAGAGACGCCCCGGCAGCAGGAGATGGCCTGGCTTCGGGCGGAAGAAGGTGATTGTGAGCGCCGCCCGTATCGCCGGGCCGGGGGTGGCGCCGCTGTCGCCTTCGACACCGCTCGGCAGGTCGATGGCGATGATCGGGGCGGATCCCGCGTTAGCGGCCTCGACCATTGCCGCCGCCGGGCCGGAAAGCGGCCGGGTCAGGCCGGCGCCGAACAGCGCGTCCACCACCAGCGCCGCGCCGTCCAAAGCCGCGGGTGAGCAGGGTTCGATCCCGCCGCTCCAGCGCGCCGCCATGATCGCGGCATCGCCGCCCTGCCGCGCCGGCGGTCCCAGCGCCGCGACCCGGACCGGCCAGCCGGACGCCGCCAGAAGGCGGGCCGCGACATAGCCGTCGCCGCCGTTATTGCCGGTGCCGCACAGCACCAAGACCGGACGCGGGTTCCAGCGCGCCATGATCGCCGCCGCCACGGCGGCGCCGGCGCTTTCCATCAGCTCGACGCCCGGGATGCCGGAGGCGATGGCCAGCCGGTCGGCCTCGGCCATCTCGGCGATGCTCAGGATTTCCATCCCCCGTGCCCCGGGGTCAGCCGAGATCGGGCCGGCGGTCGGCCCAGGGCCGGGCGACCTCGAAGGCACGCGCCGCCCGCAACACCAGATCCTCGCGGTGCATCGGGCCGACGATCTGCAAGCCGATGGGCAGGCCATCGCGGGTGAAACCGCAGGGCAGCGTGATCGCCGGCTGCTGCGTCAGGTTGAAGGGGAAGGAGAACGGCGTCCAGTCGGTCCAGCCCTGGGGTTCCGGCGCCGCATTATTGGGAACGCCCGGCGCCAGCTCCCCGACTTTGAAGGCCGGAACCGCAACCGTCGGCGTCAGCAGCAGATCGTAGCGCTCGTGGAACTGCCGCATCCGCACGCCAAGCGCCACGCGCGCCTCGATCGCATCGAAATTGTCCTTGAGGCTGAGCCGTCCGCCGGCGGCGATGCAATCGGCAAGGCGGGGTTCGAGCAGCGCGAATTTCTCCGGCGCGAGGCCGCCCAGCCCCTTGAAGGCGCCGGCGGTCCACAGCGTCCAGAAAATTCCGGCGGGGTCGGCGAAGCCCGGATCGGCCGCCTCGACATCGGCGCCAAGCTCGGTGGCAAAGACATGCGCCGCGGCCGCGACGCTCGCCCCCACCTCGCCATCGACCTTGGCATAGCCGAGCGTGGCGCTGAAAGCGATCCTCAGGCCGCGCACGCCCGCATCGAGCCCGGCGGTCCAGTCGGTGCCGTCATAGGGCAGCGCATACCAGTCGCGGACATCGGGCCGGGCCAGAACGTTCAGTATCAGCGCTGCGTCATGGACAGTGCGGGTCATCGGGCCGAGATGGGCGAGCGTCGACATCGGGCTCGCCGGCCAGGCCGGCACGCGGCCGAAGGAGGGCTTCAGCCCGACGATGCCGGTGAAAGCGGCGGGAATGCGGATCGAGCCGCCGCCATCGGTGCCGACCGCCAGGGCCCCGAGCCCCGCCGCCACCTGGGCGGAAGCGCCGCCGCTGGAGCCGCCCGGCGTCCGCTCCTGGTTCCAGGGATTGCGGGTGATGCCGGTGAGCGCGCTGTCGGTGACGCCCTTCCAGCCGAACTCGGGCGTCGTCGTCTTGCCGAGCAGAACGGCGCCGCTCTCGCGCAGCCGCGCCGTCGCCGGCGCGTCCTCCATCCAGGGCTGATCGCGCTCGACCGTGCGCGAGCCGCGCAAGGTCGGCCAGCCCCGGGTCAGGATGAGGTCCTTGATGCTGGCTGGCACGCCGTCGAGCGGCCCGCACGGCGCCCCGGCCCGCCAGCGCGCTTCCGACGCCTTCGCCTGGGCCAGTGCTGCTTTTTCATCAACCAGGCAATAGGCGTTGATCCTCGGGTTGAGGCGTTCGATGCGCGCCAGGATCGCCTGTATCACCTCGACCGGCGACAATTGACCGGCGCGATAGAGCGCGAGCAGGCGGGATGCAGAAGCAAAGGCGATTTCATCCGACACGTATCTCTCCCGTTTTACATCGCTCAGGCATGCCGGTCCTGCGGCCTCCTCGCGCGGGGCGCATTGTCGCCCGGGCCGGCAGCCATGACAACCGCGCAACCCGGCGCTGTCGTTTGAGGCCCCTCGGGCGGCGGCAAATCGATACCCTCCGGCGCCCGTTCGGAAAGCGCGCCAAACCAATATGTTCTTGTCGCAAAAGCGGTGTCCACTTTTGCGGAACAGGCTCTGGCGCGCTTT
>CALCYJ010000045.1 GCA_937905845.1 uncultured Rhodospirillales bacterium
GGCCCCATCGCCGAACAGGACGCAGGTGGCGCGGTCCTCCCAGTCGAGAATGCGCGAGAAGGTCTCGGCGCCGATCACCAGGGCGCAATGCGCCTGGCCGGCCTTGATGAAATTATCGGCGGTGGCCAGCGCATAGACGAAGCCGCTGCACACCGCCTGAATGTCGAAGGCCGCGCCGCGGTGAATGCCAAGCTGCGCCTGCACCCGCGCGGCGGTGGCGGGAAAGGTTTGGTCGGGCGTCGCCGTGGCCAGCACGATCAGATCGACATCGGCAGCCTTAACCCCGGCGCTCGCCATGGCATCGAGGGCGGCGTGGCGGGCGAGATCGGACGTCATCTCGCCCGCCGCGGCGACATGGCGCTGCCGGATGCCGGTGCGCGTGACGATCCATTCGTCGCTCGTATCGATGCGGGCCGCAAGTTCTTCGTTGGTGACAATACGTGCCGGCAGGTAGCCGCCGCACCCGATGATCAGAGATCTGCGAAGGGTCAAACGATTGCTACCTTGCCTGTCGACTGGGTCGCTCTGAATTTCTGGAAATCCTCAACGATTTTTTCGCTCAAGCGATCCGCCGCCATATCGATCGCAAGCCCGATGGCATTGGCAAAGCCGGTAGCATCCGTGCCGCCGTGGCTTTTCACCGCGATGCCGTTCAAGCCGAGGAAGACGCCGCCGTTGTAATGGCGCGGATCGACCCGGTCCTTGAGCGCGCGCAGCGCCGGCCGGGCGAGAAGATAACCCAGCCTGGAGATCGGCGACCGCCGGAAGGCCGCCGCGAGAAAGCCGCTGTAGAGCTTGGCGGTGCCTTCCGCCGTCTTCAGCGCCACATTGCCGGTAAAGCCGTCGGTGACGACGACATCGACGGTGCCCTTGCCGACATCGTCGCCTTCGACGAAGCCGTGGAAATCGAACGGCAGTCCCTCCGCCCCGCGCAGGATCTCGGCGGCGGCGCGGACGGTATCGTTGCCCTTCACCTCCTCCGATCCGACATTGAGCAGGCCGACCGTCGGCCGTTCGCGGCCAAGCACCGTATGCGCGAAATGCGCGCCCATGACCGCGAATTGCACGAGATTGTCGCTGCCGCACTCGATATTGGCGCCAAGATCGAGCACGACGCATTCGCCGATCGCCGTGGGGAAAAACGAGGCGATCGCCGGCCGGTCTATCCCCGGCAGCATGCGGAGCACGATCTTCGCCATCGCCATGAGCGCGCCGGTATTGCCGGCGGAGACCACGCCCGCCGCTTCCGAGGCCGCGACCGCATCGATGGCCAGACGCATGCTGGAGCGACGGCCCTTGCGCAGCGCGACGCTGGGCTTCTCCTCGCCCGCCACCATCTCGTCGGTATGGCGGATCTCGCAGCGCTCCTTCAGGCGCGCGAAACGGCCAAGCAGCGGTTCAAGCCGCGCCTGATCGCCGAACAGCAGGAAATGCGCATGCGGATAGCGCGCCAGCGCCTCCGCCGCCCCGCCAACGACGATATCGGGGGCGCGGTCGCCACCCATTCCGTCCAGCGCGATGGTGACATGCGCGCTCACGTTCAGGCCCCCGGTGCTGGAATAGCTCTCAGGCGGCGCCCGTCACCTCGACCACCTCGCGGCCGGCATAATGACCGCAGGCGCCGCAGACGTGGTGCGGCCGCTTCAGCTCGCCGCAATTGGGACATTCGAGGGACGCCTCGATCTTGATGGCATGATGCGAACGGCGCATGTCGCGGCGGGATTTGGAAGTGCGCTTCTTAGGTACGGCCATGGCCTTCGGTCTCTCGTTATATGCCGCGTCTGGCGGCTGCTGCCGGGCTTTCGAACCGCCGCAAGCGGGGCCCGAACCCGATCCTTCTCCACAATCAGATCACTCTCGATGATCTGGTCGCTCTCGGCAACCCGATCACCCTTTCCGGCCGGACCCGGGCAACCCCGACCCCGCCGACAGGGCTCTCTAACGCATCATTCCGAAAAGGGGAAGCCCCTTTTCCGCCAGACCACGCTCCCAAACCCGCAGGCCCCGATCCCGAACAGGGTCCGAACCGGCAGGTTCAGTCCTCGCGCCCACCGCCGGTGCGGCGGCGCCACCGCTCCAAGGCCGAGAACGGCCCGGGGCCGGAGCGGGACGACTTCGAGCGCTCGTGCGAGGCCGCCATCCCGCCGCCTTCGACCGGCGGTCCATCGGCAAGCTCCGTCAGCGCCGCTCCAGGCTTGCGCGGATAGGGATCCAGCGCAAGCGCCAATTGCTCGGCCAGCGCCGCGCCGATATCGATACGCCCGCCGATCAGCGGCTCGGGCGGTTCCTCCGCCTCCTCGCCGACATCGACGAAAACCTCGCGCGCCGGACCGGCTTTTGCCGCCGGCGGCACGAAACGCTGCTCGAACGCCTCGTCCAGACGGGCCGGCACCGGATCGAGGGTGACGACGCAAGATTGTACCACGTCGGCCGTCCAGGCGACACGCAGACGCACGACCGGCCCGCCATCGACCCGGTCAATCGCCGCCCGGCCCGACAATTGCTCCAATGCCAGCAGGCCCAGGTGCCGCGCCAGCGCCGCCCGTTCCGCCGCGCTCGCCACCAGTTCCAGCGCGAGGCCGCTCTCGCCGAGGCGATCGACCGCAACGGGCCGGCTGAATTCCGGCTCCGAGGCTCCAAGGATCGCTGAATCAGCCGGCGGCGAAACCGGCGAGCGATCTTTTCCCGCTTTCCTCATGACGCGACCCTGTGGCGACGCAGCCACTAACCTATTGTTCCAGCATCCTTTTGGGTCCAAAGCCCGCCTTCAGGCAGCACTTCAGAGCCGGACAATAATGGCCGGCCGCAGCCGGGTCAACGGCTTTTCCCGGCCGCACCGGCGGCACGCCATCGACCGCGAACGGCGTCCGGCCCCGGGTTCTAAGGAGAATCGGCCAGCCCCGGCGGGCCGAACGCCACCTCGCCCTGGCCGAGAGAAGCGAACGGTACCTCCGCCAGGCGCGCCGCCTCCCGCCGCAGATAGCGGGCCATGGCGGCGAGCGTCTCTGGGCTGGCCACCGTCGTGCCATAGAGATTGCGCGCCAGCGCCTGTTCGAGCGTCTCGGGCTGGCTCAGCCCGTCGCCATAGGCCTGGATGCGGCCATAGAAAGCGCGGGCCATCGCCTTGATCCGCTTGCCGACGCCGAGATCGCCAACCCCAAGCTCGCGCACCTGGCCGTCGAGATCGGCGAAAATCGTGTCGAACAGCGCTTGCGCCAGCCGCCGTCCGGCCTCGCCCTCCGCCTTGAAGCGATGCAGCAGGAGAAAGCCGTGCAAGGCCATCATTTCGAAGCGGCCGTCCAAACTGTCGGGCACCTGCCGGTCACGATAGAACGCCGGCTGGCGCGCCTGCTCGACCAGGCGGAGATAGAGGCGGCGGGCAGCCTCGCTTTCCGGGGCCGGGGCAAAGAAACGGGGCAAACGCATGACGTCATCCTCATCTGTCGCCGTCGAATTCCAGCGCACCGCCAAAGTTCGCCGGGTGCGGCCGATCTGGGCAGCCGGCTCGCCGCTTCCCGTCCCGTCGAGCCCCGCCCCGGCCGACGCCGGGCGAGG
>CALCYJ010000046.1 GCA_937905845.1 uncultured Rhodospirillales bacterium
ACGAGAGCGATCCGCTACCCCGGGCTCATGACCGTCCGGCGTCGCTGCAGGATGTCCTCGGCGATCTCTATCGCGCTGAGCGTCCCGGTCTGCTCCGTTTCCTCTCCCGGCGCACGCCCGAGGACCATGCCGAGGACATGGTACAGCAGCTGTTCGCACGCATGGCCGCGAGAACCGAAGACCATGCCGCCGCAATCACCTCGCCCACCGCCTATCTGCGCGAGGCCGCGCGCAATCTGGTCCGCGACAAGGCCCGGGCGGCCGCGCGCGGCAGCGAGCGTCTGCATGTGCCGATCGACGAGGTCGAGCTGTGCGATGGCGATCCGATCGCCGCACTCGAAGCCCGCGACCGGCTCGCGCGGATCGAGCAGGCCATGCTGCGATTGAAACCGCTCACCCGACAAATTTTCCTCGCCCGCAGGCTCGATGGCTATAGTTACGCCGAAATCGCCGAACAGACGGGACTGAGCGTGAAGGGTGTCGAGAAGCAGATGAGCCGGGCGATCAAGCAACTTGGACGCCATCTGCGTCGCCATGACTGACCCCGGCGAGCGCGGGATTCCGGCGCACGTCCATGACGAGGCCGGCCGATGGCTGGCGCGCCGGCAAGGCGAGGTCGCCGCGGACGTCGAACGCGCCTTCGCCGCCTGGCGCGACGCCGATCCCCGCCATCGCCGCGCCTATGATGAGGCCGAGCGACATTGGCGCGACAGCCTGATGCTTGGTCGCAGCGACATCGGCCGCACGCGAAAACTCGGACGCGCGCCGTTCCTGATGCAGCGCAGCACCCATGTCGGCGCCGCAGGGCTCGGTCTCGCCGTGGTTCTTGGACTGGTGAGCGCCGGCCTCGTTCAACCGGGCGGCCCTTTCGCGCTCGTCTCGCCCGCCGAAGCGGCAGTCTACCGGACGGGCGTCGGCGAGATCCGCACCGTCAGGCTGGCCGATGGCTCGGTCGTCACGCTCGACACCGCAACGCTCGTCCGCGTCACCTTCGCGGCGGGAAGCCGCCGCCTCGTGCTCGAGCGCGGCCGCGCCAGGTTCCGCGTCGCGGCGGACAGCCGGCGCCCGTTCGTCGTCGCGGTGCCGGGCGGCGAAGTCGTCGCGCGGGACGCCGTCTTCGACGTCAGCGTCACCGAGCAACCGGCCAGGGTCGCGGCAATCGGAGGGCCGGTGGACCTGCGCAGCTCCGGGCCGGACCCTGCGGCCGGGGCGCAGAGACTCGCCGCCGGCCAGCAGGCAATGCTTGGCGGCAGCGCGGCGCCCAAGCCGATCTCCCGAACCGAGGCGCGGTGGGTCTCGGGCATGCTCGGGCTCGATGCGACGCCGCTCGGAGACGTGGTCGCCGCGATCAATCGCTACAATGACACGCAGGTGCGGCTCGCCGATGAACGGCTTGCCGGCCTTTCGGTCACCGGCGCCTTCCGCGCGCGCGATCCGCAGGAATTCGCCCGCGCGATCGCCGCCACGTTCGACCTCGACGCCGATCGTTCGAGCGAGGGGCAGATCACGCTTTCGTCCCGCCATTCCGCGACGGTTTCGCCTTCGCGAAAATAAGTGTCGGGTGATTCCCGCCACCATCGTCTCTCGCCCATCCCGCCCTCCGGCGGCCAAGGGGGAGAAAGACGACGATGGTTCGATTTCAAAGAACAGCGATGCACCTGCTGGGCGGCATGGCCGCAGTCGCGCTCGCGGCGAGCGCATCGAGCGCGCAAGCGCAGGATGCCCGGCGGCTCAGCATCGACCTTCCCGCACAGCGGCTGGGGGAATCGCTCCGGGCGCTCGCGCTGTTGTCAGGGAGAACGGTTCTCGCCGACGCGACATTGGTGGGCAAGCGGCAGGCGCCGGCGATTCGGGGCAGCTACACGATCGAGGAGGCGCTGGGCGTGTTGCTCGCCGGCTCGGACCTTACCGTCGAGCGCGTCGGCGACAGCTATGTGGTCCGGTCGATCCCCGGCCGCAACGATCCGCAGACCGCGAGCGACGAAGGCGACATCGTCGTCACCGGCACGCGCATCCGCGGCGCCGCCCCTGTCGGCTCGAACGTAGTGACATTCGATCGCAAGGACATCGACCGCAGCGGCTATGCGACGACGCAGCAGATTCTCGCGGCCTTGCCCCAGAATTTTTCCGGCGGCGCGAACGAGGGGACGGTCGGCTTCTCGGTGCGCAACAACAGCAGCACCAATTTCGGTTTCGGCTCAGGCATCAACCTGCGCGGGCTCGGTACGACCTCGACGCTGACCCTGGTCGACGGCAACCGCCCGCCGCTCGGCGGCGGATCGGGCAGCTTCGTCGACCTGACACTGATCCCGTCGAGCGTGATCGAGCGGATCGAGGTGCTCGCCGACGGCGCCTCCGCGATCTACGGGTCCGACGCGGTCGCGGGCGTGGTCAACGTCCGCCTGCGCCGCGACCTCGATGGCGCCGAGACACGACTGCCCTACGGCTTCGCCGATGGCCTCGACGAGGTCCAGGCAAGCCAGCTTGCCGGATTCCACTGGACGAGCGGCCGGTTCATCGCCGGCTATCAATATTATCGCCGGGGCCGGCTCGGCTCGGCGGATCGCGCTTATGCGACCGAGGACCTGCGCGCGTTCGGCGGGCCGGACTATCGGCAGGACTATGCCAACCCGGCGACGATCATCGCCGCCAACGGGCAGGTCTTCGGCGTCCCACGCGGCCAGAACGGGTCGGGCCTGACGGCAGGCGACCTCATCCCCGGCGTCGCCAACCTGTCCGATGGGCGCCGGGACACCGACTTGCTGCCGGCGCTGCAACGCCACTCGGCCTATGCCGCGCTCGAGCAGGATCTGGGGTCCACCTTCAAGTTCAGGGCGCAGGGCTTCTTCGCCGACCGGCGATCCTCCGCCCGCTATTTTCCGAGCAACTATGGCGGGGTCGTCGTCACCTCCGCCAATCCCTTCTACGTCGATCCGCTCGGCACGGGCGAGCCGGTGACGGTCCATTACGATTTCCGGCCCGACCTCGGCCCCCCGACGCTCGACGCCCATGTCACGAACTGGGCGGGCGCTGCCTCGCTCGATGCGTCGTTCGGCGCCTGGAACGCCGAGCTTCACGGCGCCTATGGCGAACAGCGCGAGCGCCAGGTCACACGGAACGTGCCCAATTACTACCGGCTTGCTCTGGCGCTCGCCGATCCCGATCCGGCGACCGCCTATAATCTGTTCGGCGACGGCTCTGTCACCAGCCGGGCCACGATCGATCGGGTGCGCGGCGGCTTCGTCCAGACCGGTCATTCGCGGCAATGGTCGACGAGCCTGAAGCTCGACGGGCCGCTGTTCGCGCTGCCTGCGGGCGACGTTCGCATGGCGGTCGGGGGCGAATACCGTCATGAATGGTATGGCTATTCATCGGCCGACGACGAATTCACGCCGGGACCGGTGGACGCCGGCTCGGCGGGCTTCCCGCTCGGACGCTCGGTGGTCGCCGGCTATGCTGAGCTGCTGGCGCCGCTGGTCGGCCCGGACCAGAATGTGCCCGGAATCGACCGGCTCGACCTGTCGATCGCCGGGCGGGTCGAACGCTACAGCGACTTCGGCACCACCGCCAATCCGCGGCTCGGACTCAGCTGGAAGCCGGTTCCCGCGCTTACCCTGCGCGGCACCTTCGGCACCTCGTTTCGCGCGCCCAGTTTCAGTGACATCCGCCATGGCCCCGGCCTCAATCAGATCATCCCGCTGCCGCTGCCCGACCCCGCATCGGCGACCGGTGCGACCAATGTGCTCGCCCTGTTCGGCAACCGTCCGGACATAGGACCGGAAAAGGCGCGCACCTGGACGCTCGGCTTCGACTTCCGGCCACAGACGGTGCCCGGCCTCTCGATCAGCGCGACCTGGTTCGACATTGCCTATCGCGACCGCATCAGCAACGTCGCCTCCGAACTTTTCTCGTTCCTGTCGCAGCGCGGCCGGTTTCAGTCGCTGATCACCGACAATCCGGCTGCGGCGACGATCGCCGCACTCTATGCCGACCCGACCTTCGTCAATCCCTATGGCATCCCGGCCTCGGCCGTGACGGTGCTGGTCGACGCCCGCAATGCTAACCTGTCGCGGACGACCGAGCGCGGGCTCGACTTCGACATCGGCTACCGGGGCGGACGCGAGGGCCGCAGCTTCGAGCTGGGCGTCAGCGGCACCTGGCTCGTCAGCCTCAATCAGAAGCTCACCGCCACCGCTACAAGCGCCGATGTCGTTTCGACGATCGGCAATCCGGTCGATCTGCGCCTGCGCGCCCGGGCATTGGCGACGCGCGGCCGGGCGAGCATCGCCGCCTATCTCAACTATATCGACGGCTATCTCAACAACGGCGTCACGCCGGCCGAAGCCGTACACAGCTGGACCACCGTCGATCTCCAATTGGGCTACAAGCTCGGCGGCGAGAGCGGTCCGCTGCGCGGCGTCAGCCTCTCGCTCAGCGTGACCAACCTGTTCGACCGCGCGCCGCCCTACGTCAACAACCGCACCGCCTTCTCCGCCGCGGGCTTCGACCCCGAAAACGCCAGCCCGCTCGGGCGCATGGTCGCCTTCCAGCTGGTCAAGTCGTGGTGAGGCGATGGCTCGGGCTGCTGCCGCTGGCGATCGCGCTCGCCGGTCCCACTAAGGCCCAGCGCATGCCGACGATGCGCGCGCTGATCGAACTGACCGACCTGTCGAGCGTTGCGATCTCGCCGGATGGCCGGATGGCGGCGTTCCGCGAGGAATCCGCCTCGATCGAACGCAACACCCACAACCTCGCCTGGTTCGTCGTGCCGGTCGATGGCAGCGCACCGCCGCACCGCCTGACCGACGCCGGCGAGGGCAACTGGCTCAACGGCACCTTGCTGTCCGAGCCGCCGCTCTGGTCGGCGGATTCGCGCTTTATCCTGTATCGCGCCGTGATCGACGGGGAGGTGCAGGTGTGGCGGGCGGCGGCCGACGGTTCGAGCGTCGCGCGGATCACGCAGGAACCCGGCAACGTGATCGACATCGCTCCCGGCCCCGACAATCACTCGATCCTCTTCCGCGTCGGCGCGGCGCGTACCGACATCGTCCGGGCCGAGCGACAGGAATATGACGCGGGCGTGCTCGTCGATGCCAGTGTCGATCCGTCACGGCAGCTCTATCGTGGCGCTCGCATCGATGGCCGGCAGGCGACCGAGCGGCTCAAGGGCTTCTGGTTCGGCCATGGCGGCCTCCTCGCCGACCGTCCGCCGCGCGTCCGCGTATTGGACCTCACAACCGGCGAGGTGCGCGACGCGAGCGACGCCGAGGTTGCCGGACTAGCGCCCCGCGCCCAGTTCTTCGACCGGCTCGACGGCCGGCTGATGATTGCGCGCGCCGCAGCGGGTGATGCGCGCGGCACTGCTTATGTGCTCTCGTCCGGCAGCACGCACGACCTCCTCGTCGCGCGCGGGTCGGGGCTTGCCAACGCGGTCCGCTGCACGGCGCCGCAATGCACCGGCCAGCGCATCCGCTCGCTCGCCTGGCAGCACGATGCCGACGCCCTCATCTTCGAAACGCGCGACGGCAATGGCAATTCGAACCTATATCGCTGGGATGTCGGATCGGGCGCCATCACCATGCTGGCGAGCGGTCCGGGCCTGCTCAATGGCGGGCGGGACGAGTCGGAGGGCTGCGCCATCGGCGCGCGCACGATGGTCTGCGTCGCGGCGGCTGCCGACGCGCCGCCGCGGCTCGTCGCGATCGACCTCGATACCGGTACGATGCGCACGCTGGTCGAACCCAACCGCGCGCTCGCCGACCCGGACCTCCGCTTCCGCCCGCTCGAATGGCACGACGGGGCAGGACGCCGCTTCACCGGCCAGTTGCTGCGGCCCGTGGGTGCGACCGGACCGGTTCCCCTGTTCGTTACCTATTATTCGTGCAGCGGCTATCTGCGCGGCGGCCTCGGGGACGAATTCCCGCTGCGCGACCTTGCCCGTCACGGCATCGCGGCGCTCTGCATCAACCGGTTTCCGGCGGCCGACGGGATCGGCGACCAGGTCGGCGCGTATCGGATCGCCCAATCGGGCGTGGCCGCGGCGATCGCGCTGCTCGCGCGCCAGAACATCGTCGATCCCGCCAGGGTCGGCATGGGCGGCGTCAGCTTCGGCGGCGAATCCACTATCTGGATCGCGATGCATTCGCGTCTGCTCGCCGCCACGTCGATCGCCAACGTTCTGCTGACGCCGACCTATTACTGGTTCAATGCGGTCGAGGGGCGCGAAGTGCCGGAGGTGCTGCGCTCCGGCTGGGGCATCGGCGATCCTGACGGGGATCGCCCCGGCTGGCGCGGGCTGTCGCCGGCCTTCAACGCCGACCGGATCCGGAGCCCGCTGCTGATGCAACTGCCCGAGCTCGAATATCGTCCCAATGTCGAGCTGCTCGCGCGTCTCCAGCGAGCGCGAACCCCCGTCGAGCTCTGGGCTTTTCCCGACGAGGTTCACGTCAAATGGCAACCGCGCCACCAGTTGGCCGCGAATGCACGCAATCTCGACTGGTTCCGGTTCTGGCTTCGCGGCGACATCGATCCCGATCCGGGCAAGGCGGAGCAGTATCGCCGCTGGGAAGGCTATCGCCGATCGGCTGCCGGTGCGGGCTCGAGCCAGCCGCGCACCCAGGCTTCGGCATCGATAACCGGCAGCAGTCGGTAGAAGCGCTGATCGCGTGGACCCACCGGCCGACGGAGGAAGATCGCCACCGCGTCGCGATCGAGCAGGCCGGCGCGGGCGAGATGGCCTTCCAGCAGGAAAGGCTCCAGCCGTGCCCGGTTGGCCTCGAAGTTGCGGATGCAATAGGCATCCATGCCGCCCTTGGACCGGCGATCGAGCACCTTTGCCGGCAACACGTCGCGGAAGGCCTGGCGTGCGACCGCGCGATCCCGGCCGCCCGCGATCCACAGCCACGTCGGCACGCGGAAACAGGCCTCCATCACCGGCTGGCTGAGCAGCGGGAAAAGCGAAGGCGCGACAGCGTGCCGGGCATAGCCGTCGAGATGAGCGAACGCGGCGATCACCGCGCGGATATGGCTCCGGCGGCCGGGAAGCGCGTCGTCCGGCTCGTCGAGCCAGGGATGATGGTCCGGGTCGTCGGGCAGCCGATCGCGGGCAAGGAAGGCGTCATTGCTGGGCCAGAGGCGATGGATTGGCGGGCGGTGGGCCTGCCGCCACGCCATCGAGCCGGCGGTCCACAAATTGGTGTCGTGGATTTCGCTGATGTCCCGGACTGCACGCAGGAAGCGACGTCCGAGGCCGAAGGCGCGCAGCGCATCGGCTGCGGGCGCGGCCGATGCCGGCGAGCAGAAGACGCAATCCCCACCGGTTCCACTGACAAACGCATCGATGCCGCCCTCGCGCGCCACGGCAGCGAGAAGCTGATCCGCCGGGTGCAGGATGGCAGGGATGCCCGGCCGCGCGGCGCGCATCGACACCGGCGCGGTCAGATCGACATCGCTCCCGACGGCGTGTTCCGCAAGCGGGAGGCCGGCGCATTCGGCCGTGGCCCGGGCATAGACCCGCTCGTCGCCCTCGCTGCCCGGCGTGACCAGATTGATCGCGGTCGCCGGCGCGCCTGCCGCCGCAAGCGCCGCCGCCAGCACCGACGAGTCGAGTCCACCCGACAGTTCGAGCAGGACCGATCGGTGGCCGCGCACCAGGCCGGCCACGGCCAGTTCGACGCTTTGACGGACAGCGAGGCCCGCTTGCGCCGGATCGACCAGCTGTCGCTCCGCCGTGGCGAAGGTCCAGGGGCTCCAGACGCTGAGGCGTTGCGCACCATCGGCGGTGAAACAGTTCGCGTCGCCGGGGAAGAGTTCGTCGATTCCGGCCAGGCCCGTCGCCCCGGGCCGAAGATGCGGGAACGCCAAATGATGGGCGACGAAATGCCAGTCGATCTCGACCGACCGCTGCGTGGCGGCGAGCAGCAATTCGGGCTCCGATGAGACCAGGGTCACGCCGTCGGCCGTCGTTCGCAATGCCGGTACGCCGCCGGAGGGTGCGCGGACGACCGTCGTCGCCGCCTTGGCGGCGTCATGCAGGAAAGCGACATAGTCGCCCCAGCACCCTGCGACGAGATGGCGGTCATGGGCCGGCGGCGTCACGAAAGCGTCGGTGCCTAGCTTGGACGAAAGGATCGTGCCGATCGCGATCCCGCCATCTCCCCAGGATCGGTGACGGCATCCCGGTATGGCGAGGACGATCAGGCTCTCGCTCTCGAACAGTCGGTCGAGTTGGAGCTCGGCGGTTGCGCGGTCGGCGATCCGAGCCGCGCTGGCGGGGTCGGCACCCGGTGCGATGATCGCGAGATAGGCGTCGTGCCTCATAGCACGAAAATCGGCCGGAAGCGGCTGGCGTGGTCGAGCGCATCGGTCAGGATGGTGCTCCCATCTTGCACCCAGCAATGGGCCGTGAACGGAAAGGCCTCCACCCCGAACACCAGGTGCGGCGCGTGGCCGCGGCGCATGACGAACCACAGGAAGGCGATCGAATCGGGCAGGCAGAGCGGGCGCAGCGGCAACAGTCGGCGCAACCGGGCGAACTGATGGGCCAGGGCGTCGAGCCCCAGTGCGTTCTCGGGTGATCGGGTGCGCGCGCGCCGGGCCGCGATGCGATCGAGCACCGCCTTGAGCGGCCGCGCCCGCAGTACGACGCGCGCGGTGAACACGAGCAGGGCGACTTCGCCGGCCGCCAGCCAGTCCCAGCGAGACGGCAGGGCGGGCCGCTCGAGCATACTGTCCGACGGCACCGGCATCGGGCATTCCGCGGACCCAGCTCGGTCGGGCGCGCCGCCCGTGGGCTCGACGAATCCGAGTGCTCTCAGTCGCGCCACGGCCTGCGAATCCACCCGGCCGGTCGCGCCGGTCCGCAGCGCCTCCAGCGCCTCACCAGCGTCGGCGCCCAGCTGCCAGTAGCGGTCTGCCGTCAGGTCGAGGATGATCGTGCGCCCCTCGAAGCCCACGAAACCGATCCCGTCGCGGATATGATAGTGCTCCATGGTGCGAAGAGGAGCGGGCGCGCCGCGGCGCGCCCGCTCCGGCGGGGTCATTCGGCTTCGATGCCGAGCGGCTGGGCGATGACGCCGAGCTCGGTCTGGAAGCCGGGCCGGCCCTTGGTCTCGGTGCTCGCCGCGCCGAGGTCGATCAGCTCGTCATGCTGTTCATGTTCACGTTCCATGATGACACTCCTTCGGATTGCTGCACCACTGCAGCCTTGGGAGTGTATGAAGCGGACCCGGCTATCCGAACTTTATACGGATTCTATATCGACTTTGTTTGGTTGGCTTGCTTGCGGGCTGGGGACAGGCGATCCGGCTCAGGCCTGGTCCGTTCGGTAGACCGCGCGGACGATGGTCGCCGCGGCGCGGCGGCGACGGCTGTGATAGCCGGTGATGCACCGGCGCAGCCGGTCGCGCCCACCCTGTGAGGCTGCGGCGGCCAACTCGGCAAGCTCGTCCTCGATCGCGCCCAGCACATGGAATTCGACCAGGCGGACGGCGTGGAGCCTTGCATTGAGCCGTTCGACGGCGCGCGCATGCTCGCTGTTTGCCGAACGCCGTGCGATCGCGAGGAACAGCGCCGCGGTCCGATCAGCGCTGTCGCCGTTGGCGGTGTCCAGGACGAGCCTTGCGGCACGGGGCCAGCTACGGATCGACAAACCGAGCAGCGCGGCCGCCCAGTCGTAGCGATCGCGCAGGCCGGGTTCGTCGAGCGCGGGCACATAGAAGCCGCCGCTGGTCCGTGTCTCGACCAGGCCCTCGCCGGTCAGCAGATGGAGCGCGTCGCGGACCGGCGTAACGCTCGCCGCGAGCGGCGCGGAAAGCACCGCCGGGTCAAGCCGGTCGCCCGGTCGGAACTCGCGGCCCATGATCCGCGTCTTCAGCACCTCATGGACGCGCTCGGCGGTCGCCCCCGAATTCATGACGCGGCCTGCCGCGCGTCGAGATAGGCATCGACCATCGTCTGCTGGTCGGGACGGAGCGCGTCGATCGCGCCGAGCGGGCGATCGGCGCCATCGCCGAGCAGAACGGACGGGCACTGACCTTCATAATTGCCGAGATTGGGGCGATGCTGACGATAGCCTACGAGCGCCGCGAGCTCGCTCGGGAAAGAGCGTGCGACGGCGGGCGGATAGGCGAGCCACTGATTCTCGTAGGGCTTGAGCCAGCCGAGCGAATAGCCGACGATCAGGCCCCTGCGCACCGCGTCGGTCAGGTTCGCACCGGCGCCGTGCAGGGTCGAACCGAGAAAGATCACCGCCGCGCCGGGTTCGATCTCGGCGGCTATCGGCGCTTCGCCGGGCTCGGCCTCGAGCGCATTGCGTCCATGGCTGCGCGGCCACACGAGCGTGGCGCCATTGTCCCGTGTGCAGGGG
>CALCYJ010000047.1 GCA_937905845.1 uncultured Rhodospirillales bacterium
CGACACGCAGTGCCTTATGTAACATCGTCCGCGCCGATCCGGACCGGGAAGACGGCACCTCAGGTGGCGAAAACCGATGACGGCACTCCGCGTCCTTGTGGTGGAGGATGACGCCATGATCGGCATGCTTATGGCAGAGATGCTCGAAGAAATGGGTTATGACGTCTGCGCCATCGAGGCCACCGAGGCGGACGCGGTAGCATCCGCCCGGCGCTGCGAACCGGACCTCATGATCGTCGACGCGCGATTGGGCGATGGCAGCGGGATTGCCGCGGTCGAGGAAATCCTCCGCCGCGGGTTTGTCCCGCATCTCTACGTCAGCGGCGATATTTCGCATGTGAAGGCGCTCAAGCCAGATGCGGCAATGATCCAGAAGCCATTTCGTGAACCGGGGCTGGCCTTGGCCATTCAAAACGCGCTTGGAAGCTGGCGGCGCCCATGCCTGGAAATCGGCGCCTGAACGCGGGCGGTCCGAGCGAATTTCCAGGCCTGACCCGAAGACGCGCCACCAATCCCGGTCCGGCTATCCGTAGGCGCGATAAAGCGCGAATGCGACGATCATCGCCGCCAGAAAAGCCGGCACGACGACCGGCGGAATAAACCATACAGCCAATTTCGTCTTCATATTCCTACTCCTTGTCGGGTTGGGGCCACGGTCCGATTGCGGTGGCGGGATCGAATCACGGCGTCCCCGGCCCTTCGATCACGCGCTCGAGGATCGCCTGCGCGTCGCGCTGGATCTCTTTCAGATGGTCCAGGCCGCGAAAGCTCTCCGCGTAAACCTTGTACACATCCTCGGTTCCGGAGGGCCGCGCGGCGAACCAGCCGCTTTCCGCCGTCACCTTGATGCCGCCGATCGGCTGGTCATTGCCCGGCGCCTTGGTCACAACCGACAGGATCTCCTCACCGGCAAGCGCCTTGGCGGTGACGCGCTCGGGCGAGAGGCCCAGCAGAGCCGCCCGCTGCGCCGAGGAGGCCGGCCGGTCGATACGCTCGTAGAAGGAGACGCCGAGATCGCTCGTGACGTCGCGATGGATCCGGCTCGGATCCTTGCCCAGACGCGCCGTCATTTCGGCGGCGAGCAGGCCCATGATCAGGCCGTCCTTGTCCGTCGTCCACACCGACCCATCGCGGCGCAGGAACGAAGCGCCCGCGCTTTCCTCGCCGCCAAACCCGAGCGATCCATCGATCAGGCCGGCGCCGAACCATTTGAAGCCGACCGGAACCTCGACAAGGCCGCGGCCGAGCTTTTTCGCCACGCGATCGATCATTGCGCTGCTGACGATCGTCTTGCCGACGGCGCTGTCGCCGCGCCAGTTTGGGCGGCTGCCATAGAGATAGGCGATCGCGGTGACGAGATACTCGTTCGGATTCATCAGCCCGCTCGACGGACAGACGATGCCGTGGCGATCGGCGTCGGTGTCGTTGGCAAAAGCGATATCGAACTTCCCGCGCAGACCGACCAGCCGCGCCATCGCATAAGGCGAGGAGCAATCCATCCGGATCTTGCCATCCCAATCGAGGGTCATGAAGCCGAAGGTCGGATCGACGGCGTCATTCGTGACGCTCGCGGCGATCCGGTAGCGATCGATGATCGGCGCCCAATAACGCACGGCCGCACCGCCCAGCGGATCGATCCCGATCCTGACGCCACTTGCCCGGATCGCCGCCATATCGACGATGGCGGCGAGGTCGCCGACATAGGGCGTGACGTAATCGTGGGCATGAACGCAAGGCACCTTGCGCGCGCGGTCCAGCGGCATGCGCCGCACGCCATCGAGCTTGCCCACGAGGAAATCGTTCGCGGTCTTTTCGATCCAGCCGGTGACATCGACATCGGCCGGGCCGCCATGCGCCGGATTGTACTTGAAACCGCCGTCCGCCGGCGGGTTGTGCGATGGCGAAATGACGATGCCGTCGGCAAGCCCCTTCCTGCGCCCCTTGTTGTAGGTCAGGATGGCGTGCGAAATGACCGGGGTCGGGGTGTAGCCGCCCTGGGCATCGATCATCGTCTCGACGCCGTTGGCCGCGAAGACTTCCAAGGCGCTGGCGAACGCCGGCTCCGACAGCGCATGCGTGTCCATGCCGACGAACAGCGGCCCATCGGTCCCCGCCCGTTTCCGCTGAAGGCAGATGGCCTGAGCGATCGCCAGGACATGCGCCTCGTTGAACGCGCTATCGAAGGCCGAGCCGCGATGGCCCGAAGTGCCGAAGGACACGCGCTGCGAGGGGACCGCCGGATCCGGCACCTGGGAGAAATAGGCCGTCACCAGCCTCGGCACATTGACCAGCATCGCGGCCGGCGCGGGTTTGCCCGCCAGTGGATTTGCCGTTTCCGTCATCCTGTCTCCGCCTTCATCCCAGAACAATCTGCACGCGATGATCCGCGCCATCGTCGGCCAGCGGGATCAGCGCCGGCTTACCCGACAGCCGCCGCCCGTCGAGCGTAACGGCAGTGACGCCACGGCTGACGCCCAGCGGATTCTCGACCTCGATCGCGTAGCGGGCGCTGCCGTGACGGAACGATATCTCGTACCCCGGCCAGCCCTTGGGGATGCAGGGGTCGAGCCGCAGAGCCTCACCCTCCAGGCAAAAGCCGAGGATGCCTTCGAGCGCCGCGCGATACATCCATCCGGCCGACCCGGTGTACCAGGTCCAGCCGCCGCGCCCGACATGCGGCGGCATCGAATAGACGTCGGCGCTGACGACATAGGGTTCCACCTTGTAGCGATGGATGCCGGTGTGGCTGCTGGTATGGTTGATCGGATTGAGCAAGGAGGACAGCCCAAACGCCCGGTCGCCGTCGCCGAGCTTGGCGAAGGCCAGCACCGACCAGATCGCGCCATGGGTATATTGCCCGCCGTTCTCCCGGATTCCGGCCGGATAGCCTTTGATATAGCCGGGATCGGGCATCGCGTGCTCGAACGGCGGCGTGAAGAGCAGCGCCAGCCGGTCGTCGTGCCGCACCAGATATTTGTCGACCGCCGCCATGGCGCGCTCCGCCCGCGCGGGTTCGGCGGCGCCCGAGATCACGGCCCAGGATTGCGCAATGGAATCGATGCGGCATTCGCTGTTCACCACCGACCCGAGCGGCGTTCCGTCACCGAAATAGGCGCGGCGATACCAATCGCCGTCCCATGCCTTTTGCTCAAGCGCACCCTTCAAGGCCCGGGAGAATTCCAGCCAGCCCTGCGCGCGGCGGGATTGGCCATGCCGCTCCGCCAGCCGCGCGAAGGCCGCGAGCGTGGCATGAAGGAACCAGCCGAGCCAGACGCTCTCGCCCTTGCCATCGCCGACGCGGTCCATTCCATCGTTCCAGTCGCCGGCCCCCATGAGCGGCAGGCCGTGCGCGCCGGTGCCAAGGCTCGTGTCGAGCGCCAGCGCGCAATGATCGAACAGGCTTGCCTGCCGCGCGGACACCGCCGGCTGAAAGAACGCGTCGCGCTCGCCCTCGCGAAGGGTCGGGCCGTCGAGGAAGGCAACGCTTTCGTCCAGCACCGCGCTATCGCCGGTGACATCGACATAATGCGCGGTGACATAAGCGAGCCAGATCCGATCGTCGGCGACGCGGGTGCGAATGCCGCTGCCGCTTTCGGGCAGCCACCAATGCTGCACATCGCCTTCGGTGAATTGCCGTGCCGCCGCGCGCAGCAGATGCTCGCGCGTCACATCGGGCCGCGACACGCAGAGCGCCATCACGTCCTGAAGCTGATCGCGAAAGCCATAGGCGCCGCTCGCCTGGTAGAAGCCGGTGCGCGCCCACATCCGGCAGGCCAGCGTCTGATAGGGCAGCCAGCGGTTCATCAGGATATCCAGCGCCCGATCCGGCGTTTTCACCTGGATCACGTCGGTGATACCGTCCCATTGCCGGGTTACGTCGGCGAAAGCCGCGTCGAGATCGGCGGCGCGATATTTGGCGATCAGGGCTTGTGCCGTCGTCCGATCCGCCGCGCAGCCGAGGAAGAAGACCACCTCCATCACCCCGGCGACGCCGAGCGTCACCGGGGTTTGCAGCGCGCCGCACGGGTCGAGCCCGGCGCCAACCCGGTTCGAAAGCCGCGTGCCCGGCGTCAATCCCAAAGGCCGCTCAAGCGTGCCGTCACGCCCGAGGAATTCCGCGCGATCGCCGGTCCAGGCGACCTGCCGCCCGGCCAGGTCGGCGAACGCGATCTGCTCGCCGAAATCATTGCTCCAGGGGTTTTGCGCGAACATCGCGCCGGTCGCGGCATCGATCTCGGTGATGACGAACGGCGCGCTCGCCGCCCGCGAGCGGCCGAGCACCCATTCCACATAGGCGGTGACGGAAAGATGGCGGACGCGCGTGGCATGATTGGTGATCTTCAGCCGGGAGATCCGGATGCAATCACCGACGGGAACATAATACAGCAGATCGAGCGTCACGCCGTGCGCGCTGTGTTTGAAGCGGCTATAGCCCTGGCCGTGGGTCGCCACATAGGGGGATCCCCGCTCGCGGATGGGAAGCGCCGTCGGGGTCCATACTTCGCCGGTTTCCTCGTCGCGGACATAGAGCGCGTCGCCCGGTGCATCACCGACGGCATCATTCGACCACGGCGTAAGCTGGTTCTGCTGGCTGTTGTGCGCCCATATGAATCCGCTCCCTTCGGTGGAAGCCAGAAAGCCGAACGACGGATTGGCGATGACATTGACCCAGGGCGCCGGCGTGTGATCGGTTCCATCCAGGATCGTCACATATTCGCGTCCCTCCGCGCCGAAGCCGCCTATGCCATTGAAGAATTCAAGCGCCGGACGGGGCACGGGCAATGCCGGCGCCGCACTCGCCACCGTGCGCCAGGGCCGGGGCGCGCTCGGCGGCTTGAAGTCGCGCGCGCGATTGACCTGCTCGGCAAGGCTGCCGCGGCCGCCGCGAAGCACGGCGCGGGCCGCCGTTTGCAGCAGCTCGCGGACCTCCTTGGCCACCAGATCGGCCCGCAGGACGAATACGGCGCCACGCGGGGCATCGCCCGCGGCTTGCGGCGTTGGGCGGTTCATGCGTGCCAGCGTGTCGAGTGAATTCTGCAAATCCTGCGCATAGGACGGTGCGCTTTCGTTCAGAATCACGAGATCGACCGCGAGCTGTTTCAGCCGCCAATATTCCTGGGCGCGGCGCAATTGCCGGACCAGCTCGAGATCGTCTTCTTCCGTGACCTGGACCAGCACGATGGGAAGATCGCCCGAAATGCCCTGCGCCCAGAGCGTGGATGCCTTTCGCGCGCCCCGCTTCAGGATATCCGGCACCGGCCGCAGGGCTGGATCCGAATAGAGCACGTGATTGGCGAGGCGCTGAAAGAGATGCGCATCGTCGGAGGAAATGCCGAGATGGTGAAGCTGCATCTGCGCCTGCGTCCAGGCCAGCGTCGTGGCCCGCTCAAATGCCATCGCGTCGTGATGCTTGTCCGCCAGATCGAGCAGCGCCTCCCGCGTGGCGGCGGCCATCGTCCAGAAGGCGAGCCGCACGGTCGCACCGCGCGGAACACGCACGCGCCGGCGCAGGCTGAAGACCGGATCGAGTACCACGCCGGCGGTGTTCGACAGCGGCCAGCCGTCGCGTACCGCCGTCGGCGCGCGCGCGGTCTGCCCACGTCCGAGAAAGCGGGCGCGATCGGTTTCAAACTGCACCTCGCCCGGGGCTTCGCCTTCGACGACGACCAGATGCGCCGCCCAGACTTGCGGATCGGCATCCGAACGCCGGCGCCTGGTCGCGAGGATCGCGCCCAAGCCTGATACGAACTCGGTTTCCACGAACAATTTGGCGAAAGCGGGGTGAGCGGCGTCGTCGGCCTGCCGCGCCAGGGCGATTTCCGCATAGGATGTCAGTTCGATCTCTCTCTCGCGCGCGCCGTAATTGGTGATGGAAACGCGCCGCACCTCCGCATCGTCCTCGGGCGAGACGGCGATCTCCAGCAGGGTGGCGATCGAACCATCGCGCCGGGCGATTTCGGCGCGGTCCTCGGAGAAGACTACCCCGTAGCTGCCGGGCTCCATTCCGGTCGGCTGATAGCCCGCCGACCATACGTCGCCGCTACGCACGTCGCGCAAATAAATGTAGCAGCCATAATTGTCGCAGGTCGTGTCTTCGCGCCAGCGCGTGATCGCGACGTCGCGCCAGCGGCTATAGCCGGAGCCGGCAGCCGTCACCATCACGCTATAACGTCCATTGGACAGAAGCTGCGTGCGCGGCACGCGCGAATGAGCGCTGGTGTAGCGCCGCTGGACCTCGGGAAGGACGGTGCCGGATACGACCGCCTCCATCGCCTGTTCAGGCGGCGGACGGGCCAGCGCCACGTCGCGCGGCATGCGCTCCTGCAACAGCAGCTCGGCCGCCTGGACGATCGCCTCCGCGTGGAAGCGCGCGCGCATCGCGCCGTCATGAAGCGCATTGGCGATGGCGACGAGACTCATCGCCTGATGATGCGCCATATAGGCGCGCGCGATGGCGAACTTCTGGCCGTCCTGCAACCGCGAGCGGGTGTAATCGAGCGCCTCGTACCAGCCATAGCGGCCACGCGCGCCAAGCTTGGTGAAGCGTTTGAAGTTCCGCACCGCGGCGGCTGGATCGACCATGGCGGCGAGCGCCGTCGCATAGGGCGCGACGACGGCATTTTCGCCCAGGGCGCGCTTGTAGCCGAGGTCGGGCACGCCGAAGCTCGAATATTGATAGGTCTGCTCGATATCGCGCGCGTTATATTCCGATTCCGACATGCCCCAGGGCACGCCGAGTTCGCTGCCATAATCGATCTGCCGGCGCACGATCAGGCGGTTGGTCTGTTCGAGTAGGCTGCCGGCCGGCGCGCGCATGACGAGCGAGGGCATCAGATATTCGAACATCGAACCCGACCAGGAGATCAGGCCGGACCTGCCGGCGATCGGCGTCAAGGTACGCCCGAGGCGGAACCAGTGCCGTGCCGGAACGTCTCCCTTGGCGATGGCGAAAAAGCTCGCCAGGCGCGCTTCGGATGCAAGCAGGTCGTAATAGCTGTCATCGAGGCTGCCGTCGGCGCCGCGATAGCCGATCGATAGAAGCTGACGATCGGGATTGAACAGAAAGCCGAATTCCATGGCGATGGCGAGCGCCCGGGCCGCCTCGCCCAGTACCGTCAGCCGATGGAGAAGCAATCGCGCCGCCTGTTCGGATTTTTCCAGGGCGAGGATCAGCGCCGCCGCCGTTCGATCGCTGGGCCGGTCGTTGAGATGGCGCAGCGCCGCTTCGCAAAGCTGCGGCAGGCGATCGAGCGTCGGGGGTCCTTCGGCCAAGCGGAAAAGATCGGGGCTGCCTGCCATCAGCGCCTTATTGTCGGCGATGATCGCCGCCCAGGGCATGAGCGTGTGGAAATCGCGCCGATGCGCCTGAACCGACGCGCGCAAGGCGTCGGCGCAGAGCGGAATCTCGCCGCTTTGCCCCCTCGCGGCGTCGCGCGCCATTTCGGCGATCCTATCGGCACGGCGGGCCAGTTCGTCCAGAAGCGGCGCGATGATCCACACATTGTCGTCCGCGGGATCGAGAAGACCGGCGAATTCCTCCAACGCCGCCATCAGGTTCGGCATCGGCGCCCTTTGCGGATCGCCGCGCAGCGCCTCGGCCAGAAGATCGAGCGCATCCACCAGCCCTTCCCTCCAGCGCGGATTGAAAACCCGGCCGGCGGCCATCTCGCCGCAGGCATTGGCGAGCGCGATCAGATGGCCGGCGAGATTGCCGCTATCGACGGAAGAGATGTATTTTGGCTCCAGCACGCTTAGATCCAGCGTGTTGTACCAATTGTAGAAATGACCGCGGAACCGCTCGAGCCTGCCCATCGTGGCAAGCGTTGCTTCCAACCGATCCAGCGTGTCGAACGTGCCGTGCCAGCCGAAATCGCGCGCGGTGACGACCGAAAGAAGGTAGAGCCCCATATTCGTCGGCGAGGTGCGATGCGCCACCACCGGATGCGGGTCTTCCTGGAAATTGTCGGGCGGAAGCATGTTGTCTTCCGCGGTGACGAAGGTCTCGAAGAAGCGCCAGGTCTGCCGGGCGATCAGGCGCAGCGCGTGAGCGTCCGCCGGCGTCACCGACAGATGCCCGGCCGCCGGCGGCGGCAGGCTCGCCTGCCACGCGGCCACGGGCGACAGCACCCAAAGTATCGCGAACGGCGCGGCGATCAGCCAGGCGTGATGGCCGGCCAGCACGATGACGATCCCGACCGCGATGGCAAAGGCGGCGCTCGCCGCGATCTGGGTCCGCAGCGCGCGAGGATCGAATTGGGCGTTTTCGCCGGCTTGCGCGGCGGTGGTCCATTCCAGCAATTTGCGGCGGACGACGAACTGCCGGTACAGGCTCCGCAGAACGGCATCGACCATCAGCCAGGCCTGGTGCGCGAGGAAGATCAGCAGAAAGGCGCATTGCAGAAGCCCGAGCGTCAGGTCCTTGCCAAGGCCCCTTGCATGATTGTAAAGCGAGACGCCGACGCGCTTGCGGACGATACCTGAAATCGCCGGAAGCAGCGGCGGGAACGCGATGGTGAAAATCAGGAAGGCGGTCCATGCCGCCGCCGCGTGAAGGGGCAGGAGCCAGCCGATGATGAAGGCGAGGAGCGTCGCGGGCGCGCCAAGCGAACGGCGCAGATTGTCGAGCAGCTTCCAGCGGCCGATCAGCGGGATGGCGTGCCGCTCGGCACCATCGGCGGCGTCGGGGCCGCGGCCGAAGATCCAGGGCAGCAACTGCCAGTCGCCGCGGGTCCAGCGATGCTGGCGCGCGGCGGAAACATCGTAGCGCGAGGGAAATTCCTCGACCACTTCGATGTCGGAGGCAAGACCGGCACGGGCGAATATCCCCTCCAGAAGATCGTGGCTCAGCACCGTGCTTTCGGGAATTCGCCCCGCCATCGCGCGTTCGACGATGTCGATATCGTAGATTCCCTTGCCGACATAGGATCCTTCCTCGAACAGGTCCTGATAGACGTCGGAGACGGCGAAGGCGTAGGGATCGAGGCCATTGGGTCCGGAGAAGGCGCGCTGGAACAAGGACCCTTCCCGCCCGATGGGCAGTGACGGCGTCACGCGCGGCTGCAGAATGCCATGACCATGCACGACGCGGCCAAGACGCGGATCGAAGTCCGGACGGGTGAGCGGATGGGCCAGCTTGCCGATCAGCCGCTTCGCCGCACCGATCGGCATGCGCGTGTCGGCGTCAAGCGTGATGACATAGCGGACGGCCGAAGGCAGCGGCGTGGACATGGCGCCGGCGACGAGAAAAGTGGTGTCGGCCCTGCCGCGCAGCAGCCGGTTCAATTCATGCAGCTTGCCGCGCTTGCGCTCCCAGCCGATCCACTTTCCTTCGCCCTCGTTCCACACGCGCCGGCGGTGCAGCAGGAAGAAACGGTCGCCGGCATTGGCCGGCCCGTGCCGCCGATTGAGTTGGGCGATCCCGGCGGCGGCGGTGGCGACCAGCTCGTCGTCGGCCGCGGAAGTCTCCGTCGCCGCATCCATCCAATCCGACAGCAGCGCGAAATGCAGATTGTCGTCGGCATTCGACAGATAATGCACTTCCAGGCGCTCGATCTGCTCATCGATCGCCTCCAGGCTGGTCAGCAGCGTCGGCACGACGACCATGGTCCGAAGATCCGCCGGCACGCCGTCCTTGAGTTCCAGCCCGGGCAGCAGCGCGGCATGGACATTCTGGGTTATGATGCGGTTGATCAAGGCGACTGCCACGTCGGACGCCGGAATGGCGCCCAGAATCGCGAATAGCGCGATCACCCAATCCCTCATGCCGCCATGGGCGACGCCGGCCAGACCGGCGGCGAGGACGATGGCGCTGACCAGCGCGATCATGCCGACATAACCGTAGATGCCGCCATCGCCATTCACCCGGAAAAGCCGCCATCCCGGGGGATCATCACAGCCGAGCTGTCGTTTGAAGGCGTGGCGGCCGTGCGAAATCAGATAATAGCCGGGATCGCTTTCGCGGCCCGGGGCCGTACCTGCCCGCGCCGCCGCCTCCCATGCCTGCGTGGCCGCCGCGACTGCATGTTCGGCGACAGCGATCTCGCTATGCTCGGAACGGCGGGAAAGATCCTCGATCGCGCGGCGATAGAGATCGCGGGTCGGAAAATCCATCGCGGCGAAGGTGCTCGCCTGGCGCAGCGTTTCATCGACCAGGCTCACGCTCTCGAACCATTCCGCCCAATTGATCGTCGTGATCAATTGCATGCTGGTGATGACGTTGCGCACCGTCACGTTGATCGCGCTCTGGCGCTGAACCTCGCCGCGCACGATCCGATCGGTGGTCGTTCCGTTCTCGGCAAGCCGCTGATTCAGCCACCGCAGCGCCGGCGTGGCATTGGGATCGCGATCGCGCAGCCGCTGCGCCAGTTGAACG
>CALCYJ010000048.1 GCA_937905845.1 uncultured Rhodospirillales bacterium
GGCGTCTTTGCGCTTTTTCCGGCCGCGCCTGGCCATTGCCCCGCTGTTCGCCGCGGCCTTTGCCCTGACGGCGGCCTGGTTGTCCCTGACCGCCGCGCCCGCCGCCGCGGCGGCCGCCGGATCGAGCGCCAACCTGCCGCCCACCATCTTACGGGTCGCCTATATCCCGATCCTGCCGATGGCACAGCTTTTCGTGCTGGATGAAGCCCGCTGGGCCAAACAGGCCGGGCTCGATCTGCACCTGACGCGCTTCTCCTCCGGACCGGCCATGGTCCAGGGCCTGGCCTCGGGCACGTTCGATGTCGCCTATATCGGCATCGGCCCGGCCATGGTGGCGCGCGCCCACGGCGTCGATCTCGTGGTGCTGGCGGCGAACGTCCTGGGCCAGGGCGGGCTGCTCGGCCGCGGCCCCTTTGCCGCCAGCTTCGCCGCAGCACCCGATGCCGCCGCCGCCTTTGCCACCTTCCACCACGCGACCCGCAATCCGGTGCGCATCGCGACGCTGCCCCGAGGCTCGGTCCCCGACACGATCCTGCGCTATTACCTCTTCGCTGTGGCGCATGTGGCGCCGGCCGACGTGACGATCCTTGGCATGGGCGCCGAACAGATGCAGCAGGCGCTGCTCGCCGGCAGCGTCGATGGCGCCTCGGTGCTCGATCCCATCCCGGCCATCGTCGAGAGCCGGGACAAGACGGCTCGGCTGCTGGTGCCGGGACAGGGCATGCTGCCCGACGCGCCGGGCGCAGTGATCGCGGTGAGCGCCAAGACGCTTGCCGCCCACGGCGATGCGATCCGCAGGCTGGTGGCGCTCCATATCCGGGCGACGCGGATGATCGTCACCGATCCGGCGGCGGCGGCGCATCTGGTGACGGCGGCGATCGGCAAGAACCTGGTGCCCGAAGCGGTGATCGCGGCATCGCTCAAGGCCTCGGCGGCAACCTTCGTCGCCGATCCGCACCGGATCATCGCCCCGACGCGGAAGCTTCAGGCCTATCAGGAGACGATCGGCTCTCTCGCCAAGCCGGTGGATATCACGAAATTGATCGACACTTCGGTCTACGACAGCCTGACGAAGCCGGACCGGTGAGCGCATGAGCGGGGAGGAAGGCCGGCTCGCGCGGCACCCGCTTCTGGCCGCGGCGCTGGGCGTCGCCCTGTTTCTGGCGCTGTGGGAAGTGCTGGCGCTGAGCGGCGTGATGCCGCCGGCCCTGGTGCCGCCGCCCTCGGCGGTGCCGGGCGCGTTTCTCTCCGAACTTGCTTCCGGCACCTGGCCGCTGGTGGTTCTGGAAAGCCTGCGCCATTATTTCATCGGCGTCGCCATCGGCAGCATCCTGGGCGTCGGCGCCGGCGTCGGTGTCGGTCAGTCGGCGTCCATCGAAGCGGCCCAGGCCGGGATCGCCCGCCTGCTGCGCCCGATCCCGCCGCTGGCCTGGATTCCCTTCGCCCTGATCTGGTTCGGCGTGAGCGAGGCGGCGGCCGCCTTCATCATCGCCATCAGCGTGTTCTGGCTGAACTATTTCGCGACGCTGTCCGCCGTCAAGCAGGTCGATCCGGGGCTGATCGAACTGGCGCGGGCCTTCGGCCACGGCGGCAGCATCGCCCGCCTGTTCAAGATCGTGCTGCCGGCGGCGGCGCCGGGCATCCTGGGCGGCCTGCGCGCCGGCTTCGGCCAGGGCTGGATGGTGGTGGTGGCGAGCGAATTGTTCGGCATTCCGGGCATCGGGCAGCGCATGATGGATGCCTCGGGCCTGCTCGCGACCCAGATCGTGGTGCTGTACATGCTGACCATCGCCCTTCTCTATGGCGTGAGCGACTGGGCCTTCCAGAGCCTCACCCGCCGGCTTCTGGCCTGGCTGCCGTGAACGCCCCGATCATTGCCATCCGCGGCCTGGCCTTCGGCTATGGCGGCGGCACGGGTGGTAGCAGCGGCGCCGGCCCGCGGACCGGCGTGCTGGAGGCGCTCGATCTCGAACTCGACCAGGGCGGCTTCCTCGCCATCGTCGGCCCCTCCGGCGTGGGCAAGTCGAGCCTGCTGCGCGTCATCGCCGGCCTGAGTGCGGCCGCCGCCGGCAGCCTCAGCGTCACCGCCGACCCCAAGCCCGGACGCCGCCCGGTCGCCATGGTCTTTCAGGAGCCGCGGCTCCTGCCCTGGCGCCGGGTCGCCGCCAATGTCGAATTCGGCCTCGAAGGGCTGGTGGCCGATCGGGCGCAGCGTCACGCGCGCGCTCAGGCGGCGCTCACGCTCGTCGGTCTCAAGGGCCAGGAGACGAAATGGCCGCACCAGCTTTCCGGCGGCCAGCGCCAGCGCGTCGGCCTCGCCCGGGCACTGGCGGTCGAACCGGCCCTGCTCCTCATGGACGAGCCGTTCAGCGCGCTCGACACCATCACCCGCCAGATCCTCCAGGACGAACTGGTGCGGATCTGGCAGACGACCGGAACCTCGATCCTGCTGGTGACCCACGACCTCGACGAGGCGGTCTATCTCGCCGACCGGGTGCTGCTGCTCGACGGCAAGCCGGCCCGGGTGACGCAGGATCTCGCCATCGACCTGCCACGGCCGCGGCGGCGCGAGGCCCAGGCCTTCGGCGACAACGTGCGCGCCATCCGCGAGGCAATGTCCGCCGGCTATCAGGACGGCGACGGAATCTAGGGCGTCGTCAGGACAAAAAAGGCGGCCGGCTCCGCCAGAGGCGACGCCGGCCGCTTGCTGCGACGGGAAACCCCCGCCGCGATGCTTCAACCCGCCCGGCGGGCGCTACTTCTGCATCGACTTCTTGTACATGCGGCCCGAGCGTTCCTGCGACGCCTGGGCGGCCGCGGCGGCCTGCTGCGCCGCATCGGCGGATTCCTTGGCCGAGGCTGCCGCATTGTCGGCCGAGACCTTGGCCGCCGCCGCATCCGCGGCCGCCTGGTCCGAGGTCGCCTTGACCTGATTGAGCAATGCCCGGTCCTGCGGACTGAGGCTGGTGCAGCCGGCGAACAGAAGTGCGGCGGCGCCGAGTACCGCGAGTACCGCGGGGCGCGGAAGATGGTTGGTCATCGTTTATCCTCCTGGATCGGGAATGGTGCGGCCGCTGGCGATCCGGTGCCTGCCGCACCAGCTAGGTGTTGAGAACGACCCCCTCCGCACTGATCCAATGGTCCGGCCCGCCAGGGGCAATCCGCCGCTACCGGCAATCCTCCATTGCCGGCAATCCACGGCACAGTCATCGGCAATCTCTCACCGCCGGCGACCTGTCGTCGCCAGCAACGAAGGCAAGATCGCCAGTTCCCGACGATAACCTATCAATAATCATCGAGATGACCGCTGGTCGCGCCCGTCCCGATGCTCATGGCAAAGCCACCCGCACCGGTCGTACCATTTGATCATGGCCGTAAAAAGCCTACGACCATTGACCGGCAAGCGCAAGGCGGAGCCTGGTCCGCGCCTCTATGGTGCGGATCGTCTTGGCGGATTGGCGATGGACGTCGAAAAGGTGGCGAGGGCGAGCGGGAGAGCGGAAGGCAGCCGCGGCCTTCAGAATCCGGGCGGGCGGGCGGCGGCGCATTCCCGCTCGCGGCCGCGCACGCCACGCCGGCCGACGTAATCGCCCCAGGTTTCGGTCGTGATCGTGCGCTGCCCTTCCTCCTGCTGGTCGTCCTGGAAATAGACGACCGACCAGTCGCGCATGCGGCCGGGCTGCCGGACATTCCCGGCCTGGGCGAAGAGGATCGTGAGGTGCCATTCGCCGCGCTCGGTATGAAGCACCGGTACGCCGCCGCCCGCCGCCCGCGGCGCGGGCCGAGGAACGCCCAGCGCCGGCAGGATGCCGGCCGCGGCCTTGGCCCGGAACTCCTGATCGGCATCCAGCAGCAGGCCCACCGCCGGCTCGCGCTGCAACGGCCGGCGCGCCGGGCCGCGCAGCCGGCCGAGCGTCGCCGTCACGGCATCCTTCAGGCCGGCAATGCGGCGCAGGCCCAGGCTTTTCACCCGGGCGATCCGGCCGTCGAGGATCGCCGTTTCGAGTGCTTCGAGACTATCGATCGTCAGCGTTTCCTGCATGCGCCGCGCAAGGGCATGGGCGATGCCCGGCAGCGTCTGGAACAGCCGCACCGGATCGTGGCTGGCGCGCAGCCGGTCGAGCTGCACCCAGCGGCCGGTGCGCAGGATCTCCTCGATCGCGCCAGCGATGGCGGGGCTGACGCCGCCCAGGACCGGCAGCACCGCCCCGCCGGGCTCCGCCGTCACCTCCGACAGATCGCACGGCGCCGCCGCCACGGTAAGCGCCGCCCGGCGATAGGCATTGGCGTGGAAGACATTGGCGCCCTGCTCGGTCAAGGTTTGCGCCATCTGCTCCAGCAGGCTCGCGACATAGAGATTGCCATGCGATGTCTGCCCCCCCCGACGCCGATTCGGGACAGTTTGCGGGCGGCCCATCCGGTCACCTCGTATTCTGGCGCTTCTCGACCAGGCTCCTGGCTTGAGCGCGGCCGCCATCCTAGCCGACCGGAAATCGCTCCCATTTGATTTAAATTAAGCGGAAAGGTGATTTGTCACCGGGCAGGCCGGCCCGCGCGGGGGGCAACCGGGCTTGTTTTGACCGGGCGCGATGTTAGGCTCAGGGTGAGGGAGGATCGGGAAAACCGGGAGGCGGCAGACCTCGGCCCTGGCGCCCCCCGCCGCGGCGGGTGCCGGCGGCATCGGCCATCGTCACGTCACCTTGTTCCGTTCCGCCCCATCCCGCCCGGCTTGCACCCCTCGGTTGAGGAGACTTGGATGATTCTCGATCCCAATCTGCCGCAATGGCGCATCGACGAAGCCAATGCCGGGGGCTTCTGGCCCAACCGGCTGCTGACCGACGATCTCGACGACGCCTGCGCCACTATGCCCGACAAGGTGGCGGTCACCGACATCAACAGCATGACCGGCGGGCGCACCACCCTTTCCTACCGCCAGCTTCGCCGCCTGGTCGACCGCATCGCCCTCGGGCTGGTGGAACTGGGTGTCGAGCGCAACGATGTCGTCTCCTACCAGCTCCCTAACTGGTGGGAGTTCGTGGCGCTGCACCTGGCCTCAGTGCGCATCGGCGCCGTCACCAACCCGCTGATGCCGATCTTCCGCGAGCGCGAGCTTGGTTTCATGCTCGGCCTGGCGGAATCGAAGGTGATGGTGGTGCCGCGGGAATTCCGCGGCCACCGCTACCCCGAGATGATGGCGGGGCTGAGATCCGGGCTTCCGGCGCTGCGCCATGTGCTGGTGATCGGCGGCGAGGGCGAGAGCGGCTTCGCCGAGCGCCTTCTCATCCCAAGGCGCGAGGAGGGCCCGCAAGCCGCCGCCATCTTCGCCGCCCGCAGGCCCGCGCCCAACGACGTGACCCAGCTTCTCTATACGTCCGGCACCACGGGCGAGCCCAAGGGCGCCATGCATTCCTCGAACACGCTCCAGGGCAATATCACCGCCTTCGCCCGCTTTCTCGGCCTGAGCGCACGCGACACGATCCTCATGGCCTCGCCGATGGCGCACCAGACCGGCTTCATGTACGGGATGGTCATGTCGGTCATGCTGAAGGCAAAGCTCGTGCTGCAGGACGTCTGGACGGCGGCGGAAGCCGCCGAGCGCATCACCGACGAAGGCGTCACCTTCACCATGGCCTCGACGCCCTTCCTCGCCGATCTCACCGACTGTGCCGAGCTCGACCGCCACGACATATCGTCGCTTCGCGTCTTTCTATCGGCCGGCGCGCCCATTCCGCCCACCCTCGTGCGCCGGGCGCACGAGCGTCTCGGCGCCAAGATCGTCTCCGCCTGGGGCATGACGGAGAACGGCATCCAGACCGCCACGCGGCCCGACGATCCGCCCGAGCGCGCCTGCGAGACCGACGGCACGGCGCTGCCGGGCCTGGGGCTCCGGGTGATCGACGAAGCGGGGAACGAACAGCCGCCGGGGGTCGAAGGCCATCTGCAAACCCGCGGCTTCTGCAATTTCCTGGGCTATCTGAAACGTCCCCATCTCTCGGGCACGGACCAGGCGGGCTGGTTTGGCACCGGCGATATCGCCCGGCGCGACCCGCAGGGCTATATCCGCATCTCGGGCCGTTCCAAGGACATCATCATCCGCGGCGGCGAGAACGTGCCGGTGGTGGAGATCGAAAGCCTGCTCTATCGCCACCCCGCGGTGCAGGATGCCGCCATCGTCGCCATGCCCGATGAGAGGCTCGGCGAGCGCGGCTGCGCTTTCGTCGTCGTGCGGCCGGGTGCGAGCTTCGGCTTCGAGGAGATGGTGCGCTTCTGCGAAGAGGCGAAGATGGCCCGCCAATATTGGCCCGAGCGGCTCGAAATCATCGAATCCATGCCAAGGACCCCGACCGGCAAGATCCAGAATTTCCTCCTGCGCAACACCGCCAAGGCATTCTC
>CALCYJ010000049.1 GCA_937905845.1 uncultured Rhodospirillales bacterium
CCTGCATCATTGGTTCGCCCCGTCGGCCGCCGTCTATCTTGGCGCCGCCAACCTCGCCGGCTATCTCGCCGGCGCGCTGGCTGCCCGCGCCATGGCCCGGTATGCCGGCACGGTGCCGGTGCTGCGCGCCATGATGCTCACGGCGATGGCGGCCTTCTTCGCCTGCGCCTTTCCGCTCTCCTTCCTGTGGTATTTCGTCTGGCGCTTCGCCTCGGGCCTGGCCGGCGGCGCGCTGATGGCGCTGGCGGCGCCCTGCGTGCTGGCCCAGGTACCGCCGGCGCGGCGCGGCCTGGCCGGCGGCATCATCTTCACCGGCGTCGGCCTCGGCATTGCCGCCTCGGGCACGCTGGTGCCGCTGCTGCTGCATTGGGGCCTGTTCTGGACCTGGACCGGCCTTGGCATCCTGTCCCTGGCGCTGACGGCCGCGGCCTGGGGCGGCTGGCCGGCGGAGCCGCCGGCCATCGTGCGGCCGGCGGGCCAGCCGGCGTCCCTGGGCGTCAAGGCGCTCTATGCCGAATATGGGCTGAATGCCGTCGGGCTAGTGCCGCATATGGTGTTTCTGGTCGATTTCGTCGCCCGCGGGCTCGGCCGCGGCCTGACCTCCGGCGCGGAATATTGGGTGCTGTTCGGGATCGGTGCCCTGGCCGGGCCGCTGCTCGCCGGCCATGTCGCCGACCGCATCGGCTTCCGGCTGACGCTCAGGCTTTCCTTCGTCGTTCAGGCCTTCGCCGTAGCGCTGCTGGCCGTGGTGCCGACGACGCTCGGCCTTGCCATTTCCTGCCTCATCGTCGGCGCCTTCGTCCCCGGCATCGTGCCGGTGACGCTCGGCCGGATCCACGAGTTGCTGCCGGGCGATGCCGAAGGCCAGAAGGCGGCCTGGAGCTTTGCCACCACCGCCTTCGCCCTCGGCCAGGCGGCGGCGGCCTATGGCTTCTCCTTCCTGTTCGCGCACGGCGCGGCCTATGGGATATTGTTCGCGCTCGGCGCCGCCGGGCTGGTGCTGGCGCTGGTGCTCGATCTCGCGGCGGGCTTGCGCAGCCGCGGCGTCCTCGCGGTAGAGCCCTGACGCCTAGAGCCTGTTGTCGCAAAAGTGGACACCCCTTTTGCGATAAGAACAGGCTCAAGATGGTGAGTGAGCGCGAATTCTGATCGACCGGCTGATTCCAGCCGGTCGGAAAGCGCGCTAGAGGATGAACTTGGAGAGGTCGGCGTTGGCGGCCAGCGCGCCGATATGGCGGCGAACATAGGCGGCATCGATCTCGATCCGGCTGCCCGGCTGATCGGCGGCGGCGAAGGAAATCTCCTCCAGCACCCGCTCCAGCACGGTATGCAGGCGCCGGGCGCCGATATTCTCGACGCCGCGGTTGATGTCGGCCGCGATCTCGGCGATGGCATCGATCCCATCGTCGGTGAAGCTCAGATCGACCTGCTCGGTCGTCATCAGCGCGGTATATTGCTTCAGAAGCGAGGTTTCCGGCTCGGTGAGGATGCGCCGGAGATCGTCGCGCTCCAAGGGCTTCAGCTCGACCCGGATCGGCAGCCGCCCCTGAAGCTCGGGCAGCAGGTCGGCGGGTTTGGCCAGGTGGAAGGCACCGGACGCGATGAAGAGGATATGGTCGGTCTTCACCGCGCCGTGCTTGGTCGCGACCGTCGTGCCCTCGATGAGGGGCAGCAGGTCGCGCTGCACGCCTTCGCGGCTGACATCGGCGCCGCCGCGCAGTTCCGCCCGGCCGCAGATCTTGTCGATTTCGTCGAGGAAGACGATGCCGTTCTGCTGCACCGCCTCGATGGCGTCCTTGATCACCGCTTCCTGGTCGAGAAGCTTGTCGCTTTCCTCCTGAAGAAGCACGGGATGGCTCTCGTCGACCGTCATGCGCCGGGCCTTGGTGCGGCCGCCGAGCGCCTTGCCGAAAATATCGCCAAGATTGATCATGCCGAGCTGCGCGCCCGGCATGCCGGGAATGTCGAGCGTCGGCATGCCGCCACCGCTGTCGGCCACCTGAAGCTCGACCTCGCGCTGGCCCAACTGGCCCTCGCGCAGCATCTTGCGGAATTTCTGGCGCGTGTCGGCCGTGGCATTCTCGCCCACCAGGGCGGTGAGGATGCGCTCCTCGGCGGCAAGCTCGGCGCGCGCCGTGACTTCCTTGCGCCGCCGCTCCTTGACCATGGCGATGGCGACCTCGACCAGGTCGCGCACGATCTGCTCCACGTCGCGGCCGACATAGCCGACCTCGGTGAACTTGGTCGCCTCGACCTTGATGAACGGCGCCTGGGCGAGCTTGGCCAGCCTCCGCGAGATCTCGGTCTTGCCGACGCCGGTCGGCCCGATCATCAGGATGTTCTTGGGCAGCACCTCGTCGCGCAACTCCTCGGGCAATTGCTGGCGGCGCCAGCGGTTGCGCAGGGCGATCGCCACGGCGCGCTTGGCGTCGTGCTGGCCGACGATGAAACGATCAAGCTCGGAAACGATCTCGCGCGGGCTGAAGCCGGTGGCAGGAACGGTCATGACAGATCGAGGCTTTCGAGGGTGACGTTGCGATTGGTATAGATGCAGATATCGGCGGCAACCGCCATCGCCCGGCGCGCGATCGCCTCGGCGGTGACGTCGGGCCGGTCGATCAGGGCGCGCGCCGCGGCCAGGGCATAGTTCCCGCCCGAGCCGATGCCGATCAGCCCGTCTTCGGGTTCGAGCACGTCGCCGGTGCCGGTGAGCACGAGGCTGGCGCCGGCATCCGCCACCGCCAGCATCGCTTCGAGGCGGCGCAGATAGCGGTCGGTACGCCAGTCCTTGGCCAGTTCCACCGCGGCGCGGAGAAGCTGGCCCTGGTGCTTCTCCAGCTTGGCTTCGAGCCGCTCGAACAGGGTGAAGGCATCGGCGGTGGCGCCGGCGAACCCGGCCAGGATGCGGCCGTCGCTCAAGCGCCGCACCTTGCGGGCATTGGCCTTGATCACCGTGTCGCCGAGGCTCACCTGGCCATCGCCCGCCATGACGACCTGATTGCCCTTGCGCACCGACAGGATGGTGGTGCCGTGCCAGAGGGTCGCGCGCTCATCGGCCATTGCTGCCCCGGATATCCTTAAAACGGCAGGAATTGCCTGGCAGGATTACCCGAGCAAGCCCGACGCCTGAGATGACGAGCATGTAGGCATCTCCGACCGCCGGGTCAAGCCCGCGTATGTTCCCGACGCGCGCGCGGCTGGCGCCAGAGTCATTTGTTGGGGCGGCGCCAGGGGCACGCCGCGTATCCCCAACACGCGACGTATTCCTGGCGCCGCGGGGCCCTTCCTGCTATATCGCCCAATCGATGCTCCGGGCCGCGGGCGAAAGCGGCCGGGCGCACCCGGGCGGCAGCCCTGCAACCTCCGCCGGCGGAACCTGATGCCGGCAAGCGCGGGAGAGCGTCATGCGCGAGGCCCATATCGAGCGCAAGACCAAGGAAACCTCGATCCAGGTCGCCCTCAATCTCGATGGCACCGGGCGCTATCGCGTCACCACCGGGATCGGCTTCCTCGATCACATGCTGGAACAGCTTTCCCGCCACAGCCTGATCGATCTCGAAGTGGCGGCGAAGGGCGATCTGCACATCGATTTCCACCACACGACCGAGGATACCGGCATCGCCATCGGCGAAGCCCTTTCGGCAGCGCTCGGGTCCCGGCAGGGTATCGCGCGCTATGGCAGCGCCATCATCCCGATGGACGAGACCTGCACCCGCGTCAGCCTCGATGCCAGCAACCGGCCCTATCTCGTGTGGAAGGTCGCCTTCAGCCGGCCCAAGCTTGGCGAGATGGATACCGAATTGTTCAAGGAATGGTTCCAGGCCTTCGCCCAGGCGGCCGGCCTCACCCTGCATGTCGAAAATCTCTACGGCGAGAACAACCACCATATCGTCGAGAGCTGCTTCAAAGGGCTGGCCCGGGCGCTGCGTCAGGCGATCGAGATCGACCCGCGCCAGGGACAATCGGTGCCCTCGACCAAAGGCGTGCTCGGCGGCACATTGTAAGAGCGGCGCCGATGCCCATCTATGGGGTTCGGGATTGCCGGATCATGAGAGTAGCGGGCGGCGGGTCATGAGCATTGCCATCGTGGATTACGGGTCGGGCAATCTGCACTCGGCCGCCAAGGCTTTCGAGCGCGCCCTGCGCGAACAAGGACAGACCCGCCCCGTCCATGTCACCGCCGAGCCGGAACTGGTGGCGGCCGCCGATCACATCGTCCTGCCCGGCGTCGGCGCCTTTGCCGATTGCCGGGCCGGCCTTTTCGCCCTGCCCGGCATGGTGGCGGCGCTGGAAGAGGCCGTGCTGCGGCGCGGCCGGCCCTTTCTTGGCATCTGCGTCGGCATGCAACTCATGGCGAGCCTCGGGCTCGAACACGGCCGCCACAGGGGCCTCGACTGGATCGCCGGCGAGATCCGGCGCCTGACGCCCGAGGATGCCGGGCTCAAGGTGCCGCACATGGGCTGGAACGAGATCGCGCTCCGCCGGCCGCACCCCGTCTTTGCCGGCATCGGCGCCGGCGCGCATGCCTATTTCGTCCATTCCTATCGCTTCGTGCCGGCCGACGAGCGCGCGGTGGTGGCGGAGGCCTACCATGGCGGCGCCCTGACCGCGGCGCTGGGCCGGGACAATCTGGTCGGCACGCAGTTCCACCCGGAAAAAAGCCAGGCGACCGGTCTGCGGCTGATCGCCAATTTCATGGCCTGGCGCCCCTGATGCCCGCCCGGCGGGCAGCCCGCGACCGTCCTGCTTTCGCCTGATGTGACCCGGAGGAATGATGAGCGGCACCATCGAGACCATGAATCATCTGAACGAGCGCGACCTCGAGGATTTGTGCGAGGCGACGGATGACGCCATCATCGACGGCAATGGCTTCGGCTGGCTGAAGCCGCCGCCGCGCCGCATCCTCGAATCCTATTGGAAGGGCGTGCTGCTGGTGCCCGAGCGCGAGCTGCTCTGCGCCCGCCTCGACGAGCGCATCGTCGGCAGCATCCAGCTTCTGAAACCGCCGCCCAACAACGAGGCGGGGGCCCATATCGCGACGCTTTCCACCTTTTTCATCGCGCCCTGGGCACGCGGGCACGGGCTCGCGCGCGGCCTGCTGGCGGACGCGGAGCACGCGGCGCGGGCGCAGGGTTTCGAGGTGCTTGATCTTGACGTGCGCGCCTCCCAGACGGCGGCGATCCGGCTCTATGAGAACGCCGGCTTCCGGCGCTGGGCGGTCAAGCCCGGCTATGCCCGGATCGATGGCACCTATGTCGATGGCTATTTCTATACCAAATCCCTGAAATCCACCGCGCAGCGGCCTAAGGCTGCAACTGTTTCCGGCCGACCGGAAGCGGCCGGCGCGCACGATTCCCCGGCATGAACCTCTATCCCGCCATCGACCTCAAGGGCGGCGCCTGCGTCCGCCTGGTGCAGGGCGACATGGACCGCGCCACCGTGTTCAACCACGACCCGGCGGCGCAGGCGCAGGCCTTTGCCGCCGCCGGCTTCCGCTGGCTGCATCTGGTCGATCTCGATGGCGCCTTCGCCGGCCGGCCGACCAATGCCCAGGCGGTGGAAGCGATCCTCGACGCGGTCGATCTGCCGGTACAGCTCGGCGGCGGCATCCGCGACCTCGCCACCATCGCCTTCTGGCTTGAACGCGGCGTGCGCCGGGTGATCCTGGGCACGCTCGCGGTGCGCGATCCGGCACTGGTCAAGGAAGCCTGCCGGCGCTTTCCCGGCCGGATCGCGCTCGGGCTCGATGCCCGCGGCGGCCGGATCGCCGTCGCGGGCTGGGCAGAAACGTCGGAGCTTTCCGCGCTCGATCTCGGCCGGCGTTTCGAGGATGCGGGCGCTTGCGCCATCGTCTATACCGATATCGACCGCGACGGCCTGCTCCAGGGGGTGAACGCGGAGGCGACGGCGGCGCTGGCGGCGGCGCTGACGACGCCGGTGATCGCCTCGGGCGGGATCGCCTCGCTGGACGATCTGCGGGCGCTGATGGCGCGGCGCGCCGACGGCATCGAGGGGGCGATCATCGGCCGCGCGCTCTATGATGGCCGCATCGAGCCTGCCGCAGCCCTGGTGCTGGCGGGCGCGTAAGGGCATAAGGAGGCTCCAGGCTTTGCTCAAGACCCGCATCATCCCCTGCCTCGACGTGAAGGACGGCCGCGTCGTCAAGGGCGTGCGCTTCGTCGATCTGGTCGATGCCGGCGATCCGGTGGCGCAGGCGCGGGTCTATGACGCGCAAGGGGCGGACGAACTCTGCTTCCTCGATATTACCGCGAGCCACGAGAACCGCGGCACCCTCTTCGATGTGGTGGCGCGCACGGCGGAAGCCTGCTTCATGCCGCTCACCGTCGGCGGCGGCGTGCGCTAGATCGAGGACATCCGCCGCCTGCTGCTTT
>CALCYJ010000050.1 GCA_937905845.1 uncultured Rhodospirillales bacterium
AATTGTTCATCAGGCTGCGGAAGGCGGCGCCTTCCTTGTGCATGTCGATGAAGATCTCGCCGAGCCGCCCCTCGTCGTATTCACCGGTGCGCAGATAGACCTTGTGTCCGCCGACCACCGCCTTCTGGGTATAGCCCTTGCGCCGCTGCGGCAGGCGCTGGCGCCCGGCGATATGTTTCTCGACGATGCGTTCGGCAACAATGCCGGCGCGGACCGCGAGCGGCGCCTCCGCGATCTGCTCGGCCAGCGCCGCGGCATCCTCCTCCACGTTCAGCGCGTTGAGCGGCTGCGACAGTTTGGAGCCGTCGCGATAGAGCGCGTTGGCCTTCAGCCCCAGCCGCCAGGACAGGAGATAGGCGTCCTTGCAATCGGCCACGCTCGCCGCGTTCGGCATGTTGATGGTCTTGGAGATGGCGCCCGAGATGAAGGGCTGGGACGCCGCCATCATACGGATGTGGCTTTCGGTCGAGAGCGCGCGCGTGCCGGTGCGCCCGCAGGGGCTGGCGCAATCGAACACCGGCAGATGCTCGCGCTTGAGACGCGGCGCGCCTTCCAGCGTCATGGCGCCGCAGCAGTAGATGTTCGCCGCATCCACCTCGGACCGGCTGAAGCCCAGCGCGGTCAGGATGTCGAAGCCGGGATCGCCGAGCTGCTCGGGCGTGAAGCCCAGGACCTTGGTGCAGAATTCCTCGCCGAGCGTCCATTTGTTGAAGGCGAACTTGATGTCGAAGGCAGCGCCGAGGCCGCCCTCGACGGCATCGATGACGCTCTGGCTGAAGCCCTTGGCCGCGAGCGAGTGCCAGTTCACCCCCGGCGCCCCTTCGAGGGTGCCGTGACCGACCGCATAGGCGATGATGTCGCCGATCTCGTCCGAATCGTAGCCGAGCGTCGTCAGCGCGTCCTGCACCGTGCGGTTGATGATCTTGAAATAGCCGCCGCCGGCCAGCTTCTTGAACTTGACGAGGGCGAAATCGGGCTCGATCCCCGTCGTGTCGCAATCCATCACCAGGCCGATGGTGCCGGTGGGCGCCACCACCGTCGCCTGGGCGTTGCGCAACCCGTGGCGCTCCGCCCCGACGAGCGCCTTGTCCCAGGCCCGCGTCGCCGCCTGCACCAGCGCCGCGTCCGGGCAGCGGGCGTGATCGAGCGGCACCGGCAGCACGCTCAGGCCTTCGTAGCCCGCAAGCTCGCCATAGGCGGCGCGGCGGTGGTTGCGGATCACCCGCAGCGTCGCCACGCGGTTGGCGGCGAAGCCCGGGAAAGTGCCAAGCTCGCCCGCCATCTCGGCGGAGGTGGCATAGGCGGTGCCGGTCATGATTGCGCTGATCGCGCCGCAAAGCGCCCGGCCGGCATCCGAATCATAGGGCAGGCCCATCGACATGAGCAGGCCGCCGATATTGGCGAAACCAAGCCCCAGCGTGCGGAAGCGGTAGGACAGTTCGGCGATGCGGGCGGCCGGGAACTGCGCCATCAGGACCGAGATCTCGAGCACCACCGTCCACAGCCGCACCGCATGCTCGAAGGCCGCGATATCGAGGCTGCGGTCGGCGCGCTGGAAGGCCATCAGGTTGAGGGAGGCGAGGTTGCAGGCGGTATCGTCGAGGAACATGTATTCCGAGCAGGGATTGGACGCATTGATGCGGCCGTCCGCCGGGCAGGTATGCCACTCGTTGATCGTGGTGTCGAATTGCAGCCCCGGGTCGGCGGAAGCCCAGGCGGCGCCACCGATCCGTTCCCACAGATCGGCCGCCTTGACCGTCTTGTGCACCTTGCCGTCGGTGCGCCGGATCAGATCCCAGGGACCATCGGCCGCCGCGGCTTCGAGGAAGGCGTTGGTCACGCGCACGGAATTGTTGGAATTCTGGCCCGAAACGGTGAGATAGGCCTCCGAATCCCAGTCGGTGTCGTAGATGCGGAAATCGATACCGCTATAGCCCTGCTCGGCGAACTGGATGGCGCGCTGGATGTAATTCTCCGGGATCATCGACCGGCGCGCCAGCAGGATCTCCCGGCGCAGCGCGGCGTTCTCCTTCGGCTTGAAACGGCCCTCGCCGCTTAGGGTGCCGCAGGCCTTGATGATGGCGTTGAGATGGCGCTCGGCCAGCTTCGAGCCCGCGACCAGCGCCGCCACCTTCTGTTCCTCGACCACCTTCCAGTCGATGTAATCTTCGATGTCGGGATGGTCGATATCGACCGTCACCATTTTGGCGGCGCGGCGCGTCGTGCCGCCCGACTTGATGGCGCCGGCCGCCCGGTCGCCGATCTTGAGGAAGCTCATCAGCCCCGACGAACGGCCACCGCCCGAGAGTTTCTCGTTGGCGCCGCGCAGCGCCGAGAAATTGGTGCCGGTGCCCGATCCGTACTTGAACAGGCGCGCCTCGCGCACCCACAGGTCCATGATGCCGCCCTCGTTGACGAGATCGTCGGCGACCGACTGGATGAAGCAGGCATGCGGCTGGGGATGCTCGTAGGCCGAGGCCGAACGGACCAGCTCACCGCTGGTGAAATCGACATAATAATGCCCCTGCGCCGGCCCATCGATGCCATAGGACCAGTGCAGGCCGGTGTTGAACCATTGCGGCGAATTGGGGGCGCCCATCTGGCGCGCCAGCATGAATCGCATCTCGTCGAAGAAGGTGCGTGCGTCTTCCTCGGCGTCGAAATAGCCACCCTTCCAGCCCCAATAGGTCCAGGTGCCGGCCAGCCGGTCGAAGACCTGGCGGGCGGAGGTCTCCTGACTATGGCGATCCGCCGCCGGCAGCGCCGCCAGCGCCTCCTCGTCGGCGACCCGGCGCCACAGCCAGGCGGGAACCTTCTCCTCCTCGACCGGCTTGAGGCAGGCCGGAATGCCGGCCTTGCGGAAGTACTTCTGGGCCAGGATGTCGCAGGCGACCTGCGACCAGGCTGCCGGCACTTCCACCCCGTCGAGGTGGAAGACGATGGAACCATCGGGATTGCGGATTTCGCTCGTCGTGCGCGTAAATTCGATATCGTCATAGGGCGACCGGTCGGCTTTGGTAAAATGACGTTCGACGCGCATCTTCCGATGTCTCCCCTCTATTCTTGCCGATACTTCGCCGATCCTGGCCCCATTAGTCCGATGTACTATCGAGATCTCGGGTTTGCGCGCAAAAGCCCGCCGCCTGGATTTGAAGTCCCCCGTGTCCTGGGAAATGAAATCTACAGGAGGCCGGTCACGCGGTCAACAAGGTTTAGGGTAAAGAACGCCTTCCACTACAAACTCTAGTGTCGCGTCGCGGCATCCTAGGACGGCCGGCCGGCCGGGCCAAACGGCGCGGACCGGGTTGGATGGCGGGTAGGAATGATCAAGCGTGGCGCGAGGCCGGGCCGGGCGCGGGGCGTGGCCGCGGGCGGTTCGGCCTTGGCATGGCGAGGCTGGACGGATCGGTTCGCCAATGCCATAGTCGCGGCGCGTTTTCGCCTGATATGATCCTGCTACCTTAAGGTCCTGGCCTGCATGAGCATCGGAACACGTCTCTTTACCTGGCTGCGCGGCGAGGCGGTCGGCGCCGATTCCCTCGGCAATCGCTATTATCGCCTGCGCGGTGGCGGCTCTCGCCGCTGGGTGCTCTATCGGGGCGAGCCGGAGGCGAGCAGCGTGCCGCCGGAATGGAATGCCTGGCTGCATCATACGGTGGCCGAGGTGCCCGATGCGGCGCATGCGCGGCCGCGGCCGGCGTGGGAGAAGCCGCATCAGCCCAACCTGACCGGGACTTCCGCCGCCTACCGGCCGCCGGGCGCGGTGGAGCAGGGCGGCCGGCGGGCGCCGGCGACCGGCGATTACGAGGCCTGGGCGCCGGAATAGGGCGCGGCCCGAGGCGCTCTTGGCGCGGCATTCAAGGCGCCGGCCCGGGCGATTCCCGCTTTTCCCGCGACGGACTCTAGCTGGAGGCAATGCGATGGACGGCAATGTGGTGGAAACGCTGATCGGTGCCGTGGTGCTGGTCGTTGCCGCCTTGTTCCTGGCCTTCGCCTATACGACATCGGGGGTAAGCTCGGTCAGCGGCTATGATTTGATGGCGAAGTTCAGCAGCGCCGATGGTTTGGGGATCGGCAGCGATGTCCGGGTGAGCGGCATCAAGGTCGGCACAGTGGTGGGGCAGAGCCTCGATCCCAAGACCTACCAGGCGGTCGTGCAGTTCAGCGTCGCGCCGCAGGTCAAGCTGCCGACCGATTCGTCGGCCAAGATCACCAGTTCCGGGCTGCTCGGCTCCAACTACCTGTCGATCGAGCCCGGCGGCAGCGACAAGATGCTCACTCCCGGCGGCGTGATCCGCTATACCCAGGGTTCGGTCAATCTTCTCGACCTGATCGGCCAGGCGATCTTCAGCGCCGCCTCGAAAGGCGGACAGACGCCGGCCGCGCCGGCCTCCGCCTTGCCCGCATCGGCCGCATCACCCGCGCCGGCCGTGCCGTCCGCTCCGGCCGCGCCGGCCAAGCCGTGAGGCGGTGATCCTGTCTCTCGATCGGAACATGCCATCCCGGGCGGTGCGATCCCGCTCGTCCGCCGTCCTGGCGCTGCTCGCGGCAACCCTATCCCCGTTCCTGATGGTCCCCCGCGCCGTGGCCGCGCCACCCGCAATGGCGGCGCCACCCGCGGTGGTCGCGCCACCCGGGGTGGTGGCACCACAGGGAGCGGGCGGGACGGAGGCGGTTTTGCGCGGGTTGGACAAGATCACGGCGCGGGTTTCGACCATCGATGCGCCGGTCGGCACAACGGTCCGGTTCGGCACGCTGGCGATCACGGTCCGCGCCTGCCACAAGCAGCCGCCGATCGAGCCGCCGGATGTCGCGGCTTTTCTGGAAATCGACGATCTGAAGCCGGGCGAGGCGGCGGCGCGGGTTTTCACCGGCTGGATGTTCGCCTCCAGCCCGGCGCTCTCCGCCTTGCAGAATCCGGTCTATGACGTCTGGGTGGTGGATTGCCTGGGCGATCCCGCGGCTCAGGTGTCGCCGCCGGCGGACGCGGGCGGCGCGGGCAAGGCGGCCAGCACCTCGCCGGGCGTCCAGCCGGGGGCGGCGCGGTAGAAGTCGGCAGGCGCGGCGATCGCGGCCCTGAGCTGGCGGAGATAGGCATCGCGCGGGATCTCGACGGCACCGAACCGGGCGAGATGGCGGGTGACGAACTGGGTATCGAGGAGGCGGAAGCCGCCGGCTCGCAGCCTGGCCACGAGATGGACCAGCGCGACCTTGGAGGCATCGGTGGCCCGGCTGAACATGCTTTCGCCGAAGAAGGCGGCGCCGAGCGACACGCCATAGAGCCCGCCGACGAGGTCTCCTTGCGAGCGGCATTCGACGCTATGGGCGGCGCCGGCGCGAAACAGCGCTTCATAGCCATCCAGGATGCGGTCGTTGATCCAGGTGGTCTCGCGGTTGCGGTCCGGTGCGGCGCAGCTTTCGACCACCTGGCGGAAATCCCGGTCGAGCGTGACCTCGAAACGGCCCTGGCGCACCGTCCGGCCCAGGCGGCGCGGCAAATGGAAGCGATCGAGCGGCAAATGCCCCCGCTCTTCGGGATCGATCCAATGGATGGTCGGATCGTCCCGCCCGGCCCCCATGGGGAAGATCCCCCTGGCATAGGCGGTGCGGAGCAACGCGGCGGTCAGGATCATGGCACGGCCTTACCGGTATCGTCGCCCAAGCATAATCCGCTTCGGTCCAATCGCGGAATGCTCCGGAGGATTGGGGGGCCCGGCAGGGAAAATCCGGGCATTAATGGGAGATCGTGGTTAAATTTACGCAAGGTCGGATTTTGCAAAATGGGGCGTCAGTTGCGATTTTTTCGCGTTCCCTATGCATCACGGAACGCCCCGATTTTCTTGATTAATTTGTAAATTTCTTAAGTACCCATCCACGATCTGCCACGTAATAATGAATAGATTTGCGCGATCACTTGACGTAATTTCCAAAATATTTCCATGGCGAACCGGATCAGACGCCGCTTTTATCTTACGGATGGCCTGCTCGTCACATCCTGAGATTTCTCGAAATTTTTCCCATTGCGTATCCTTTCCATGTGTGGATAAGTCATACAGTGCAGCGCAGTGATTTCGAAGTGTTTCTATGGCTCTATAGCAATAAAATCCAGTATCATCCGCATATTTCATAGAATTAATTAAATCTTTAAAGCATCTACGCAAGAATATGCCGTTTTACCAATTGTTTTATTTCTAATATTAAAAAATTCTTTGTCAAAGTCGATGAATTTTCCTCGCTCTCTAAGGCAAAGTATATCGATTCCAAAAACAAAATCGATACCAAGATTTTGATTTATCACACGTGTTATTTCAATATCATATGCATAACCTTTAATGTAACCAACTATTGCTAATTGATCCAAAACGACTCCGTTAACAACGTTTCGTAAGTCAAATATGTCCCAGGTTTCTTCTGTATCAACCCATGCGGCTAGCTGATTTAAGACAATGTTGACCTTTATTTTTCCAGAATTCTCAGATAAAGAATTCTTGAAACTCAATGAAAATTGTAGCGACAATTGAGCACGATCTGGCAGAATTTTTCCGTTAAAAAAATATTGTTCCATCTGCTGAGTTGCCTCAATCTTTTATGAACACAATTGTCGCTATCTACCGGAGTTTTTTTTATGATCAAGCTTTGTTGAAAGAAATTATGGTGGGCCCGGCAGGATTCGAACCTGCGGCAACGCCGTTATGAGCGGCGCGTTCTAACCGCTGAACTACAGGCCCCCATTGCCGCCGCGATCGCCGCCAGCGGTATAGCAAGTTTCCCGGCAATTAAAAAGCGCCAGCCGGAGAGCGTTGCTCGGCGATCCGGTTTCCCGGACGCGGATTATGCTCTCAAGATCCGGCCATGCCGATTATTCTGCTGGTCAAGGCAGGGCGGTTCGGCTCGGGCTGGCTTGGGTTCTTGACGGGGTTAGAGCGGATGGGCTGGCGATGAGCGCCCGGATCCTGGTCACCGGCGCCGACGGGCAGCTCGGCCGCGCCCTGGTCCGGGCGGCGGGCGGCCGGGCGGATCTGGTGGCGCGCGGGCGGGCGGCGCTCGATATTGCCGATCGCGCGGCGCTGGAGCGCTTTTTCGCCGCCGGCCCGGTCGATGCCATCATCAATGCCGCCGCCTATACCGATGTCGAGGCCGCTGAAAGCGACCATGCGGCCGCCCGGCGCGCCAATGCGCAAGGGCCGCGTCTTCTGGCGCTGCTATGCCGGCAGGCGGCGATCCCGCTGCTGCATGTTTCCACCGACTTCGTGTTCGACGGCACCCTCGGCCGGCCCTATCGCGAGGCGGATGCGACCAACCCGCTCAATATTTACGGCCTGAGCAAGCGCGAGGGGGAGGAGGCGGTGGCCGCCGTCTGGGATCGGCATATCATCCTGCGCGTCGGCTGGGCCTATTCGCTTCCCGGCCGGAATTTCGTGACGCGGATGCTGGACCGGGCGCGACAGGGCGGCGAGGTCCCGGTGGTGGCCGACCAGTTCGGCGCGCCGACCCATCACGACGATATCGCCGCCGCCCTGCTGGCGATGGCGGAGCGGGTCTTAAGCCCGGGCGCGGCCGCGCCTTACGGACTTTATCATTTCGCCGCCACCGGCAGCGCCTCGCGCGCCGCCGTGGCGGAGAGGATCTTCGCTGCGTTGCGTGAGCGGGAGGCCGGCATCGCCACCGTCCGCCCCGTCTCCGGTACGACCGGTGCGACCGGCGCGACCGGTGCGGCCGGCGCGGCCGGTGCGACCGGCGCGGCCGACGCCGCCGGTGCGACCGGTCCGCGGCGACCCGGCAATGCCACGCTCGATTGCAGCTTTTTCGGGCGGACCTTC
>CALCYJ010000051.1 GCA_937905845.1 uncultured Rhodospirillales bacterium
GCAGGGGACGGGTCGTGCTGCTGACTCTGGATGGCGTGCCGTTCTCGCTGCTGCACAACATGCGGCACAACCAGGTCCTGCATACCAGGGTCATCCTGACCAGCATCCTGACCGAGGAAGTGCCGGTCGTCGCCGATGCCGAGCGCGTGACGGTGAAGGATCTCGGCCGCGGCTTCTATCGCCTGATCTGCCGCTTCGGTTTCTACGAGACGCCGGACATCATGGTCGCCTTGCGCGGCGCCAGGCGCTTCGGCCTGGAGCTCGAGCCGCAGCAGGTCTCGTTCTTCCTCGGCCGCGAGCGCATCGTGGCCCATGCGCGCTCGCAGATGTCGGCCTGGCGCCGCTGGCTCTTCGTCCTGCTCTCGCATAACGAGACCAGCGCCTCCGACTACTTCCGTTTGCCGGCAGGCCGCATCATCGAGCTGGGCGCGCGCGTCGAGATCTAGTCGGTGCAGGTGTCGCCGATCCGGCGGACCGGACGCCTCGTCCGAGGCCGGTCCAGCCTCGGTTCAAACGCTCTGGTCGTCGCCGCGTGTCAGATAGCAGCCGTTGATCATCCACGTGCCGTTGGGCTGTTTCTGCATGATGTAATGCGCGGTATAGGCGTTGCCGTCGGGGCCGATCACCCGCAGGATCTGGTCGGGGCCGAATTCGGTATCGACCAGCTTGTCGAAGGCGACCGAGCGCGGCCGGTAGACCGCCGGATAGCCGCCCTTCACCATCGCCATGAAATTCTGCGCGTCGCCGAATTTCTGCTGGATGGTCGGCGTCGCATAGCCGAAGGCCGCGGCGCCGTCATCGTGCTGGAAGGCGGCGAGCTGGGCCTCGATCACCTGGCGGATCGCCGCCTGGTCAGGTGCGGCCAGGCTGGAGGCGGGATCGCCCGGGGTGTCCGGCTGGGGCGCCGGCACGGCCGATTGGGCCGCGGCCGTGGCATACGACGCCAGAACCAGGATCAGGACCGAGAGGATGCGCCGGACCATGTGAACCCCCGCCATCGGTTGCGGCGCCCGATCGCGGGCGCGCCTTCAGGAGTACGCAAACCGCCGTCGATTGGATGACTCTTCCCGGAACGGCGCAAGCCACCAACGGCACCCGGGCTTGACCGGTTCCCGTGACTTTTCCGAGATGCTGTGGGTAAACGGCCGGAGCCGCCGAGCTCGATCTTCCCTCAACCTGACGGCCCAGCTTGAGATCAAGGGGCCGATCGGCTCGATCGAAGTTACCGAACGAAGATCCGCACTTCGTTGGCGCCGATGCCGGCGTCGGTCGATTGGCCCGAGCTGACCCGGTCCGCCGGGAGCCCCATGCTCAGCAGCGAGCGCACCACCCGGTCCGCGTTGGTCCGGGCGATGTCGCCGTTGAGCGCATTCTGCGCCGGGGTGCCGCCGGAGGGCGCGACACCGACCACGTCGAAGGCCGCATTCGGCCGCACTTCCAGGGCCTTGCTGGCGGCCTGGTAGAGCGCCTGCTCGTAATTCACGTTCGGCCGGTCGAAGCGGATGACCACCAGCGGACGGCCACCCGCGGCGCCGGCGCCCGGCGGCAGGGTCGGCTGGGCCGGCGCGGGGATGGTGCGGCTGGCGAGGGTCGAGCCTAGGAACTCGCCGCGGCTCACCGCACTGGCGAGCGAGGTCAGGTTGCTGCGCTCGGTGCCGAGGAACTCGTTCTGCCGGGCGACGTCCTGGGAGATCTGGCTCAGCAGCCGGTCCACATCGACATTGGTCTGAGCGGTCTGGTCCTGCAGCATGCGGAGCTGGCGATGGTCTTCATCGACCGCGCCGGTGACGCCGAAGGAAGCCCGCACCGAATCCTGGAGATAGGCGACATAGGCGGCGTTGCCGGCGACGTCGGTCGAGAGCGCGTTCATCTGGCCGATATCGGAGTCGATCGCGTCGAGATTGCCCTGGGCCTCCTGCCAGGCCTGCACCAGGCCCGGATTGCCCGGCGTGGTGCCGACCTGGAGCTTGCCGGAAATGGCGCCGGTGATCGCCTGATAGGTGGCGGCCTGTTGCTCGATATCGGCGTGGATCTGGGCCTGCTTCGCGGCCTGCTGGGTCAGCGTGTCGTGGAGCTGGGCGAGATCGGCCTTGAGCTCGACCACCTTCTGGCCGACGGCGGTGCCGGTCGGCTGGTCGGGCTGGGAATTGTCCAGCGGCGGGACGGTGACCGACCCGTCGGCGTTGCGGATCACCTGGACCGAGGGAGCCGGGGTCGCGGCGGCGCTGCCCGCGGCGTCGCCCGCCGGCGTCTTCGCGGCGTCGGCGCCGGTGACCGGCTTGCCGGTGACCGACGGCTTCACGGCATTGTCGGCGAACTCGCACGCGCTCAAGAGCGACAGAGCGGCGGCAAGAACCGCAAGCTTCCCGAATCCCATCATGTTTGACCAGAACCCCAAATTGCGGCCGGGACGTGCCGCCCACCCATCCTGATCCGCCGTTCTTCGCAGTTTTTCTTAAGAAAATCAACTGCTTTACCGGTATTGCTCCGGCCTTCCGAACCGCGGGCCATGTCCCGAACCGGCTTGTCCCCTCGTGCCGTGGCGGCCGCCAATCTTATAAGGGGGCCAATACCCCCTCAAGCGCGATTCCCGGCGCCTGTGTCCATTGTGCAAGCCGCCGTGTCCCGCAAAGCACGCCCGGTTGTGCATAAAGTCGCATCGGCAGGGGGGCG
>CALCYJ010000052.1 GCA_937905845.1 uncultured Rhodospirillales bacterium
CTTCGAGGATCTGCGGCGCCGCCAGTTCGGGCAGAAGCTTGCCCAAAGGCGCGTCGAGTTCGAGCTTGCCGCGCTCGACCTGCTGCATCGCCGCGGTCGAGGTGATCGCCTTGGTCATCGAGGCGATCCAGAATACGGTGTCGGGCGTCATGGCGGCGCCGGCCGCCTGGCCTTCTGCGGGCAGCGCGCGGCGGCCGAAAGCGCCGTGATAGATCAACCCGTCCCGTGTCGCCGCCAGGGCGACGACGCCTGGAACCTTACCGGAGGATGCGGCCTGACGCAGGATGTCGTCCAGCGCCGGCACTTGAGTGACGGTGGGCATGGCGTTTCTCCCCTTCTGGTTCCTTATGGCCACAGATTAGTCGCTATCGGGCCTTGGAGATAGACGGGGATTGCGCAACCGGTCGGGCTTACGGCCGGGCCTTGAGGATCTCAGGCGGCGGGATCGTGTTGGGAGAGTTTCGCCCGGACCTCGTCGGGGATGGGATGGCCCTTGATGCGGCCGGGCTGTTCGGGATGGGGCGCCGCCCATACCCGCTTCTCGAAACCTTCGACGGCGAGCTGCCCCTCCTTCAGGAACTGGTGGCGCACGGTGAAGCTGGTGCGGCCCCATTCGCTCACGCCCGAAAGCGCGGTCAGCTCGTCGCCGCAGCCCGATGGGATGAGGAAGCGTGCCGTGACATCGACCAGCGGCGTGCCGACGATGCCATATCGGCGGAACATCGCCAGCATCGGCTGGCCGAGACGCTCCAGCAGCGCCTGGGTGCAGCCGTCGAACCAGACGAGATACTGCGGGTAGAAGACGATATTGGCCGGGTCGCACTGGCCCCATTCCACCTTGAGCGGGCGGTGGTTGATCAGCATAAACAGGTCCTTTCTCCGCAAATATGCAGCCCGGGGCGCCCCGAGCGCGGACCCGTCGATCCCGCCCCCAGGCCGCGCCGATAAGTAGCATGCAATCGCCGTCCCGGAAACGGCCGGATCGGATACGAGCGCAGGCCGGTTTCCCCGGCGCCCGCTTGATGCTATTATAGACGCCATCTGTGCTCGGATTGAGGCCGCCTTGCTGCGCTCGTCGGATCGTTCCTGGATCGGGGGGAGGCTGCGGCATGCACGAAAATCACGATCGGCGCAAGAAGGGGATCGGTCCGGCTGCGGTGGCCGGGCGGCGCTATGCCTATCCCGTTCCCGGTCCGCCCGCCGGCATCACGCCGCCGGCCGGCTTGCTCCGCGCCGTCCAGCCGCCCGCCGATCTCGATCTCGGCGGATTGTTTTCCTCCCGCGACTATCCCTGTCCCGGCCATCCCTCCGGCGCGCGGGACGTGCTGTCGCCGGCGTCCGCCCAGGCACTTTTGGCCTGCATGGCCGGCCGGTGCCGGCTTCAGCCCGGAAGCGAGCTTTATGGCGAGGGCGAGAGCCCGCAGCGTTTCTACCTCCTGGCCACAGGCTGGGTCTGCCAATACCGGATCCTCGCTGGAGGACAGCGGCACAATCGCAAATTCGCGCTGCCGGGCGATCTGCTCGGCTGGCGGCCGGTCGTGGGCGCGCCGCTCGACCATTCGGCGGTGAGCCTGACGGCGGCCGATCTGTGGGTGGTCGATGCGGTCCTCGCGGCGCGGCTTTTCCGCGGCAATGCCGAGATCATGAACAGCCTCATCGCCTATGTCGCGCGCGAGGAGGCTTTGGCCTGGGAGCGCCTGACTTGCGTGACCCGCACCGCCGCCGTCGAGCGCGTGGCCCATCTTCTGTACGGATTGTTCTTCCGCCTGCATCGCCGCCCGGCCCGCGACGGCGACCGCGTGGCGCTGCCCCTGACCCAGGAGCAGATCGGCGATGCCATCGGCTTGAGCGCGGTGCATGTCAACCGCATGCTGGCGCAGCTTCGCCGCGCGGGCATCCTCAGGCTTGCGGCGGGATATCTCACCGTTCTGAAAGGCGGCCGCCTGGCGGCGCTGGCCGGCCGCGAGGCCTGAGCGGGCGGAGCTAATCCTCGCTTAAGGTCCGCTGCGGCGGGAAGAGGGCGGTGGCCGTGGTGCCAAGGCCGGGCTCGCTGTCGATCACCAGGCTGCCGCCGTGCAGTTCGAGCAGCGACTTGACCAGCGGTAGGCCCAGGCCCGTTCCCTCGTACTTGCGGGCGAGCGAACTGTCGATCTGGCCGAAGGGTTGCAGAGCTTTCTCGATATCCTCCTTGGCGATGCCGATGCCGCTGTCCTGGACGCTGAGCGCCAGCCCGTCGGCACGCTTGGTGGCGCGCACCTCGATCGTGCCGCCGGCAGGGGTGAATTTCACCGCGTTGGAGAGCAGGTTGACCAGGATCTGCGCGGTGATGCGCTCGTCGCCGCGCAGCCGGTAGGAACGCGGCACCTCGGCGCTCACGGTCAGGCCGGCGTCGCGCGCGCGGCCGCCGACGACGCGCAGCGCCGCCCGCACCACGCTTTCGAGGTGGAAGTCGCTCTCCTTCAGTTCGAAGCGGCCGGCCTCGATCTTCGACATGTCGAGGATGGCGTTGATGATGCCGAGCAGGTGCTGGCCGCTCGCGGCGATATCCTCGGCATAGGAATGGTAGCGCGGCGACAGCGGCCCCAGCACTTCGCCCACCAGCATGTCGGAAAAGCCGATGATGGCATTGAGCGGCGTGCGCAGCTCGTGGCTCATCGTGGCGAGGAACTCGGTCTTGGCGCGGCTCGCCGCGTCCGCCGTCTCCTTGGCCTGGACCAGCTCGGCCTCGCGGCGCTCGCGCTCGGTCACGTCGGTCAGCGTCGCGACCAGGCCGCCGTCGCGCAGCGGCTGGTGCAGGCCCTGGATCACCCGCCCGTCGGGAAGGCGCTGGAGAAAGCTGTGGCGCTCGTGGCTGGCCGCCAGCGCCACCCGCTGGCGCATCACTTCCGCCGACAGGACCATGGCGAGGCCGTTGCTGATCTCGGCGCATTCCAGCACTTCCGAAAGCGGCATGCCGGGGGAGAGCATGCCCGGACCCAGCCGGTAGAGCCCGACATAGGCCCGGTTCCACAGGACCAGGCGGCGCTCGGCGTCATAGAGCGCCAGCCCGTGCTGGATGTTTTCCAGCGCGATGTCGAGTTCGCGGTTCTTCTGTCCGAGGCGACGATTGAATTCTTCGAGCCGCTGGGCGTCGCGCTGGCGCGCCGTGACGTCCTGGATGATGCCGGCCATGCGCAGCACCCGCGGGCCCTGCGCCGCCACCGCGTCGCCCTCGCCGTGGACGAAGCGGATCTCGCCGGTGGGGCGGACGACGCGGTGATCGAAGCTGAAGCGGCCGCCGGTCCTGAGCGCGTTGCGCGTCGCCGCCCGCACCGCCGCCTCGTCCTCGGGATGGATCGAGGCCATGAAGCGCGTCGGGGTGGCGGAGAACGCGCCGGGCGCAAAGCCCAGGATGCGATAGGTCTCGTCGGACCATTCCATCGTACCGGCCGCGGTATCCCATTCCCAGCTTCCGAGATGGGCGACGCCCTGGCTCCGGGCCAGGATGGCTTCGCTGCGCTTGAGCGCCTGTTCGAGGGGGTTGGACCCCTCGCCGGGGCCGGGTCCCGCGCCGGGACCGGACCCTCCGGCGCGGGTCCGTACAGGCACGGCCGCCGCGCTGCGGCCGGAGGCCGGCGGACGAGCCGCCCGGCGCTTGTCGCCCGTGCCCATCTCCCTGGTTCCTTGACGCTTGCATGGCAGGCGCGCCCGTTCGCTGGCAGTGCCGATGATCAGGCGCATCCCACCGTAGCGGAAAGTGGTTAATATTTCATGATTCGGGCCGGGTTGCGCCGCATGGCGCCGGACCGGATGGGAAAGGCGCGCCGCCGTCGCGCCGGCCAATGTGGGCTGACGGCATCGGAACCGCTGCGGCGGCGGCGCGGGAGAAGCATGGCCCGGATCGCGGCCTGCCATCCTCGACCGGTGCGGCCGGGCATGGCGTGCCGCCGCATTCCGATCGACCCTGGCGAGGATGATCGGGCGCCGGAGGTTAAGGCGATGTTAATGGAAGGGGCGGATCTGGCGCCGGTCCCGGAATTTCAAGCCGGGACATGGCCCGGGGCCGGGACTCGGCCATAGCCAGAAGACGAAGACGGTGCGAGAGTGGCGGCGCTTGATGGGACGGCGTTTCCAGCCTCGCGGGGGCGGGGCGGTACCGCGTCGTCCGTGGACGAGGGAACATGGCGCGCAACATCCTGATTCTTGGAGCCTCCTACGGCTCATTGCTGGCAACCAAGCTGCTGATGGCCGGTCACAACGTGACCCTGGTTTGTCGGGAGAAGACCGCGGCGCTCATCAACCGCGACGGCACCGAGGTCCGCATCAAGCTGCGGGACGAGCCGGCGCACCGGTCGATCTTCTCGCGCGATCTGCCCGGGAGATTGGACGCGACCTCGCCCCAGGACGTCGATCTTTCCCGTTACGATCTGGTTGGCCTTGCCATGCAGGAGCCGCAATACGCCAACCACACGATCCGGGTTCTGATGATCAGGATCGCCGAGGCTGCTCTGCCTTGTCTTTCGATCATGAACATGCCGCCCCCTTCCTATCTCAAACGGATTCCGCGGCTGGCGAACATGGACCTCGAAGAGGCCTATACCAACGCCCAGGTATGGGACCGGTTCAAGCCGGGGCTGGTGTCGCTCTGCTCGCCCGACCCGCAGGCCTTTCGTCCGCCGGAGGAGGCGGCGAACGTCCTTCATGTCGGCCTGCCGACGAATTTCAAGGCGGCGGCATTTGCAGACGAGGCCCATAACCGGCTGCTTCGGGAGCTGGAAGCGGACATCGACGCGGTGAGGCTGGATGGCCAGGACGTGCCGGTGAAGCTCAAAGTGTTCGATTCGCTGTTCGTTCCGCTGGCCAAATGGTCGATGCTCTTGACCGGAAACTACCGCTGCATCACGCCGCAGGAGCCGCAGTCGATCCGCGACGCGGTGCACGATGATCTGACGCTCTCCAAGTCGATCTATGACCATGTCGATGCCCTTGCCCGGCGGCTGGGGGCCGACCCGAAGGATCAGGTGCCTTTCGAGAAATACGCCAAAGCGGCGGAAAGCCTTCTCAAGCCCTCGTCGGCGGCCCGCGCGGTGGCCAGCGGCGCCCCCTTCATCGAACGGGTCGATCTGCTGGTGAAGCTGATTTCCCATCAGTTGGGCATGCCCAATGCCGATATCGACCGCACGGTCCAGGTCGTGGATCAAAAACTGAACGAGAAGATCGTGCCGGGCTGATCCGGCGCGCCGTAACGCGCCCCTGTCGCCGCTTCGCCCGCCTTTCCACGACGAGCCGCCCGACGGGGCTGGGAGAGACGGCGTTTCCTTAGCCAAGCCCGCTTCGCTCCAGGTCGATCATGCGGAGGATCATGGCCCGGCGCGGATCGAAGGGCAGGTCCACGAATCCCCATCGCGCGTAGAAACCGCGGGCGGAATCGTCGAGCGGATGCGTGAAGACGCCGAAGCTGCCGATGTTATGGGAGGCCCGGAGTGCTGCGCGCAGGGCGAAGAGAAGCAGCGACCGGGCGTGGCCCTGTCCCTGACGATCCTTGTGGATTGCGATCTGGCCGAGCAGGGTCGCCGGCACGGGATCGGGCTTGTTGCGCTGAAGCGCCTTGGGGAGCACCGCGCGCTCGATCTGGCCGGCGCTCAAGGTGACATAGCCGACGATCCCGCCCGTCGCCGTGTCGCAAATGACGTTGGCGCGCGAAAGGCCGGCGGCATGGTTGGCCCAGGCGTGCCGCCGGAACCACTGGTTCATCGACTCCCGGCCGCAATCGAAGCCGTTGCAATCGTCGGTCCCGGCGAGCGGCCGCGGCGGCGTTATGTCCGCCATGCGGGATCGGTGCGCGCGAGTTCCTCAAGTGCTGCGATCTTCTCGGGCGGACGGTTCGCCCAGGCCTCGAACGCCTCCCAGTCCTTGGCTGGGATGGTGACGACCGGGCGCTCCAGCATATCCATCTCGGCGGCTTCGAGCGCCTTGCGGCGGACAAAGTCGCTGAGGCTGGTGCGCGCCTGGTCGGAGGCCGCCTCCAAGAGGGCGCGCTCCTCGTCACTGACGCGCACGCTGAGCACGGATGTTGTCATGGCGGCGGCTGTTCCGGCTATTGGCTCAAGTGTATGACAATAGCATACACCAACTCGGCCGGCAATCACGGAGGCAGGTAGTATCTCGCCATCAGGATTGGTGCTCAAAGGCCGTTTCCCGCGATCGGATCGGCTGACAAATTCGATAAAATTTTCGACATGATTCCGGGTAAAATACCGATATTTTCACGATAATATCAAGAAGAAATGCTTGTTAATCAGTCACAACATGACAATAATAAGAAAACTAATCACCTTGGATTATTTTTCATTGTATAGTTAACAGAATATTCTGGACTAATCTCTATTTTTACTTCATATGATCTTCTCTCTTTACTGTTCGTTAAGACCTTCCTGCCATTGTGCTACCATCTCTCGTTGGCAGAAGGAATTCACGCCATGCTGACTCTCTTCAAGAAACTGGCCGCCGACGAATCCGGCGTGACCGCGATCGAATACGGTCTCATCGCCGCCCTGGTCGCCGTGGCGCTGATTGCTGCCCTACAAGCGCTCGAAGGCAGTCTCGCTGCTGCTTTCAACAAGATCGCCAGCGACGTTACCACCGCTGTTGCAGGTTGACGGCTGATCGACCGGATCTCGCGTGGGGGGTGGTCGCGGTGCCGTCCCCCACGCGGCACCAATTCAGGCTCGGCATAGACCATGGCCCCACAGGCCGTGAGGTGCCATGGCGCCGCCCGGCCCAGGGGCCTTCCATAGACAAATGCCGCCGATATCGGGGTTGGTGATGTCGTCGCCTCGGCGGTCGGCGGCCTGGTATTCCTTGCCTTGTCGGCCGGCGCCTTCATGCCCTTGCCGTCGCGCCGGCCGCTCTTGGCCTGCTATTCCAACGCAAATTCCGATCGACAAAGCGGCTTAAACGAATACGTGGGGCCGCTTTTCCGGAACATTCTCTCGATGCAAGGGCGCGGTACGACGCGGTCCCTTCAGAGGCCGGGTCTTTCAGATCTCGGGCGCGTCCCCCGTCGCATTGAGTGCCCGATAATTGCCGCGGCAGCTCTCCCTCCCAGGCTTCGATCTTGGTGGAATGCCGGGGAATCGTATAAAATTTTCATTGTTATCGCCGATATCATGTTGGGATTTTCTTGATAATTTCTCGATGAAATTCCAGAGAATCAAGAATAATACGAAAGTAATAAGGAAAATAATCACATTCTATATGTCATGTGGATTACGATTAATAAATTATTTCAACATGTATCCTCATTTTTACTTCATGTGGCCGATCAATTTTACCATTCGTTAAGATCTTCCTGTCATCCTGCTCCCATCTCTCGCTGGCAGGAGGAACTCACGCCATGCTGACTTTCATCAAGAAACTGGCCGCCGACGAATCCGGCGTGACCGCGATCGAATATGGTCTCATCGCCGCCCTGGTTGCCGTGGCGCTGATTGCTGCGCTACAGACGCTCGAAGGCAGTCTCGCTTCTGCTTTCAACACCATCGCCACCGACGTTAGCGCCGCTGTCGCAGGTTGACGGCTGATCGACCGGGCCGGCGGCGGCCGGGACGCCGCCGCCGGCCCGGAAGCTTTCGACCGGACGACCCGAGAGGGAGAGGGGACCGGGCCTTCGGACTTTCTTAAACCCTTATCCTGTCCAATGGTCGCGCCATGGTCGATTTCGCACTGCCGCACCTTAATCAATGGATCGTCTGGGGTTATGCCCTCCTGCTGCTGTGGGCGGCCATCTCCGACGTGACCAGCTTCACCATCCCCAATCGCATCACGCTCGCGCTGCTGCTGCTCTATGCCGCGCAGTGGCTCACCGATCCCGAACCGCCCGAGCTTCTCATGGCCCTCGTCTCGGCGGCCATCGTGCTCGCGGTCGGCGCCGGCCTGTTTGCCGCCGGGCTGATGGGCGGCGGCGATGTCAAGCTGCTGGCGGTATCGACGCTCTGGGTCGGGTCGCACGGGGTGCTGGTGTTCCTTATTCTCACCTCCGTCTTCGGCGGGTTGCTCGGGCTTCTCATGCTGACGCCGCTCGGCCGGCGGATGCCGCTGCCGGCCGGCATGTCGGAAGGCGATTTCTCCCGGCGGACGCGGCGGCCGATGCCCTATGGCGCGGCGATCGCGCTCGGCGCGCTGATCGCCGGCCCGGCGCTGTTCGTCGTTTGAGCGGGCGCGGGAAGGGGCCGGGATGAGCGCGCGGACATCCTTGCTGCTGGTGGCGGCGCTGGTCCTGGCGGTCTTCACCGCCATTCTCATGCACGGCTGGATCAATGCCCAGCGCGCGGCGCTCGATGCCGCGAACGCCCATAAGGCGGCACCCGCGGCCGGAACGCAGGTTCTGGTGGCGAAGGAAGATCTGCCGGTCGGCCGCTTCGTCCGCGCCACCGATCTCGCCTGGCAGCCCTGGCCGGCGAAGGGCATCGCCCCGGCTTACGCCCTGCAGGGCAAGCGGCCGGAGAAGGATTTCTTCGGCGCCGTGGTGCGCCATGCGATCCTCGCCGGCCAGCCGGTGACCGACGATGCCGTGGTGAAGCCGGGCGATCGCGGCTTTCTCGCCGCCGTTCTGACCCCGGGCGACCGCGCCGTGTCGGTCAGAGTGTCGGCGACCTCGGGCATCGCTGGCCTGATCTTCCCCGGCGATCACGTCGATATCATCCTGATCCAGACCCTGCACCAGAGAGAAAAGGACCAGAACGTCGAGCGGCACGCCAGCCTCACCGTGCTGCGCGACATCCGTGTGCTGGCGATCGATCAGAGCCTCGCCGATCAGGAAACGACCGACACCAAGTCCGGCAAGCCCGCCCGGGTCGAGTCCGGGAACAGCCATACCGCCACGCTCGAAGTAACGCCGAAACAGGGCGAGATCGTCGCCGTCGCCGTCGAGATGGGCAACCTGTCGCTCGAATTGCGCAGCCTGGCCAGCCCCGGTCAGGATGCCGTCGCCGATGCGACCGGTACGACCGATGCGACCGGTACGACCGGTGCGACCGGCACGACCGTTGCGGCCCTCGATCCGGCGCCGGACCCGGTGTCCGATCCCGCGTCCGATCCGGCCGCGCCGGCGCCGGTGTCGGCGCCGACCGTTACCACCTATACGCTCGATAACGACGTAAGCCGCCTGCTGCCGCCGCTCCAGTTCGGGGGGGCGCCGCCGCCGGCAGCGCATCCGCGTCAGGAGGCACCGCAGACGCAGACGGTCGTGGTGCTGCGCGGCAGCCGGAACACCAAGGTCTCCACCACGCCCACGGCCGCGGCCGCGCCATATGCGCCGGCCGGCCCGGTCGCACCGGTGGCACCGGCCGCGCCGGCTAATCGGGACGTCGATTGATGGGCCGCCTTCGACCTTTCCTTTATGGCGGCCTTCTGGCCCTGCTGCTGGCCACACCGGCCGGTGCGACCGGCGCGACCGTAGCTGCCGGCGCGGCCGGTGCGACCGGTGCGACTAATGTCACGCCCCCGGCGCCACTGGCGCAGCCAGCGCAGCCGGTGATCACTTATGCGATGCAGCTCGGCTCCTTCAAGGAGCGGGTGTCGGCGGTGGGCGAGGAGCCCTATTTCCTCCAGCATTATGGCGATCTGGTTTCCAATCCGCCGATGATCATCGAGGAAGCGCCGAGCGGCCCCAATGCCACCGTCCTGCGCCTGGTCGCCGGCTCCTTCGCCACCCACGCCGATGCCGAAGCCGCCTGCGCCCGGCTGATCGCCGCCAAGGACCAGTGCGTCGTCCTGAAGCGGGTGAACGGCCACTCGCCGGACGCCGGCAAGATCGCCGCCAATGCCGGCGCTACGGCCGCGCCGGTCGCACCGGCCGCCCCGGCCGCCCCGGTCGCAGCCGCCTCGCCACATGTTTCACACGCACCGGCCGCGCCGGCCACGCCGCGTGCCGCATCGGCATCGCCTGTCAAACGGGCTCCAGCCCCGCCGGCGGCCCGGCCGATGGCTCCGGCCCCGCCGGCGGTCGCACTGGTCGCGCCGGTCGCACCGGCCGCGCCGGCCGCGGCGGCGGTCATTCCGGCGAGTTTCGTCGCGCCACCGGCGCAGATGGCGGAGCGCGCGATGGCGGCGCCGGTGAAGCCGGTGGTGGTGGCCGAGATGCCGCCGCCGCCGCCCTCGGCCGAGCCGTTGCCCCATCGTGTCGCGGTAAGGACGCCGGCTTCCCCGCGCGTGGTGAGCGTGGTGGCGCCCGATACCGATATCGCGCTGGAACTGGGCAAGGGCGATCTGGTGCATGTCGGCCAGCCGGCCGGCACGGTCTTCATCGCCGATCCCTCGATTGCCGACGTGGCGGTCAAGTCGCCGACGATGATCTATCTCTACGGCAAGTCGGTTGGCGAGACGGTGCTCTATGTCGTCGGCGACCATAACCAGATCCTGCTCCGGGCGAGGGTGACGGTGAGCCACGACCTCGCCGGCCTGCGCCAGGCGCTTAAGGGCGTTGCGCCCGAGGGCAGCGTGAATGTTGCGACCGCGGGCAATGCGCTGGTCCTGACCGGCAACGTGCCGACCGCCGCCATGGCGGAGGACGTGCGGAATCTCGCGGGCCATTTCGTGCCCGGCAAGGGCGATGTGATCAACCGGCTGGAAGTGACGGCGCCCGACCAGGTCAACCTTCAGGTCCGGGTGGCGGAAATGTCGCGCTCGACCTTGAAGAATTTCGGCATCAACCTCGATTCGATGCTGCATGTCGGCAATTTCGTCTTCGGCGCGGCGAGCGGCAATCCGGCTTTTTCGTCCGGCAGTTTCGTCACGCGCAGCGCCATCAACGGCGCCAATGCCACCAACAACAATCTCGGCGTCGGGCTCAATACGGCGAATTCCAGCGCCGACAGCCTGCTCGACGCGCTCAGCACCGAGGGGCTCATCACCGTGCTCGCCGAGCCCAACCTGACGGCGCTCTCGGGCGAGACCGCGAGCTTTCTTGCCGGCGGCGAGTTTCCGATCCCGGTGCCGCAGGGCAACAACACCACCACCATCGAATTCAAGAATTACGGCGTCGGCCTGTCCTTCACGCCCACGATCCTGGGCCCGCACCGTATCGACCTGCGCGTGCGGCCCGAGGTGAGCGAACTGTCCTCGGTCGGCGCGGTGCAATTGAACGGCTATACCATTCCGGCGCTGACGACGCGGCGCGCCGATACCACGGTGGAGCTGGCGAGCGGCCAGAGTTTCGCCATCGCCGGGCTGCTGGAGAACAATACCGAGGACGATATCGCCAGGTTCCCCGGGCTCGGCGACCTGCCGGTCCTGGGCGCGCTGTTCCGCTCCAACGAATTCCAGCGCAACGAGACCGAGCTTGTGATCATCGTCACGCCCTATCTCGTGCGGCCGGTCTCGGCCCCGCGCATGGCGAGCCCGCTCGACGGTCTGGTGCCGCCCAACGACATCGAACGCATCATCGAGGGCGCCAGCTACCATTCCGAACTCGCGCGCGGCGGTGCCACGCCGCTCGGGCAGAACGGGCAGGGGCTGATCGGCCCGGTCGGCTTCATGCTGGAATAGGAGAGGCGCCATGACCCGCAAATCCTGGCCGGCCCTTCTCGCGCTCGTTTCCGGCGCGCTGCTCGGCCTTGCCGCCTGCGCGCCGCCGACGAGCTATTGGTCCGCCTCCGAGCAGCCGCCGCGCCAGAACCGCGTCGAATACATCCGCCTGACCCATGCGGTGGCCTTCGCGCCCGGCAGAAGCACGCTCGCGCCGGACGAGACGGACCGCCTCGAAGATTTTCTCCACCGCCAGAAGGTGGGCTATGGCGACAAGGTGACGCTGATCGTCAGTGGCGATTCCTCCCGCATCGACCTGGCGCGGCGCAAGGCGCTGACACGCCTCCTGCACCATGCCGGCCTCTATGACGTCGCGGTGCGGAGCGCCAAGGCGCCGGCGGTCTTCGCCGATCAGGCGACGCTGGTCGTTGGCCGCTATGTGGTGACGCCGCCGCCCTGCCCGGACTGGAGCAAGCCCTCCGACAGCGATGTCACCAATACGTCCAGCAGCAATCTCGGCTGCGCCAATACGGTCAATCTCGGGATGATGGTGGCGGATCCGGGCGATCTCGTGCATGGCGAGGAGATGGGTCCGGCCAACGGCGCGCAATCGACGCTCGGCATCGTCCGCTATCGCTCCGACAAGGTCATCGTGCCGGCCGACCCGGATACGGGGGGTTCGTCCTCGTCGTCCAGCGGCTCGGGCGGCGGCGCGGGCGGCTCGCCGTGAGTGCGCGGCGGCACCCGGCGCGGGCGGGCCGCGGGCCAGAGGAGGTGAGGACGTGAGATCGGGCCTTGCCATTGCCGGCCGGCTGGAACCGGCCAGACGCCGCGAGCCGGTGCTGGGCTTCGTCAGCGATGCCGTCACCCGCCAGACGCTCGAACATGTTCTGGAGGAGCTGCATCTGCCCTCGGGCCTGGTTGTCGAGGGCGGGGTCGCGGCGGCCTTGCGCGTGCTCGGACCGGACGCCGCACCGCGCATCCTGGTGATCGACATCTCCGGGTCCGACGCGCCGGTCGCCGATGTCGCGGCCCTGGCCGCCGCTGGCGCCAAGGGCATGCGCATCATCACCCTCGGCACCACCAACGACGTTGCGCTTTATCGCGATCTGCGCGCGGCGGGCGCGGCGGATTATCTGATCAAGCCGGTGGGCCGCCATCAGCTCCAGGCGGCGCTGCTCGACAGCGACGGCCACCAGGCGGCGGAGGCCACGACCGGGGCGAGCCATGCGGCCAAGACGCTGGTCTTCATCGGCAGCCGCGGCGGCGTCGGCACCACCACCTGCGCGCTCAATGCCGCCTGGATCCTGGCCCAGGAACTGGGCCATCGGGTGGGCCTAGTCGATTTCGATCTACAATTCGGCACCGTCGCGCTGGCGCTCGATCTCGAACCTGGGCGTGGCTTGCGCGAGGCGCTGGAACGGCCCTCGCGCATCGATTCGCTGTTCATCGAGCGCGCCATGGAGCGGTTGAGCGAGCGCCTGTTCGTGTTGGGCGCGGAAGAGCCGTTGCAGGACGAGTTCGCCTGCGATCCCACGGCGCCCGACATCCTGCTGCACGAGCTGAAGCAGAAGTTCGACTGGGTGGTGGTCGATCTGCCGCGCGGCGCGGCGCTGATCCAGCGCCAGGTCATGTCCTCGGCAACCCATATCGCGATCGTCTGCGATCTGTCGCTCGCCGGCATGCGGGATGCCATCCGGTTGCAGGCGATGGCGCAGGAATCGGCGCCCGACGCGATGATCCTGTTTCTTTCC
>CALCYJ010000053.1 GCA_937905845.1 uncultured Rhodospirillales bacterium
GGCACCCCCCGAGGCTCGCGGGATGCAGAACAGTTCTTCCGCGGCGCCATCGCCATAGTGGGCGACGATCTCTTCACGCCAGGCCGCCTCGGCCTCCTTTGTCCAGGTGAGCCCGCGTACCTGGGCGATGCGGCGATAGAGCCCGTCGGCAAGCGCATCGTCGAAGCTCACGCGGAGCAGCGCATAGGGCCGCTTGCCCGCGCGCACGTCCTCGACGAGCTGGTTGAAGGAGTTTTCGGCGCCGTCATGGGTCGAGATCGCCGCGACCTTTCCCCCCCAGATCAGGAGCGCCAGCGCCGCTTTCAGCAGCTCGTCCAGCTCGTCGTGGAACGCCGCCTCGTCGATGATGACATAGCCCTGGCGGCCGCGCAGAGAGCGCGGGCGGGAGGCCAGCGCCGCGATCTTGAACCCGGAGGCGAAGGTGATACGGAACGCCTTGATGCCGCCGTCGGCACCGCCGTCGTCGAACAGGAATTCCTGCGCGAGCGTGCAGGCGCGATCGAACAGGCGCGCCCAGGCCGCCGCCGTGTCGATGAACTCCCGCGCCATATCGAGATTGTACCCGATATAGAGGACATCCATGCCGCGGGCCGCCTTGTCGGCCGCCGCCGTCAGCACCGCATCGGCCGCGATTGCCCAGCTATAGCCGATGCGCCGCGATTTCTCGACGATGGTGACCTGGGCCGCGGCCGTCGTCTCCAGCAGCCGCTTCTGATAGGGAAGAAGGAGGTCTTCGCCGGACATGGAAACGAGATCCCGGGGGATCTCGGCCGGCAGGCGCTTGACACCGAGGGCGGTCGAGCCGGCCGTGGGCCGGTCCGGAGCCCGAGGCGAAAAATCATCGGGTTCGGTCATTTGGCGATCCCGAGGAATTCGCTCTTGAGGGCCTGGACGGTCTCGGCATTCAACCCGCGGGTCCGGGCGACCCGGTCCACCGCCGCGGCCGCTTCGCGGGCCGCCTGCTCGCGGATCTTGAGCACGTGATCGGCGTCGGATTTCTGGGCGCTCGCCAGGTCCTTCATGGCGCGCCCCAGGAACATGGCCTGTTCGGGATCAAGCGCCACGGTGCCACCGTCTTGAGCCGCGATCACCAGGTCGAGGATGACCGAATGCATGAGTTCGATATTGAGGCGCGCCTGCCGGCTTTCCGGCGCATCGCCTAAGCGCCGCACCAGCGCGTCCGCGATCTCGCGCGAGCGCCGGATGCGCTCGCCCACTTCCTCGATCTCCTTGACATAGCGCCCGAGGGCCGACCGGCTGACATCGGCGCCAAGCTCGCGCAGCTTCGCCAGGACGGCGTCGATCGTGACGCCCTGCTCGCGCAACCGCCCGATTTCGTCGCGGATGGCGGGATCGAGCTTGCGGATGGTCGAGGGGCGCATGTCGTTATCCCGGGGAGGGACGCTTGACGCCCGGCACGAGGCTGCGGCCGGCGGCCACGTCGGCGCCGTGCGCCGTCAGGCTCGCGACCATCACTCTCCCCCCCACCATCGCCTCCAGGCCGATCAATCCCTGCTCGGCGAGCCATGCCAGATCGCCGCGCACCTGGTCGCGCGAACAGCGGTGGCCGATCTCGGGGAGCGCCGAATGGAGGATGCTGTCGTTGGCCGTGCTGGCCGGCGACTGATCCAACAGGAGCAGCATGGCGAGACGGCGGTCTTCGGCCAGGAGATCGGCGAAACTCATTACGGTCCTGCCCGATTGAGCAGATGTTCCTGGATGAGATCGAGCGGCCGCCGCACGGCCGCCAGCTCGCCGCGAATGCCCTCGATCTTGGTTTCGAGCGCCTTGCGCTCGCCGTCCTGGCGCTCCAGCGCGATCAGCACGCGCCCGACATCCTCCCGCGTCGCCAATGTCTGCATCTGAGCCTCTATCTTGAGAATGCGCTGATGCGCGCCGTCCAGCCTGCCGTCGAGCGTGGCGATCTCCCGGTCCACTCGTTCATGCATAGCGGTCATCGCGCGGCGCAACGCGGCGCGGCTCGGAAAGGTGCTGTGCACCGCCCACATGGTCAACGTGATGGCCGGGCTGACGATCAGCGCGATCTGACCCATGTTCGCCCAGATCCAATCCCACGTCACCGGGCGCTCCCTTCCAATCCATTTTGACATTCGATACAGGTGCGCGCGCCCGGGATCGCCTGGATGCGCGCCTCATCGATCGCCTCGCCGCAGAGAAGACACTTCCCATTGCCCGCGCTCATTGCGCGAGGCCGCCCCACCACCCGGGCCAGCGCCATCTCGCGGAATTCCTCGGCAATTGCCTGCGCGCGATCGACCAGGTCCGGCATCATGCGGCGATCTTCACCCGCGCGCTCAAGGCCAGGCGCAAATCGCCCGGCGTCACCTTGCGCGCCGGCGTGCAGAGCGGTGTCGCGAAATAGCCGCATCTCTCCAGGCCGGCCGCGACCAGCTCAGAACAGAAC
>CALCYJ010000054.1 GCA_937905845.1 uncultured Rhodospirillales bacterium
CGCGAGGACAATCTGCACGCCCGCGTCCTTGAACACGTAATACGGTGCAGCCAGTACTTCGGCCATCCCGACGGCGCGGCGCATACCGCCCTCGGCCTGCATGCGCTCCAGCATCGCGGCCAGGAGGCGGCCGGCATCGTCGCCTTCGACGGCCGGCATTTCAACGCCCACCGCGCGCTGGGCCAGGTCGGCAGCGCCTTCAGCGACCCCAAGGTGATCGAGGCGCTGGCCGGCGAGGCGGCGATCGGCCATGTGCGCTATGCCACCACCGGCGAGACGATCCTGCGCAACGTCCAGCCGATCTTCGCCGAGCTTGCCTTCGGCGGCCTCGCCATCGCCCATAACGGCAATCTCACCAACGCCCGCGCGCTCAAGCGCGAGCTGGTGCACCGCGGTTGCATCTTTCAATCGACGATGGATACCGAGGTGATCATCCACCTCATCGCCACCAGCCGCTTTCCCAATGTCGTCGACCGGCTGATCGACGCGCTGAACCAGGTGGAGGGCGCCTATTCCCTCGTCGTCCTGAGCGAGGACCGGCTGATCGGCGTGCGCGATCCCTACGGCGTGCGGCCGCTGGTGCTGGGCTCGCTCAAGGGCGTACCGATCCTGGCCTCCGAGACCTGCGCCCTCGATATCATCGGCGCCGATTTCGTGCGCGACATCGAACCGGGCGAGATCGTCATCATCGGCAAGGAGGGCATCGTCAGCCGCAAGCCCTTCCCGCCGGCGCGCAAGCGCTTCTGCATCTTCGAATATGTCTATTTCTCCCGCCCCGATTCGGTGGTCGAGGGATCGAGCGTCTATGCCGCGCGCAAGCGCATCGGCGAGGAACTGGCGCGCGAGAGCCATGTCGCGGCCGACGTCGTCATCCCGGTTCCCGATTCGGGCGTGCCTGGCGCCATCGGCTATGCCGCCCAGAGCGGCATTCCCTTCGAGCTTGGCATCATCCGCAATCACTATGTCGGCCGCACCTTCATCCAGCCGACCGACCAGATCCGCCATCTCGGCGTGAAGCTCAAGCACAATGCCAACCGGCCGCTGATCGCCGGGAAGCGGGTCGTTCTGGTGGATGATTCGATCGTGCGCGGCACCACCTCGGTCAAGATCGTCGAGATGATGCGCGAGGCCGGCGCCCGCGAAGTGCATATGCGCATCGCCAGCCCGCCCACCACCCATTCCTGCTTTTATGGCGTCGATACGCCGGAACGCTCCAAGCTGCTCGCCGCCCGCCACGATATCGAGGGCATGCGCCGCTTCATCGGCGTCGACAGCCTGGCCTTCGTCTCGATGAACGGCCTCTACCGGGCGATGGGCGTGCCCGGACGCGATGCCGAGAACCCGCAATTCTGCGATGCCTGCTTCTCGGGCGATTATCCCATCCGCCTCGTCGATTACGACGACGGCAACAATACCGGCCAGCTCTCGCTCCTGGCGGAGCGGGCCTGAGCCCGGCCCATCCAGCCAGACACGAGGATTGATCTTGCCGCAACGACTGAAAGACCGTATCGCGCTCGTGACCGGGGCGAGCCGGGGGCTTGGATATGCGCTGGCCAGGCGCTTCGCCGCCGAGGGCGCGCATGTGATCGCCCTGGCGCGGACGGTCGGCGGGCTCGAAGAGCTTGACGACGAGATCAAGGATCTGGGCGGCAGCGCGACGCTGGTGCCGCTCGACCTGCTCAAGGGCGAGGATATCGACCGCCTGGCCGCCCCCCTGCTCGAACGGTTCGGCCGGCTCGACATTCTCGTCGGCAATGCCGCCATGCTCGGGCGCCTGACGCCGCTCAGCCATTATCCGCCCGATCTCTGGCAACAGGTCTTCGCGCTCAATGTGCATGCCAACTGGCGCCTGATCCGGGCCTGCGATCCGCTGCTGCGCGCGTCCGCGGCCGGCCGCGTCCTGTTCGTCACCTCCGGCATAACCCGGCACGCCGCCGCCTATTGGGGCGCCTATGCCGCGAGCAAGGCCGCCCTGGAAGCCATGGCCCAGATCTATGCCGCCGAGGTGGCCCAGACCAATGTCCGGGTCAATGTGATCAATCCCGGGGTGCTGCGTACCGGTATGCGCGCCCAGGCCTTCCCCAACGAGGATCCGGCGACGCTGGCCCTGCCCGAGAGCGTCACCGAGGCTTTCGTCGCCCTGGCGGCTTCCGACAGCACGGCGCACGGCCAGTGGGTGGCGGCCGCGGCCCAACCCTAAGCCCCCCCCCTAAGCCTTGAACCCTATTCGTCGACGTAGGGGTTGTGGCCCTTGCGCAGGTGCAGGCGCAGCGGCACGCCCGGCAGGTCGAACGTCTCGCGCAGGCTGGAGGCGAGATAGCGCAGATAGCTTTCGGGCAGGCCCAGGGGCCGGCTGCAAAACAGGGCGAAGGTCGGCGGCCGGGCCTTCACCTGCGTCGCATAGCGCAGCCTGACCCGCCGGCCCTGCACCGCCGGCGGCGGGTGGCGCTCGGTGGCGCCGGCCAGCCAGCGGTTGAGAAGCGGCGTCGCCACCCGGCGGTTCCAGCGCTCGTAGGCGGCCATCACCGCCGGCAGCAGCCGTTCGACATGGCGCCCGGTCTGCGCCGAGAGCGTCACCACCGGCACGCCCCTGACCTGCGGCAGCGCGCTTTCCAGCCGCGCTTCGAGTTTTTGCAGCATCGCGGCGCGGTCGGACACGAGATCCCATTTATTGAGGGCCAGCACCAGGGCGCGCCCCTCCTCCACCACATGGGCGGCGATGGTGAGATCCTGCTTTTCCAGCGGCATCTGGCCGTCCAGCACCAGGACCACCACCTGCGCCAGGCGGATGGCCCGCAGCGTCTCCGCCACCGAAAGCTTTTCGAGCTTCGCCGCCACCCGCGCCTGGCGCCGCAGCCCGGCGGTATCGACCAGGTGGATCGGCCGCCCGGCGTAATCCCACGGCACCGTGATCGAATCGCGCGTCAGCCCGGCCTCGGGTCCGGTGAGCATTCGCTCCTCGCCCAGAAGCCGGTTGGCGAGCGTGGATTTGCCAACATTGGGCCGGCCGACGATCGCCAGCCGCAGCGGCCGCGATCCATCATCCTCCGCCGCGTCCGCCGCCTCGTCTTCGGCTTCCGCCGGGGCTTCGTCCGCGTCCGGTTCTTCGTCGGCCGCCACGGCCGGGCCGGCCGCGGCATCGACCCGCTCGGCCAGGGCGTCGAACAGATCGGAGATCCCCTCGCCATGCTCGGCCGAGAGCGCCAGCGGCTCGCCCAGGCCCAGGGCAAAGGCTTCGTGCCGCCCGGCCTCGCCCGCCCTTCCCTCGCACTTGTTGGCCACCAGCAGCACGGGCTTGGGCTGCCGCCGCAGCCAGCGCGCGAAATGGCGGTCGAGCGGCGTCAGCCCGGCCCGGGCATCGATCAGGAACAGGACCAGATCGGCCGCGGCCACGGCCAGATCGGTCTGCTGGCGCATGCGCGCCTCCAGGCTGCCCGCGGCCGCGTCCTCCAGCCCGGCGGTATCGATGACGCGGAAATGCAGCGGCCCGATGCGGCCCTCGCCCTCGCGGCGGTCGCGGGTCACGCCCGGCGTATCGTCGACCAGCGCCTGGCGTTTCCCGACCAGGCGGTTGAACAGGGTCGATTTTCCGACATTCGGACGGCCGACGATGGCAAGGGTGAAGCTCACCGCAGCGCGACGACGTCGCCGTCGTTGGTCAGGATATAGAGGGTCTCGTTGGCGACGATGGGATCGACCGAGGCCCCGCCCTTCACCATGATCTCGCCCAGCAGCTTGCCGCTATAGGGCGAGATGGAAACCGCCTCGCCGCGATTGGACACCAGGATCAGCCGGTTGCCCGCCAGCACCGGGCCGTGCCAGACATAGGGGCCTTTCTTGTCCTTGGACTTCTTGTAGCGTTGCAGCGCATGCACCCAGCGCACATGGCCATCGCCGCGGGCAAGGCAGACCAGCTCGTTATCCTCGGTCATCACATAGAGGAAATCGCCCGCCGCCCAGGGCTGCTGCATGCCCTGGACCTCGCGCTCCCATACCCGCTGGCCGCTTAGAAGGTCGATCGACACCATGTGGCCGGAATTTCCCACCGCGAAGACGCGGTCGCGGTCGATCACCGGCCGCCCGTCGATATCGTCGATACTGTTGAGCGGGCTCAGCCGCGAGGCGCCGACCAGCGGATTGTCCCACAGGACCCGCCCGGTATCGGTGCGCAGCGCCACCAGCTCGCCCGAAGAGAACGGCGCCACCACGATATCGCCGGCCACCGCCGGGCTCGCCGCGGTGATGATGCCGGCCATCTCGGTGATCGCGCTATAGGTCCAGACCTCGGCACCGTCGGCGGCCTTGAGCGCGAGGAGCCGGTTGTCCTGGGTAATGGCATAGACCCTGCCATCGGCGATGGTCGGCCCGCCGCGCAGCGGAATCTCGACATGCTTCTTCCACACCAGATGGCCGCTGGCGGCGGTAAGGGCGAAGATATCGCCATAGCCGGTGGCGACATAGACCCGCCCGCCTTCCGTCGCCACGCCGCCGCCGAGCGCACCCTCCGCCTGTCCCTGCGGCGTGAGGTTGACCCGCCACAGCCGGCGTCCGGTCGCGGCATCGAGCGCCGTGACATGGCTCTCGGCATCCATCACGAACAGCCGCCCGTCCTGAACCACCGGCGCGGCCGGCAGCCGCTCGCCCGACCCCATCCCGGCGCCGATATTGACGCGCCAGACGACCTGGATCGCATCGCGCAACGCCAGATGATAGAGGGCATGGGTCGGGTAGCCGCCGGGCTGCGGCCAGGCGGCGTTCACATAGGGCCGCGGCAGCCGCACCGTGACATCGTCGAGCTTGGGATCGGCGGTGAGCTTGGTCGTGTAGTTCAGGACCGAGACCCGCTTGCCCGGAATGGGCGGCTTCGGCTGCGAGCCGAACCAGTCGGGCAGAAAACTACAGCCGCCAAGCAACCCGGTCGCCACCACCAGGACGAGCCCCAGGCCGAGGCGGCGCATCACGAGTTTCCACCCAGCGCCGCCAGCATTTCCGCCGCCCGGGCCTTCAGACCCTCCGGCACCGCCTGATCGCTCGACAGCGCGGCGAAGATCTTGCGCGCCCCGGCCTCGTCGCCGGCGCGCAAATCGAGCGACGCCTCCAGTTCCTGCGCGCTGTAGCGCCAGGGGCTGTCGGGGCGGAGCAGCGGCGCAAGCTTCGCCTTGAGGGCCACGACCGGCGCGGTATCCGCCTGATGCAGCACGGACAGCAGCACCGCCAGGTCGCGATAGCGCCGGGCGATCGAGCTATCGGCGGCAAGATGGTCGTAGTCGGCAATCCCGTCCTTGAGATCGCCGGCCGCGATATGCGCCGCCGCCGCCTGCAAGCCCGCCAGCATGCGATAGCCGCTGCCGGCCTGGCGGGCGGCATCCTCGAAGGCCGCGGCGGAAACGCCCAAGCCCTTCTGCTGTGCCAGCGCCAGGGCGGCGAGATAGCGCAGGCCGTCATTGCGCGTCTGCGCCTCGCGGTAGCTGCGCCAGCCGAGCGTGCCGCCCAGCGCCAGCACCAGGACGACGACCACGGCGACCACCAGCTTGGCGTGCCGCTGCCATAATTTGAACAGATGCTCCTGGCGGAGCTCATCCTCGATCTCGCGGAAGATGTCAGACACGGCGGTACCCCAGGGGCGCGGATAATTCGGCCGGTACCATAGCTTGCGCCCGCGCCCATAGCAAACGTCCCGCGTCCGGGCGGCGGCCGGATCGGCTGGGCGGCGGAAGCCCACGATTAATCCTTGGCAGCGGCCCTGGGCGGACCGTATTCTCGGAGCGCCCAGTCTTCGCACCGCCCGATCCCGCACGCCTTGAATCCGGCGGCCACCTTTGTCGCTGCCGCGGGTTTTCGCAGCGCCCCGGACAAGGGCTGATCGCGGCCTCACCACAACATAAGGGACATTGCATGGGATACAGGCTACGTGGGCTCGCTTTCAGACTCTGCCCGGCGTTCATTCTGGTCTGCGGATTGCTGGCAGGCCTCACCCAGGCCGCTCTTGCCCGACCGGCGCGGGCGGCGGAACTCGGCCCCCTCATCCCCTTCGAGGCCGAGCGGGCGGCGCTCCGGGGCGATCACCGGCTGCTGCGGCTGAACGAAGATTCATCGGCCATCCCGGCCCGGCGCATCATCGATCTGCCGGTCATCAACGGACGGATGGGCGATCATGCGAAGCTGGATGGCGGGCTCCTGCTCTATTTCCCCTATGGCAACATCGTCTCGGCCGAGACCGATTTCCGCCAATACCGCCCCGATCCGGCCAATCCCACGCACTGGATGCGCGATCCGGCCTTCGCCCGTGTCGCCGAATTCGACCGGGTGCTGGGGCCGATCTGCGCCAGCACGGGCAATGCCGCCGCGGCCCAGAGCCATGCCGAATTGCGCCTGCACCGGCCTGACCACCTGATCTCCTTCGTGACCGAGCAACGCCTGGCCGCCACGGCCGGCGCGCCCGCCAACACCCTCTATCGCATCATCAGCGTGACCGATGTGCGCGAATTGCTGGACCAGCCGGTGGCGGCCGATCTCGCCTATCATTGCCACGCCCTTCCCATCAGCGATTTCCGGCGCCCGCAGCGCACCGGCCGCTGACCGGGGTGCCGCGGCCTGCCGCACGGCCTGCTTCGACCGCGCCGGCGCCTCCGGCCTGATCGCTCCTTCACTCTCAATGCTCCAAGGAACCGCCATGACCGACGCCCCCGTCCAGCCCCGCCTTTCCGCCACCGCCCTCCTGCTGCGCGACGGGCCGGCCGGGCTGGAGGTCTTCATGGTGGTGCGGCACCATCAGATCGATTTCGCTTCCGGCGCGCTGGTGTTCCCCGGCGGCAAGGTCGATCCGCAGGACCACGATCCCCGCCTCCTCCAGCGGGTGGCAGGCGCGGAAAGCCTGCGGCCGGAAGAGCGGGCCTGCCGCATCTGCACCATCCGCGAGACGTTCGAGGAGGCCGGCGTCCTGCTGGCCCGCCCGCGCGGCGAAAGCCGGCTGATCGAGGCGGCGCGGCTCAGCGACCTCATACCCCGCTACCGTGCGGCACTGACGGAGGGCGAAATCGCGCTGGCGGATCTGCTGGAGCGGGAGGATCTGGAACTGGCGGCGGATCTGCTGGTGCCCTTCGCCCACTGGATCACGCCGGTCGGCATGCCCAAGCGGTTCGACACGCATTTCTTCCTGACGCCCGCGCCCCGCGACCAGATCGCGGTGCATGACGGCAGCGAATCGGTCGATTCGCGCTGGGTCGCCCCGGCCGCGGCCCTCGCCGAGGCCGACGCCGGGCGCCTGACCCTCGTCTTCGCCACGCGCATGAACCTCGTCAAGCTCGCCCGGAGCGCCGATAGCGCCGCGGCGCTCGAGGCCAGCCGCACCGCGCCGATCGTCACCGTCATGCCCGAGCGCATCGACCGCGCCGACGGTCCGGCGCTGCGCATCCCGCTGGCCGCAGGCTATGGCGTCGAGGAAGTGGCGGTGGCGGGGATGCCGCGCCCGTAAGAGCACCGCTGCGGGAACCGCCGCCCTGCCGGATCGGTATTTTCCAGAGCGTTATTCCATTTTAAAGAAATTGCTTTAGAGTTGCGCCGACATCGGCTCAAGGGGCGGTTTCCCCTCCGGGCCTGTCCGAAAAGCGGGTGCCACTTTTCGCGCTCATGCTGTAGCCTTGGGCTGCGGTTTTCCGCGATCGCGGAAAACGCCTCGGGGACCGGCCGCCGGCAGACGCCGGGCTCCGGGCGCGGATCGTTGGCGGGGTACGATCCTTGGGTGAGCGCGGTATGGATCATGTGCGTGGGTTCGCGGTCGGTCTGAAAGGTCGGCTTGCGAGCCCGTTCGGCTATGCCCCGGTCCTGGGCGAATGGCTGGAGAGCCGCTGGCGCTATATGCGGCGGCAGGCGCGCAAGAGCGATCTCATCGTCATTGTTCTGGCCTGGATAGTCGGCGCGGCGGCGGGCGCCGGCGTCGTTCTCATGCGCGAGATGGTCGGGCTGCTGCAAGGGATCTTCTTCGGCGCCGAGCTTGAGACCCATGCGCCGGCGGTGCTGGCGATGCCGTGGTGGCGGGCGCTCGGCGTGCCCTGCCTGGGCGGCTTGGCCTTCGGGGTGACGGCCTATATCATCGCCAGACTCAGGCCGCACGAGAGTTTCGATGCCATCGAGGCCAATGCGCTGCACGGCGGCCGCATGTCGTTCAGCGACAGCCTGATCATCGCCGCGATGACGGTCTTCTCGGTCGGCGTCGGCGCCTCGGTCGGGCTCGAAGCCGGCGTGGTGCAGTTCGGCTCGGGTCTTTCGAGCTGGGTCGGCAAGCGCCTGGCGCTGCCCCGCACCTTCATGCGGACCATGGTAGGCTGCGGTGCCGCCGCCGCCATCTCGGCCGCCTTCAACGCACCGCTTGCCGGCGCCTTCTATGCGCTAGAGCTGGTGATCGGCGGCTATGCCGTGGCGGCGCTGGCGCCGGTGATCCTAGCCGCCATCGCCGGCACGCTGGTCTCGCGCACCGTCTTCGGCGGCGCGCCGATGTTCAGCGTCAACGCGGTATCGCCCACGCTCGGCGGCGCCAATTACATGATCTTCGGCCTGCTCGGCATCGGGGCTGCCATCATCGGCGTCCTGGTCATGCGCATCGCCACCGTGGTCGAGGCCACCTTTCGCCGCCGCGCCCTGCCCCATTGGCTGCGCCCGGTTCTGGGCGGCGTCGTCATCGGCCTCCTCGCCGTCGCCTATCCGCGCGTGCTCGGCAGCGGCCACGGCGGCATGGACGACGTGGTCAACCACCGTCTCGGCCTTGCCCTTCTCCTGGGCCTGGTGGCGGCCAAGATGCTCGCCTCCGCCTTCAGTATCGGCACCGGCTTCCGCGGCGGCCTGTTCTCGGCCTCGCTCTTTCTCGGCTCTCTGTATGGCGGCGCCGCCTATTATCTCGCCGCGGCCCTTCTGCCCAACGTCCCGGCGGATTATACCGCCTATGCGCTCGTCGGCATGGGCGCGGTCGCCGCCTCGGTCGTCGGCGCGCCCCTGACCATGATCCTGCTCGTTTTCGAGACCACGCTCGATTATCCCGTCGCGATCGGGGTCGCCGTCGGCGTCATCGTCGCCACCGTCGCCACCAGGCGCTGGTTCGGCTATTCCTTCGCCACCTGGCGGTTCCATCTGCGCGGCGTCGAGGTTCGCTCGG
>CALCYJ010000055.1 GCA_937905845.1 uncultured Rhodospirillales bacterium
ACGGAAGAGCGAGACAATCATGGCCTGGTCGCCCAGCCAATATGTGAAGTTCGAAGACGAGCGCACGCGTCCGGCGCGCGATCTCCTCGCCCAGGTGCCGCTGGACACGCTCACCGCCGCCGTCGATCTCGGCTGCGGCCCCGGCAACTCCACCGAGCTGCTGATCCAGCGCTATGGCACCGATGTCGTTTCCGGCTGCGACAACGATCCCAACATGCTGCACGCGGCGACGAAGCGCCTGGCGGGCACGCATCTCTTCGAGGCCGATCTTGCGACCTGGAAGCCGGAGCAGCCCGTCGATCTGCTGTTCTCCAACGCCGTCTTCCAATGGGTGCCGGATCACCTCACGGTGCTGGAGAGGCTGATGGACGGATTGCGGCCCGGCGGGGTGCTCGCCGTGCAGATGCCGGACAATTTCGGGGAGCCAAGCCATGTGCTGATGCGCGAGACCGCAGCAGCCGGCCCGTGGCGCAGCCGGTTCGCGGCGTTCGACGAGCGCCGCGAGGTGATCCCTGCGCCCGCGGCCTATTTCGAGCGCCGCGCGCCCAAGGCGGCCCGGGTCGATGTCTGGCATACGATCTACAATCATCCCCTGAAGGATGCGGCGGCCATTGTCGAATGGGTGCGCTCGACCGGGCTCCGGCCCTATCTCGACCGCGCCGGATCCGCGCACAGCGAGGGATTTGCCGCGGATTATCTGGCGCGCATTGCGAAGGCCTATCCGCCGATCGCCGACGGCCGCGTCCTGTTGCGCTTCCCGCGGATTTTCATCATCGCGGTCCGCCGGTAGGCTACTGGATGATCGGGAACTGCACCGCGATGACGGTGCCTTGATCGGAGCTGCGGCGCTCGACCTTCCCGCCAATCTTGCGCGCCAGGGCGTCGATCAGTTTGAGCCCGGAGCCGTGGGGTTTCATGCTCTGGTCTTCCGGCATGCCACGCCCATTGTCCGCCACCGTCAGGCGCGCTTCGCCGTAACCGAGGCCGGATTGCAGCCTGACGCCGATCCGGCCACCCTCCGCGCCGAATGCGTGTTTGACGCTGTTGGTCGCCGCTTCGTTGAGGATCAGGCCCAGCGGCACCGCGCGATCGACCGCGAGCTCGATCTCATCGGCCTCGACGTCGATCTCCACGCCCTCGATCTGCTGCCGGATGGAATGGCAAAGCGCCCGCAGATAGTCCGAAACCTTCACCGCCTGTCCGCCATCCCGCCCCTCGAGCTGGTCGTGTGCGAGCGAAATCGCGTTGATGCGGTCGGCGACGTGATCGAGCGCGCGCTGGACGTCTCCGGCGCCATGGCGCGGCTTCTGCAGCGTGATCGAGCCGAGAATGAGCTGGAAGCTGTTCTTCACCCGATGCTGCATCTCACGCAGCAGCGGGTCGCGATGCTGCGCCTCCATCACCGCGGCAGCCAGCCGATTGCTCTGGGCGGGCTCGACGCCGAGGCGGCGGATGCAGGTGCCGATCAGCGCGCCCGCGGCGATCAGGAAGTCGCTCGTATCCTGGCTGAAATACCGGGGCACGGTGCTGTCCACTTCCAGCACGCCCCAGACCGACGGCCCGACCAGCATCGGCGCATTGGCGACTGAAACGATACCGTGCTGCTTCAGGAAATTCGAAACCACGTACTCGTTCTGGGTCGCAAAGTCAGGGACCACCACGGCTTCACCGAGGCGGAAGGCGCGCCCCGGCGCCGACTTGAGGTCGGCGGACAGCGTCGCGGTGCGGACCACGCCCGCTCTCCAGCCGACGCCCGCGGCGACGATGAAGTCCCCCATGTCCGGGCGATAGCGCAGGATCTTGGCGTGATCGATCTCGACCGCGCGCGCAACCTGCACCACGGCCTGGTCGAGGAAATCGTCGAGGTCCCCGGCCTCACCCGCGAGCCGCCCCAGATCGACCATGATGCGGACATGCTCCCGGACCTTGTCCAGTTCGGTCTTCTGGGATGCTGCCGCACCGCCCGGGGCTCGGAGTTCCTCCACCATGGCGCTTCAACCCGCGACCAGGGCAATCGTGCCATGGCGTCCCGGACGCGGCGCTTTGCCACGCCTCCGCTCACACCCGGGCATATCCCGGCCTCGCGCGGCGAAGGAAATCTCTTGTTCGATCTCGGGGGAACAATGCGGTAACGCACCGATGCGTCGCCGGGCTTGCGGCGGCATCGGGTCCTGTTATAGATGACGTCTCATCTATTGGTGTCTCATCTAAGGTGATATGGCCGCGCGCAGAGTCCAGACCGCTGCCCGTTTCGGCACCCGGGTGGCGCATACCGCCCGCCAATGGCGCAAGGCGGTCGACCGCGAGCTGCAGCTATATGGCCTGACCGATGCGACTTGGCTGCCGTTGCTCCATGTCGCCCGAGCCCAGGCGCCGATGCGACAGAAGGATCTCGCGGCATCGCTGGCGCTGGATAATTCCTCGGTGGTCCGACTGCTCGACGCGTTGGAAGCGGCTGGGATGATCGAGCGCCGCGCCGACGCCGCCGACCGCCGCGCCAAGGACCTGGTGCTGACCCGGCGCGGTCAGGCGACCGTCGCGAAGGTCGAAACCGTTTCCAGCCGCATCCGCAGGGACGTGCTCGCCGGCCTCAGCAGCGCCGAGCTCGCGACGGCGACCCGCGTGCTCGACCATATCTGCCGGCGGCTCGCCGAGACCGGGTCCGCATGAACGCACCCGTGGCGAACACGCGGCACCGGAACGGGGTGCCGCCGCTTTGGCTGCTGGCGCTGCTGACCTTCAGCGGCACGCTGGCGATGCACATTTTCGTGCCGGCTTTGCCCGCCGCGGCGAGCGACCTCCGCGCCTCGACTGCGGCGCTGGAGATGACGGTCAGCGTCTACATCTTCGGCCTCGCGGTCGGGCAGCTGGTCTACGGGCCGATCGCCGACCGCTACGGCCGCCGCCCGACCCTGATGGTCGGATTGGCGATCTACACCGTGGCCGGCATCGCCGCGGGCCTCGCGCCCGGCGTCGGATCCCTGATCGCCGCGCGGCTGCTGCAGGCATTGGGCGGGTGCGCCGGCCTGGCGCTCGCCCGCGCGATCGTGCGCGACACCTCGGCGCCGAAGGATGCGGCGCGGCGTTTGGCGCTGATGAATCTGATGGTGACGGTCGGGCCGGGTGTCGCGCCGATCGTCGGTGGAACGATGGCCGGGCATCTCGGCTGGCGCTCGATCTTCGTGCTGCTGGTGGCGCTCGGCGTCTCCAACATGCTGTTCACCGGGCGCCTGTTGCCGGAGACCGGCAGGCCGGGCGAGCAGGGGACGGCGGCTCTGCTGCGGAACTACATCCACTTGCTGAAGTCGCCGGCCTTCCTCGGCTATTCGATCGGCGGCGGCTGCGCCACGACCTCGATGTATGCCTTCATCGCCGCGGCGCCCTTCATCTTCGTCAATGGGCTGCACCGGCCGAGCTACGAGGTCGGTCTCTATCTCGCGACGCTGATCTTCGGGGTTTGGATCGGCAGCATCCTGGCCAGCCGCTTGATCCGCCGCTTCGCGCTGAAGCGGTTGCTGGTCGTCTCCAATCTCGTGGGCGTCGTGGCGGTGCTGGTCTATCTCGCCGCCGTGCTCTCCGGCACCGCGGGCGTCGTGCTGACGGTGGTCACCATGTTCGTCTTCACCGCCGGAGCCGGCATTGCGTCGCCGGCCGCGCTGACCCAGGCGGTCAGCGTCAACCCGTTGGTCATCGGCTCGGCCTCGGGCCTCTACGGCTTCACCCAGATGGCGGTCGGCGCGCTCTGCACCGCCGCGGCGGGATTCGGCAGCGATCCGGCCCTGGCCGCCGCCCTGGTGCTGGCGGCGGCGGGCGTCGTCGCGCAGCTCTCCTTCTGGAT
>CALCYJ010000056.1 GCA_937905845.1 uncultured Rhodospirillales bacterium
GGAGGGCGGTTTCGGCGGATTCGCCGCCTGGTCGGAGCAGATCCTGGCGAGCGAGGCGGCCGAAGGGGCGCGGCTGGAAAAGCATCTGGCGGCGGAAACCGAATGGCTGCGGACGGGGGTCAGCGCCCGGCGGCGGCGCAACCAGGGGCGGCTCCGGCGCCTCGAAGCGGCGCGGCGCGAGCGCGCCTCCCGCATCGGGCCGGCAGGCCAGGCCCGGCTGGTGGCCGAGGCGCAGACGCCGGGCGGCCGGCTTGCGATCGAGGCGACGCATCTTGCCAAGCGGTTCGGCGAGGACGTGATCGTGCGCGACTTCTCCTGTCGCATCCTGCGCGGCGACCGCGTCGGATTGATCGGCCGCAACGGCGCCGGCAAGACGACGCTCCTGAAGCTGCTGACCGGCGCGCTCGCCCCCGATGGCGGCACACTCCGCCTCGGGTCCAACCTCAAGCCGGTCTGGTTCGATCAGCGGCGCGACAGTTTGGCGCCCGAGGCGACGCCCTGGCAGATTCTATGTCCGGGCGGCGGCGATCAGGTGATGGTGCAGGGGCGGCCGCGCCATGTCGCGGGCTATTTGCGCGATTTCCTGTTCGACGAGGCGCAGCTTCGCTCGCCGGTGAAGGCGCTCTCGGGCGGTGAGCGCAACCGCCTGCTGCTCGCCCGCATCCTGGCCGAGCCCGCGAACCTGCTGGTGCTGGACGAGCCGACCAACGATCTCGACATGGAGACGCTCGATCTTCTGGAGGAGATGCTGGCCGATTACGACGGGACGCTGCTGCTGGTGAGCCACGACCGCGACTTCCTCGATCGCCTGGTCACCAGCGTCATTGCCGTCGAGGGTCAGGGGCAGGTGGCGGAATATGTCGGCGGCTACAGCGACTATCGCCGCCAGCGACCCGCCGCCCTGGACGTGGTAACGACAAAGGCGGCGCGGCCTGCCGGCCCGGCACCGGCAACATCACCCGGACGGGACGCTACGCGGCCGGGGACCGCCTCGCGGCCGGGGGCCGCCCTGCGGCTGAGTTACAAGGACCGGCGCGCGCTCGATCTTCTGCCCGGAGAGATCGCGGCGCTGGAGGGGGAGATCGCGGCTTTGACCAAGGCTCTGGACGAGCCTGGATTCTACGGCCGCGATCCGGCGGGGTTCGCCACGGCCACGGCACGGCTGGCGCAGGCCCAGGACGGTTTGGCGGCGGCCGAGGAGCACTGGCTCGATCTGGCTGCCCGCGCCGAGGCGCTCGACCGTGCGCGGGGGGCGTGACATGACACGGGCAGGGCCGCGCGAGCCGCGGGGCGGGGCGCGGAAATCCGGGCGGCCGGATACCGGACATGCGGCATCCCGGCAGCTCAAATCCAAACGCGCCCCATCGCCCGAAGCGGCATCCTCGCCCAAGCGGGCCAGTCATCCGGCATCGCTGCCGCCGGCCGAGATCGCGGCTTCGATCGATCTGCTTGCCGCGATCGAGAGCACGGGGCGGCCGGCCGACGCGGTGGTGGCGGCGTTTCTGCGCTCGCGGCCCGATCTGCCGGCGCCCTTGCGCGGCCGGATGCTGGCGCGGGTGGACGCGGTTCTGCGCCAGCGGGCGGCGCTCGATTGGTGGATCGCGGCCAGCCGTCTCGGCCTTGATCCCGACGCCCGGCTGCGGATCCTGGCGCAATTGCTGCTGGCCGAGCGCCGGGCGCCTGAGACGGTGGCGGCGTTGTTCGCCGGCGCGCGGGGTCTCCTGACGCCGCTCGGCGGGCGGGAGGAAGCGCTGGTCGCGGCCCTGGCCGGCAAGCCGCTCGCCCCGCCCGAGATGCCGCTCTTCGCCCGCGCCGGCTTTCCGGCCTGGGTGGAGCCGCTGCTCGGCGCCGCGTTCGGCGAGCGGCTGGAAATCGAGATGGTGGCGCTGGCGCAGGCGGCACCGCTCGACCTCCGGGTCAACCGGCTGAAGGCGAGCCGCGAGGAAGCGCTGGCGGCGCTGACGGCCGAAGGGCTGCGGGCGCAGCCGACCCCTTATTCGCCGCTTGGGCTGCGGCTGGAACGGCGGGTCGATCTCGGGCGCTGCCAGGCGCTGATGACGGGCCTGGTCGAGCCGCAGGACGAGGGATCGCAGATCGCGGCCCTTCTGGTCGACGCGAAGCCCGGCCAGTATGTCATCGATTATTGCGCCGGCGCCGGCGGCAAGACGCTGGCGCTCGCCGCCGCCATGGCCAATCACGGCCGGCTGGTCGCGGCCGATGTCGTCTTCGGCCGGCTGCAACGCGCCCGGGCCAGGCTGAAGCGGGCGGGCGCCTTCAATGTCGAGCGGCGCGATGCGACGATACGAAAATGGTTCAAGCGCCAGGCCGGAAGGGTCGACCGGGTGCTGGTGGACGCGCCCTGCACCGGGATCGGAAGCTGGCGGCGCGTCGCCGATGCGCGCTGGCGCCTGAGACCTGAGGATCTGCCCGAACTCGTGGCGCGCCAGCGGGCGATCCTGGACGAAGCGGCGCCGCTGGTCGCGCTCTCCGGGCGCCTCGTCTATGTCACCTGTTCGGTCCTGCCGGCGGAGAACGAGGCGCAGGTCGAGGCTTTCCTTGCCCGGCATCCCGGTTTCGCGCTGCTGCCGGTAGCGGAAGTCTGGGCCGAGACGGTCGGCGGCGCCTGTCTTGCCTCCGGCCCGATGCTTCAGCTCACGCCGGCCCGCCATGGCACCGGCGGCTTCTTCGTCGCCATTTTGGAGCGCCGGCGGGCGTGAGGGCGCGGGCCGGGGCCAGCCGGACGGGCTCTATCCCCGCAAGGCCGCCACGGCAAGCGCGATCCAGCCGAGGATGAGCGCGGTGCCGCCGACCGGCGCCAGCAGGCCGAAGCGGCGAATGCCGGTGAGGCCCAAGGCATAGAGCGCGCCGCAGAAAACGACGATGCCGAAGACGAACGCGCCGCCGGCGAACCCGACCAGGCCGCCGGCGCTGCCGCTGCGCGCGGCGAGCCAGGCGACGGCCAGGAGCGCCAGGGCATGGTACATCTGATAGCGGGCGCCGGTCTCGACCAGGGACAAGGCCTCGGCACTGAGCCGCGCCTTGAGCAGATGGGCGGCGAAGGCGCCGAAGACGACCGAAAGGCCGCCGTTCACCGCGGCGAGAAACAGCCACAGGCGCATGTCTTCTCCTTATGTTAAGGGCAAAGTCCATAGCACGGCCTTGCCGCCATGGCGAGGAGGCCGGCCGTTTCCGCCCTGGTCGATTCTTGTCAAGACCCGCCGCCCGGCGCATGATCGGGGAATCGTGAACCTGTCGAAGCTTGCTCTTCGGGGCCGATGGAGCGCCGCAAGTTGAGCCGGCGGCGCGACCCTGCCAGTCCCGACTTCAGCGGAGGGGCGCCAATGACGGTTTCCGGAATACTCGGGCACAAGGGGCATCGTGTGGTCACGGTGCCATCCGACCTGTCGGTCGCGGCGGCCGCGGCGACGCTCGCCCGCGAGGGCATCGGCGCCGTGCCGGTGCGCGACGGGGACGGGCCGGTCCTCGGCATCCTCTCGGAGCGCGACATTGTGCGCAGCATCGCCGGCCACGGCGCGGCGGCGCTCGATCTCAAGGTGCGCGATCTCATGACGCGGGAGGTTCTGTTCTGCGCGCCCGGGGATTCCATCGACGAGGTGATGGCCCTCATGACGGAGCGGCGCATCCGCCACCTGCCGGTGCAGCAGGAGGGCCGCCTGGTCGGCATCGTCTCGATCGGCGATGTGGTGAAGCACCGCATCGAGCAGACCGAACGCGAGGCCCAGGCCCTGCGCCAATATATCGCGACGGGCTAAAGCATCACGCCAGCAGCCGGACGGCCTCGCGCAGCGAGGGCAGCGCGCGCTCCATCGCCGCGGTGCCTTCCTCGATCGCCTCCTCGGCGCGGTGGAATTCCAGCAGGCCGATCGGGCCCAGGTGCGGCGACACCGTCACGTCGGCCGGATCACCCGCCAGGCGCGAGCGGCTCAGCCGGTCCTGGATGATGTTGAGCGCACCCACCATGACCCCGAACATCGACGGAGCGCTCCGTCCCTGGCCCAGCAATTGGCGGACGACGGCGCCGGCGCCGCGCGGGGCGGGAACCATTTCTTCCGCGCTCTGCTCGAACAGATCGAAATCGTCGCCCTCGCTGCTCAGGGCGGTGACGCGGCCCTTGCCATAGGCGTCGGCGTTGAGATTGACGGCGATGACGAGCCGGGCTCCGAGCGCCCTGCACACCGACACCGGCACCGGGTTGACGAGGGCGCCGTCCACCAGCCAGCGGCCGTCGATGCGAACCGGCGTGAAGACGCCCGGCAGCGCGTAGGAAGCGCGGACGGCATCGACCAGATGGCCCTTCTGCAGCCACATCTCCTGGCCGGTGGCAAGCTCGGTGGCGACGGCGGCAAAGGAGAAGGGCAGGCTTTCGATCGTCATATCGCCGAGCGTCTCGCGCAAGAGCGCGGTGAGCCTGCGGCCGCCGATCAGGCCGCCGCCACCTAATTGCACGTCGAGATAGCGCGCCATGCGCAGCTTGCTCAAGCCCACCGCCCATGTCTCCAGCCGGTCGAGATGGCCGCTGAGATAGACGCCGCCGACCAGCGCGCCGATCGAAGTGCCGCAAATCACGTCCGGCGTCACGCCCGCGCGCATCAGGGCCCGGAGGACGCCGATGTGCGCCCAGCCGCGGGCGATGCCGCTCCCTAGCGCCAGGCCGATTTTCATCGCTGCCATCGATCCTCCTCATCAATGGGGTTCCGGTCTGGAAGCAGTATAGAACGGAAGGCTTCCGGCGGCCCCTTGTCGCGCAGGCCCGGGAGGGCTATTATTTTGCCTTCTGGCGATAAAAATCGGTTTGACAGCGGCGCCGATGCAGGCCTATAACCCGGCCTCCGGATTTGGGCCTAGGGATTGGTTATGGGCTTGGATTTGGTTTGTTCTTTGGCATTGTGAAGAGATTGGAAGAGATGCGTGGGCGGCGGTGTTCTGGCTGAGAACACTGTTGTTCAGGCATTGGCGTATTGGGTTTTGGGTTTTCCGTGCTGGCGACGGCAAGGGGGATTTGGGGCCTGATATGCCGAAGTGTTTGTGCGACGGGATCCTTTATCGTCTGGTTGGGTTGGGGGCTTCGGCTTTTGGCTTGATTGGACGGATAGGTTAAACTTGAGAGTTTGATCCTGGCTCAGAACGAACGCTGGCGGCAGGCTTAACACATGCAAGTCGAACGCCCCCTTCGGGGGGAGTGGCGCACGGGTGAGTAACGCGTGGGAACCTACCCTTTGGTACGGAACAACGCAGGGAAACTTGCGCTAATACCGTATGAGCTCCTAGGAGGAAAGATTTATCGCCGAAGGATGGGCCCGCGTCGGATTAGGTAGTTGGTGAGGTAACGGCCCACCAAGCCGACGATCCGTAGCTGGTCTGAGAGGATGATCAGCCACACTGGGACTGAGACACGGCCCAGACTCCTACGGGAGGCAGCAGTGGGGAATATTGGACAATGGGCGCAAGCCTGATCCAGCCATGCCGCGTGAGTGATGAAGGCCTTAGGGTTGTAAAGCTCTTTCGCCGGGGAAGATAATGACGGTACCCGG
>CALCYJ010000057.1 GCA_937905845.1 uncultured Rhodospirillales bacterium
GATCCCGATCATGCCTGGCGCGGCCCCGAGGACGAGTGGCGCGCCCTGTCTCTCAATTACACGTCGGGGACCACCGGCAATCCCAAAGGCGTCGTCTACAGCCATCGCGGCGCCTATCTCAACGCGATCGGCAATACGCTCGAATTCAACATGGGGCCGCATCCGGTCTATCTCTGGACCCTGCCGATGTTCCATTGCAACGGCTGGTGCTTCCCCTGGACCATCACGGCGATCGCCGGCACCCATGTCTGCCTCAGGCGCGTGGAGGCCAAGGCGATCTACGAGGCGATGGCGGCGCACGGCGTCACCCATTTCAACGGCGCGCCGGTGGTACTCAACATGCTGGTGAATGCCCCGGCCGAGCTGACGCGCGGCGTCAGGCCCGGCATTCATGTCGGCACCGCCGGCGCCTCGCCGCCGGCCGCCATCATCGCCGGGATGGAGGGGCTGGGCTTCCAGGTGACGCATCTCTACGGGCTGACCGAGACCTATGGCCCGGCGGTCGCCTGCGCCTGGCACGAGGAATGGAACGAGCTGCCGGCCGACGAGCGGGCGCGGCTCAAGGCGCGCCAGGGCGTGCGCTACCAGGTGCTGGAGGATCTGGCCGTTCTCGACCCCAATACGATGCAGCCGGTGCCGGCCGATGGCACCACGATGGGCGAGATCATGTTCCGCGGCAATGTGGTCATGAAAGGCTATCTGAAGAACCCGAAGGCGACCGCCGACGCGCTCTCGGGCGGCTGGTTCCATTCCGGCGATCTCGCGGTACTGCACGCCGATGGCTATGTCGAAATCAAGGACCGGTCCAAGGACATCATCATCTCGGGCGGCGAGAATATCTCCACCATCGAGGTGGAAAGCGTGCTCTACCGCCATCCCGCCGTGCTCGAAGCGGCCGTGGTGGCGCGGGCGGATGAAAAATGGGGCGAGACGCCCTGCGCAATCGTCACCTTGCGGCCCGCCAAGACGGCCACCGCCGAGGAGATCATCGCCTTCTGCCGCGACAATCTCGCCCGCTACAAATGCCCGCGCGCCGTGGTTTTCGCCGACCTGCCCAAGACCTCGACCGGCAAGATCCAGAAATTCGCCCTGCGCGAATTGGTCCGGAACCTACCGGCATAGGGTGCAATCCAACCTTGCGGCACGCGGCCCGCCGCGGGCCGGCCGGCGATCCGGCGGCGCTGGTCCGGCCTGTGGCGGAAGATCGGCTATACGTGAGCCAGGCGGTTTATCTCGTCCTTGATGCGGAGTTTCTGGCGCTTGAGTTCGCCTAATCGGATCGTGTCGGGAATGGGGCGCTGGGTTTCGCAGGAGATCGCTTGTTCGAGTGCATCGTGCTTCTGATTCAGATGTTCGAGATGCGTCTCATAAGGCATGCCGACGTCCTCCATGTCTGCCAAGAAGGTCACGCTCGCCACGGCGCCCGCGCCGCTGTTCCGGCCGCTCCTCGATCCGGCCTCGCGGCGTCCCGGCGGTCGGTCGGGCCGGCCGGGTCGCCTCTAGCCCATCCTGGGGAAAATGGGGCTCCTTTTGTCCCGAAGGAACCCTTTCGTCCCGAAGGAACCCCTTTGTCCCGGCGGATTGGGCCTCGAACCGGCAGGCTTGGACAATTTCGCGATTCGAAGGGATCGTGAAATGCTCTAAGCCGTCGGTTCATGCTACAGACTTGGGTAGGATCGCACCAGCCTTCAAGGGCCGGTTTTCAGGTAAGGAGCAGGGTTCATGGCCGGGCGGCAACGGCTGATCGTCGGCATATCGGGCGCATCCGGCAGCATCTATGGGATCCGCCTGCTTCAGGCCTTGCGCGAGCTTGGGATCGAGAGCCATCTGGTCATGACCAAGGCCGCGGAAATGACGCTGCGCTATGAGACGGATACCAATGCCGCGGCGCTCAGGACCCAGGCCGACACGCATTATCCCATCGGCGATATCGGCGCGGCGATCGCCTCGGGCTCCTTCCCGACGCTTGGCATGATCGTGGCCCCCTGCTCGGTCCATACGCTGGCCGAGATCGCGACCGGCGTCACCGCCAATCTCCTGACCCGCGCCGCCG
>CALCYJ010000058.1 GCA_937905845.1 uncultured Rhodospirillales bacterium
GCCTCAAGACCCTGACCGTCATCGACCGCGCCTGCAAGCTGCTCGAGCGCCGCGGGGTGAGGGTCGATCTCGGCGAGTTGCCGCTCGACGACAAGCCGACCTACGCCATGCTCGGGCGCGGCGAGACGGTCGGCGTGTTCCAGCTTGAAAGTTCGGGCATGCGCGATGTTCTGCGCAGCCTCAAGCCCGATGGTTTCGAGGATATCATCGCCCTCGTCGCCCTCTACCGGCCCGGGCCGATGGACAATATCCCGCGCTATATCGCGAGCAAGCACGGCAGCGAGGCGCCCGACTATCTCCATCCCTGGCTCGAGGCGATCCTGAAGGAAACGCGGGGCGTCATCATCTACCAGGAGCAGGTGATGCAGATCGCCCAGGTCCTGGCCGGCTATTCGCTGGGCGATGCCGACCTCCTGCGCCGCGCCATGGGCAAGAAGATCAAGGCGGAGATGGATGCCCAGGCGCAGCGTTTCATCGAGGGCGCGCAGGCCAAGGGGGTGGCGCGCGAGAAGGCCCAGTACATCTTCGATCTGGTGGCGAAGTTCGCCGGCTACGGTTTCAACAAGAGCCATGCCGCGGCCTATGCGCTCGTCGCCTATCAGACGGCGTGGCTCAAGGCCAATCATCCGGTGGAATTCCTCGCCGCCTCGATGAGCCTCGATCTCTCCAATACCGACAAGCTCAATGTCTTCCGCCAGGAGCTGGGCCGCCTCGGCATCGCGCTGCGCCAGCCCGACATCAACCGCTCGGGCGTCGAATTCACGGTCGAGAACGAGGCCAAGGGCGGCGCCATCCGCTATGCCCTGGCGGCGGTGAAGAACGTCGGCGCCCAGGCGATGGCGGGGCTGATCGCCGAGCGAGAGCGGAACGGTCCGTTCCGCTCTCTGTTCGACTTTGCCGGAAGGGTCGATCCGCAAGGGATCAACAAGCGCCAGGTCGAGAATTTGGTGCGCGCCGGCGCCTTCGATGCCATCGACGCCAATCGCCAGCGCGTCTTCGCCGCCGTGGAGACGCTGCTGCGTCACGCCAATACCGCCGCCGCCGACCGCGTGTCGCAACAGACCAGCCTGTTCGGCTCGGGTGCCGGTGCCCGGGTGCCGGAGCCGGCGCTGCCCGAGATTGCCGACTGGACGGCCGGGGAGCGGCTGCAACAGGAATTCGACGCCATCGGCTTCTATCTCTCGGCCCATCCGCTCGATGTCTATGGCAAGTCGCTGGCGCGTCTGGGCGTGGTGCGGGCGGTCGAGCTGCCGCGCCTGCTGGCCGGCCGGCCGGGGCTGGTCAAGCTTGCCGGCAGCATCCTCGGCCGCCAGGAACGCACCTCGGCGCGCGGCAACCGCTTCGCCTTCGTGCAGGCATCGGATGCCAGCGGCGTCTTCGAGGTGACCTTGTTCAGCGAGGCGCTGACCGCGGCCCGCGAGATCCTGGAACCGGGGCAGGCGGTGCTCTTCACGATCGAGGGCAAGCTCGAAGGCGAGCAGGTGCGCCTGACCGCGAAATCGGTCGAGCCGCTGGCCAAGATCGCCGCGTCCGCTGCCGCCGGCATCAAGGTGGTCCTGCGCGATGCGGCGCCGCTCAGCGGGCTGAAGGCCGCGCTCGAGCGGGGTGGCCGCGGCCGCGGGCAGGTGCGCCTGATCTTACGGCTCGCCGACCGCCGCCAGGAGGTGGAAATGGGGCTTTCCGGCGGCTATGCGATCTCGCCCGCGGTGCGGGCGGCGCTTGGCGATCTGGCCGGCGTGGTCGAGGTCATCGACCTTTAGATCGTGCCCTTGGCACCTTGGCCCGCCTGCAATATTCCTTGCATCGCGGCGGTCGCGGCGCTATCAAGCGGCCACAAACCTCACGCGGGCATCGCGGCCGCCGGATGAAAAGCCCCGGCCGGCCGATCCGGTGTTCGGGTCAGCGTCAAGCTGATTCGGACCAAACGCCCGCGGCGGATCAACCGGAAAAGGAATGACGCTTCATGGCGATCCCGACCTTCAGCATGCGCCAGCTTATCGAAGCCGGCGTGCATTTCGGCCACCAGACGCACCGCTGGAACCCGAAGATGGCGCCCTATCTCTTCGGTGAGCGCAACAATATCCATATCATCGATTTGCAGCAGACGGTGCCGCTGCTCTATCGCGCCCTCGATACGGTGCGCGATATCGTCTCGGGCGGCGGACGAGTGCTGTTCGTCGGCACCAAGCGCCAGGCCTCGGACGCGGTGGCGGAAGCGGCGAAGCGCTGCGGCCAGTATTACGTCAATCACCGCTGGCTCGGCGGCATGCTGACCAACTGGAAGACGATCTCGGTATCGATCAAGCGGCTGCGCGCCCTGGAAGAGCAGCTTAGCGGCGACAATCTCGGCCTGACCAAGAAGGAAATGCTCCGCCTCACGCGCGAGCGCGACAAGCTCGAACGCGCGCTCGGCGGGATCAAGGAGATGGGCGGCCTGCCCGACGTGCTCGTCATCATCGACACCAACAAGGAAGACATCGCCGTGGCCGAGGCGCGCTCGCTCGGCATTCCGGTGGTGGCGGTGCTCGATTCCAACTCCGATCCCTCGGGCATCACCTATCCGGTGCCGGGCAACGACGACGCGCTGCGGGCGATCGCGCTTTATTGCGATCTCTTCTCCCGCGCCGTGCTGGAAGGCATTCAGGCCGAGATGGTCGCATCGGGCGTCGATATCGGCGCAACCGAGGAGATTGCCGAGCCCGAACTGCCGCCGGCAGCCGAAGCCGAGCCCGCGGCCGCGGTTCAAGGCTGAGGGTTGAGGGCTTCGGGCGGAAAGCCCGTCACATCGCTTCTTGAGGGTTGAGAGATGGCAGAGATTAGCGCTTCGGCGGTCAAGGACCTGCGCAGCCGGACCGGCGCCGGCATGATGGATTGCAAGAAGGCGCTCTCGGAGAGCGGTGGCGATCTCGAGGCGGCGGTCGACTGGCTGCGCACCAAGGGCCTCGCCGCCGCCGCCAAGAAGGCCGGCCGGATCGCGTCCGAGGGCCTGGTCGGCGTTGCGCTGGCCGGTGGCCGCGGCGCCGTGGTCGAGGTCAATTCGGAGACCGACTTCGTCGCGCGCAACGCCCGCTTCCAGGATCTCGTGCGCGGCACGGCGGCGGTGGCGCTGGTCGAGGGCGATGATCTCGCGCGCCTGGCCGCCGCCAATTATCCCGGCGGCGCCACCCTGGCGCTGGAGATCGCCGGCGCGATCGCCACCATCGGGGAGAATATGACGCTCCGCCGCGCTTGCGTGCTGAGCGTTTCGCCCGGCATCGTCTGCGCCTATGTCCACGGCGCCATCGCGCCGGGGCTGGGCAAGATCGGCGTTCTCGTGGCGCTGAAATCGACCGGCCCGGCTGCAGCCCTCGAAGCGCTCGGCAAGCAGCTCGCCATGCATATCGCCGCGGCCAACCCGCTGTCGGTCTCGGTCACGGCGCTGGACCCGGCCGCGGTCGAGCGTGAGCGGGCGGTGCTGGTCGAGCAGGCCCGCGATTCGGGCAAGCCGGCCGAGATCATCGAGAAGATGGTGGAAGGCCGCCTGCGCAAATTCTACCAGGAGGTCGTGCTGCTGGAGCAGACCTTCGTCATCGACGGCGAGACCCGTGTCGCCAAGGTGGTCGAGGCGGCGGGCAAGGCCTGCGGCGCGCCGGTGGAAGTGGCTGGTTTCGTGCGCTTCGCGCTGGGCGAGGGAATCGAGAAGCCGGCCGAGGATTTCGCCGCCGAAGTGGCGAAGATCGCCGGCTGATTTCCCCGAATAGGCGTTCCTGCGCCGGGCGCGCCTCAAACGCGGAATTATGCGCGCCGGGGACTTTTCCTAGCGCTCGGATCGTGTATGGTGGCGCGTGGCCGGGGTCCGACACGCGGGGAATGATCATGTCTGTACCAAAGTACCGCCGCGTCCTCCTCAAATGCTCCGGCGAGGCGCTGATGGGCGATACCGATTACGGGATCGACTTTGCAACCGTAGGTCGTATTGCCGAGGAAATCGCCGAGGTCCGCGCCCTCGGGGTCGAAGTCTGCCTGGTGCTGGGCGGCGGCAACATCTTCCGCGGCGTCGCCGGCGCCACCGAGGGCATGGCGCGGGCCTCGGCCGATTACATGGGAATGCTGGCCACCGTCATCAATGCGCTGGCCATGCAGCATGCGCTCGAGCAGCTCGGGGTCGATAACCGCGTGCAGTCCGCCATCCCGATGGCGAGCGTGTGCGAGCCCTATATCCGCCGCCGCGCGGTGCGCCATCTGGAGAAGGGGCGGGTGGTGATCTTTGCCGCCGGCACCGGCAATCCCTTCTTCACCACCGACACGGCGGCAGCCCTGCGCGCGACCGAGATGGGGTGCGATGCGCTCCTCAAAGGCACGCAGGTGGACGGCGTCTATTCCGCCGATCCCAAGCGCGATGCGGCCGCGGTGCGCTTCGACCGGCTGAACTATCTCGAAGTCCTCTCCCGTGATCTCAAGGTGATGGATGCCGCGGCGATCTCGCTGGCGCGGGAGAATCGGATCCCGATCCTGGTCTTCTCGCTCCAGGTGCCGGGGGGCTTCGCCCGCGTCCTGACCGGCCAGGGGCCGCATACCGTCATTACCGACGATTGAATAGCGGCGCCAGCGCCGGCGCCGTGATTTAAGGGCATCGTTAAGCCGGCTGGGCTATATTGCGAGGGATGACGGGGGGCTGAGGGGATGCGGCCCGGTTTGGCCTGCGCCTTGCGGCCGAGGCCAAGCCTGGAAGATTCGTGCCGGTGCCGGCGGATCGGCCTGAACCGAAGACTTCTCTTAAGTTATTGTTTTTATATATGTTATTTTTAGAATAAAAGAGGTCTAATTTGCCTTGAGGACGGGCTCCCGGGCCGGAGCGGGTGCCAGGGGGGCCAAGGAGAGATCAGAGAAGGGTGTCTGCCGTGGCGGATTTCGACATCGACGACATCGAGCATCGCATGCAGAAGGCGCTCGAAGTGGTGAAGCATGAATTCGCCGGCCTGCGCACCGGGCGGGCCTCGATCAGCCTGCTCGATCCGGTGATGGTCAGCGCCTATGGCGCCGACATGCCGCTCAACCAGGTGGCGACCGTGAGCGTGCCGGAACCGCGGCTGATCACGGTCCAGGTGTGGGACCGCGCCAATGTCCAGGCGGTGGACAAGGCCATCCGCAATTCGGGCCTCGGCCTCAACCCGATGGGCGAGGGCCAGGTCATCCGCGTGCCGATCCCCGAGCTTACGGCGCAACGCCGCCAGGAGCTGGGCAAGGTCGCCGCCTCCTATGCCGAACATGCGCGCGTCGCCGTGCGCAACGTGCGCCGCGACGGCATGGACCGGCTGAAACGCATGGAGCGCGATGGCGATCTCAGCGAGGACGATCACAAGCTGTGGGCCGACGAAATCCAGCGTCTGACCGACGAGCGGATTGCCGGGATCGACGAGGCGCTGGCCCATAAGCAAAAGGAAATCATGCAGGTCTGAGCCGATGCGAGCCGTTCCGACCGAGGCCATTCCCCTCCCGCCGCCGCGGCATGTCGCCATCATCATGGACGGCAACGGCCGCTGGGCGAAGACGCGCGGCCTGCCGCGCGTCGCCGGCCATCAGCGCGGCGCCGACGCGGTGCGTAGCACGGTGATCGCCTGCCGCGAGCTTGGCATCGCCTATCTGACGCTCTATGCCTTCTCGTCGGAGAATTGGAAGCGGCCGCCGGCGGAAGTGGACGATCTCATGGGGCTGCTCCGCCTCTATCTGCGGCGCGAGCTGGCGGAACTGCATCGCAACGGCGTGCGGGTCAAGGTGATCGGGGAGCGGCAGCGGCTGGCGGGCGACATCACCGCCCTGATCGAGGAAGCGGAAGGGCGCACCCATGCCAACCTCGGGCTGACGCTCGTCATCGCGCTCAATTATGGCAGCCATGACGAGATCGTCGCCGCCTGCAAGCGGATCGCCGAGCGGGTCGAGGCGGGCGGGCTCAGCGCGGCCCAGGTGGACGAGACGCTGTTCGCCGGCCATTTGCAGACCGTCGGCATTCCCGACCCCGACCTCGTGATCCGTACCAGCGGCGAGCAGCGCCTGAGCAACTTCCTGCTCTGGCAGGCGGCCTATGCCGAACTCTGCTTCATCGATACGCTATGGCCGGATTTCAGCAAGCAGCACCTGGTGGACGCCATCCATGAATTTCATCGCCGCGAGCGGCGGTTCGGGGCTTCCAGTGGTTGAGGACCAGCTTGAAACCCCCTTTCCGGATGGCACGGCGGACGGCGCGGCGGCCGGTGCAGTAGACGGCAAGGCGGGAGAGGGCGGTGCCGGCGGGCGGCGCGGCGGGTCCCTGGGCTGGCGCCTGGCCTCCGCCCTGGTGCTCGGGCCTCTGGCCTTGCTGCTGGCCTGGCTCGGCGGCTGGACCTTTGCCGCCGTCACGGCGCTGGCGGCCTTGCAGATGCTGACCGAGTGGCACCGGCTGACCGGCGAGGGACGCCTGGTGCAGCCCTCCTTCCTGGTGAAGGCACTGCTGCTGGCCCTGGCGCTGGCGGCGGCGGCGGACGATTTCTGGCTCACCGCCCTTGGCCTGCTCGCCCTGTCCTTGCCGCTCGCCGGATCGAGCGTGCTGTGGCGGCGCGATCCGGCCGGGACGGCGGATCGGAGTTTCGGCGCCGCGGCCTGGGCGGCCGGCGGCATGCTCTATATCGGGCTTGCCGCCATCGCCTTTCTGTGGCTCAGGGCCGATAGCGTGCGCGGCCTGTCGGTGGTGCTCTGGCTCTTGGCGGTGGTCTGGGCGACGGATACCGGCGCCTTCGTCGCCGGCCGGCTGATCGGCGGCCCGAAGCTCGCGCCGCGCCTCAGCCCGAACAAGACCTGGGCCGGGCTGATCGGCGGGATCGCCGCCGCCGGCCTGGTCGGGGCCCTGGCCGCGGCCTTGAGCGGGCTGGCGCCCGACCCGGGCCTCGTCGCCTTCAGCGCACTCCTCTCGCTGGTGGCGGTGGCGGGGGATCTGACCGAATCGGCGGTGAAGCGGCATTTCGGCGTCAAGGACGCGGGAACGCTCATCCCGGGCCACGGCGGCGCGCTCGACCGGCTCGACAGTCTGCTGTTCGCGGCGCCGGCGGCGGCGCTGATCGTCCTCCTGATGGGAAGCGGCGGGTGATGGCGCTGACCCGGCCCAAGCCCGCCCCGCAAATACGCCGCGTCACCATCCTGGGCTCGACCGGCTCGGTCGGCTGCAATACCGTCGATCTCATCGCCCGCTGGCCGGAGCGCCTGGCCGTCGAGGCGCTCACCGCCCACCACAATGTCGAGCTTCTGGTCGAGCAGGCGCTGCGGCTCCGGCCGCGCCTGGCGGTGATCGGCGATGCCAGCCGCTACGGCGTCCTGCGCGAACGGCTGGCCGGCAGCGGCATCGAGGCGGCGGCCGGCCGCGCCGCCCTCATCGAGGCGGCATCGCGCCCGGCGGATTGCGTCATGGCCGCCATCGTCGGCGCCGCCGGGCTGGAGCCGACGCTGGCGGCGGTGCGCCGCGGCGCGGTGGTGGCGCTGGCCAACAAGGAATGTTTGGTCTGCGCGGGCGATCTTTTCATGCGCGAGGTCGGGCGCTGCGGCGCGACGCTGCTGCCCGTCGATTAC
>CALCYJ010000059.1 GCA_937905845.1 uncultured Rhodospirillales bacterium
TTCGACCGCTCGATCAATCCCTATCGCGGCTGCGAGCACGGCTGCATCTATTGCTTCGCCCGGCCGACGCATGCCTATCTCGGCCTCTCGCCCGGGCTCGATTTCGAGAGCCGCCTGTTCGCCAAGCCCGATGCGGCGGCTTTGCTGGAAGGCGAGTTGAGGGCACCGAACTATGCCTGCGCGGTGATCGCCATCGGCACCAACACCGATCCCTATCAGCCGATCGAACGGCGCTTCCAGGTGATGCGCCAGGTGCTGGAGGTTCTGGCCGCCTGCGAGCATCCCGTCGGCATCACCACCAAATCAGCCCTCATCCAGCGCGATATCGACATCCTGGCCGCCATGGCGGAAAAGCGCCTGGTCAAGGTGGCGCTGTCGATCACGACGCTCGACCGCGATCTCGCCCGCGCCATGGAGCCCAGGGCGGCGACCCCCGCCCGCCGCCTCGAAACGCTGGCAGCACTCCATGAAGCCGGCATTCCGACCTGCGTCATGGTGGCGCCGATCATCCCCGGCCTCACCGACTGGGAGATCGAGCGCATCCTCGAAGCCGCGGCGGCCGCAGGCGTCAGCGAGGCCGGCTATGTGCTGCTCCGCCTGCCGCTCGAAATCGCCGATCTGTTCCAGGAATGGCTGGCCGATGCGGTCCCCGACCGCGCCCGGCGGGTGATGAAATTGCTGCGCCAGATGCGCGAGGGCAAGGATTACGATTCCGCTTTCGGCCGGCGCATGGTCGGGCGCGGACCGCTCGCCGCCCTCATCAACCAGCGCTTCCATCTCGCGGCCCGGCGCTTGGGGATCAACCGCGCGCGCCTTGTCCTCGATACCGGCCGCTTCCGCCCGCCGCCTCGGGCGGGGGATCAGATGTCGCTGTTCTGAACGGCGGGCAATACCCTCAAGCTGCGTCCGCCCGCAGAACGGCAAGAAAGGCCTCGCCATAGCGTTCGAGCTTGCGCACGCCGACACCGGAAAGGCGGGCGAGGTCGCCCGACGTCTGCGGCCGCGCCGCCACCATTTCGAGCAGCGTGGCGTCGTGGAAGATGACATAGGGCGGCACGCCCTGCGCGCGGGCAAGCGCCAGGCGGCAGGCGCGCAGACGGTCCCACAGCAGCCGATCCAATCCTTGCGCCGGCGCCGCGCGGTTTGCGCCCTGGCGGCCCTTGCGCCCGGTGGGCTGATCGTCGCGGCGCAGGTTGAGCCTCTGCTCGCCCCGGAGCAGCGGCCGGCTCGCCTCGGTGAGGAACAATCCCCCCGTTCCCGCGGCATCGACATCGAGCAGCCCGAAGGCGATGAGCTGGCGGAACACCGACAGCCATTCCGCCGACTGAAGCTCCTGGCCGATGCCAAAGATGCTCAAGGCATCGTGGCCGGCGCGGTGCACGCGCTCGCTCTGCCGGCCCACCAGCACCTCGGCGAGATAGGCGGCGCCATAGCGCTGTCCGGTGCGATAGGCGGCGGAAAGCGCCTTCTGCGCCGCCTCGGTGCCGTCAAAGGACGCGGCCGGCGCCAGGCACAGATCGCAATTGCCACAGCCGGCCTCGCGGTGCTCGCCGAAATAATCCAGCAGCACCTGGCGGCGGCAGCGCACGCTCTCGCAATAGCCGAGCATGGCATCGAGCTTGTGGCGCTCCAGCCGCGCCTGTTCCGGCGCCGCCCCGCTCTGGCCCATGAGCTGGCGCAGCAGCACGGCGTCCTTGAGCCCATAGGCGAGCCAGGCCGAAGCCGGCAATCCATCACGCCCCGCCCGCCCCGTCTCCTGATAATAGGCTTCGAGGCTTTTCGGCAGATCGAGATGGGCGACGAAGCGCACATTGGGCTTGTCGATGCCCATGCCGAAGGCGATGGTGGCGACCATCACCACCCCTTCCTCGATGCGGAAGCGCCGCTGATGCGCCTGGCGCACCGCGGGATCAAGGCCCGCGTGATAGGGCAGCGCGTTGATCCCCGCGCCGGCCAGAAAGGCCGCGACCTCCTCCACCTTGCGCCGCGACAGGCAATAGACGATGCCGGCATCGCCGCCATGCTCGGTGGTGATGAAATCAAGCAATTGGCGGCGCGCCTCCTTCTTCGCCACCACGCGGTAGCGGATATTGGGCCGGTCGAAGCTGGCGACGAACTGCCGCGCCGCCGAAAGCCCCAGTTGCGCCACGATATCGCGCCGCGTGGCGCCGTCGGCGGTGGCGGTGAGGGCCAGGCGCGGGACATGGGCGTAGCGGCGCTCCAGCACGGCGAGGCCGCGATAGTCGGGACGGAAATCATGCCCCCATTGCGAGACGCAATGCGCCTCGTCGATGGCGAAGAGCGCGATCTGCGCGCGGTCGAGAAGCGCCAGGAACCGCTCGCTCGCCAGCCGCTCGGGCGCGACATAAAGCAGGTCCAGCTCGCGCCTGTCGAGCCGGCGCAAGGTCTGCGCCATCTCGCCCGCCGGTAGCGCCGAATGGAGGCAGGCCGCCGCCACGCCGGCCGCCGTCAGCGCCGCCACCTGGTCCTCCATGAGGGCGATCAGCGGCGAGATCACCAATCCGACGCCGGCACGGCAGAGCGCCGGGATCTGATAGCACAGCGATTTGCCGCCGCCGGTCGGCATGAGAACCAGCGCATCGCCGCCCGCCATCACATGCTCGATGACCGCCTGCTGCTCGTGGCGGAAGCCGTGATAACCCCAGACCTGCCGCAAGGCGGCCAGCGGCTCGGGCAGCGGCGGCGCGGAGATCACAGGCACGGCATCCCCACGCTCCATCCGCCCGGCTGTCCTTAGGATTGCGGCGATCGACACCGCCGGGGCGATCATCGTCCGCCGGGGCGGCGAGGTCAATATCTTGTGGCGATGGGGAGAATTTAATCCATATCCGGCGGGCCGGGCGCGCGGCGTCAGGGGCGCTTGGCGCCATAGGCGGCGAGGAAGGCATCGACGGCGCCGTCGATGACCCGGGTGATTTCCGCCTCGCTCGGCACCTCGGTCAGGCCGAGCAGGCGGCGCAGATAAAGATCGCCCCGGATCATGCCGACGAAATGCTGCGCCGCCAGGCTCGGGTCCGCGACCGCCAGGTCGCCGCGGTCGTGCAGGGCGGCGAAAAAGCTCTCAAGGCTGCTCAGCGCCACATGCGGACCGCCGTCGTAGAAGGCGCGGCCCAACTCGGGAAAGCGCACCGATTCGGACAGGACCAGCCGGTGCACCGCTATACCGTCGGGCGACAGCAGCATGTCGAAGAAACGACTGGCCCACTCGGTCAGCGCCGGCCGGAGCCGCTCGGGCGGCGGCACCTCGGGCCAGGTCAGGGCATAGCGGCGGCGGCAGCCATCGTCGAGGATGGCGGCGAACAGCCGGTCCTTGCTAGTGAAATGCGCATAGACGGTGGCTTTGGAGACGCCGGCCGCGCGGGCGATCGCATCCATGCTGGTGGCGCCATAGCCGACATCGAGAAAGAGCCGCTGCGCCGCCTCGCGGATCGCCCGCACCTTGTCGGGCCGACGGGACGCCGGCCGGCCCGAGGCCGGTTCGTCATCCACCGCTGATCTCGCCTCGTGCTCTGCCATGCCCGCCGTTGCTGAAGCCTGTGTTTCGACTGCCGCGGTTCCGGCTGCCGCGAAACCGGACCGGCCTGCGCCATCGCTGGTCCCCGCCACAGATCCCGCGGCCGCAAGCCCGTAGCAATCCAGACTATACTGCACGGTTCAGTTTGGTCAATCACCTCTGCCCGGGCACTGTCTCGGTCCGAATTTGCGACCCTCGGCGACGTATGCTGCGCGCCGGTCACGCGCGCTGGCTGGTCCAATGTTCCTGCCTCTCTACATCCGGCCAGACCGAGCCGAGAGCGAGCAAGGTGAGCCAGGTTTCCGCGAGTCTGTCCTGCTCGATCCGGTAGACCTGCATGCTCGCCCTCATGCCAAACCCGTTCCCATCGATCGAATAGATTGCGCACCCTCTCCTCGGACATCGGCGAACCCCTTCAGGCGGCAGCGACAGACCGGGACAGCCTACGCCACTCCGCACTTCCCGGGCAGGCGCGCAGCATTCATGATGGCGCGAAGATGCGCCATGCTCAGGGGTTCAGCATGGCCGATCGCAAGCAAAGCATCCCACGGGGGAGATCCATGAAAATCCAGGCCGCCGTCACCCGCCAAAAGCACGCGCCGATGTCGATCGAGACGCTCACGCTGGAAGCGCCGCGCGACGACGAGATTCTGGTGAAGCTGGTTGCGACCGGCATCTGCCACACCGACATCGCGATGCGCGATCAGGCCTTCCCGGTGCCGCAGCCGATCGTGCTTGGCCATGAAGGCGCCGGCATCGTCGAGCGGGTCGGCAAGGCAGTGCGCAAAGTCGCGCCGGGCGATCACGTCCTCATGACGTTCAATTCCTGCGGCCATTGTCCAAGCTGCGATCACGGGGCGCCGACCTATTGCCATGATTTCTTTGGCCGCAATTTCGCCGGCGGCCGGTCCGACGGCACGAGCGCGCTCGCCAAGGACGGCCACTCCATCCATGGCAATTTCTTCGGGCAATCATCGTTTGCAACCCATGCGCTGTGCCGGGAGGCCAATGTGGTGAAGGTGCGCGCAGACGTGGCGCTCGAGAGCCTGGCGCCGCTGGCCTGCGGCGTGCAGACCGGCGCCGGCGCCATCATCAATGTTCTGAAACCCGGCCCCGGTGCGTCCCTGGCGGTGTTCGGCACCGGATCGGTCGGGCTCAGCGCCATCATGGCCGCGCGCCTGATCGGGGTTTCCACCATCATCGGCATCGACCGCAACGAGAGCCGCCTGGCACTCGCGCGCGAGCTTGGCGCCACCCACACGATCAACGCGGCAGAGGACGTCGGCGCGAAGATCGCGGAAACGACGGGCTGGGGCGTCGATTTCAGCTTCGATACCACGGGCAATGCCAAAGTAATCCGGCTGGCCGTGGATTGCCTGGCGCCACGCGGAAGCTGCGGCATTGTCGGCGCCTCGGATGCGGGAACCGAGATCACGCTCGATGCCCTGCACATCATGACGGGGGGACGAACCCTGCGCGGCATCGTCGAGGGCGAATCGCATTTCGACGTGTTCGTCCCGGCCTTGATCGATCTTTTCGTCCAGGGGCGCTTCCCCCTGGACAGACTCGTCACCTACTATCCATTCGAGCGGATCAACGACGCGATAGCGGATTCCGAAACCGGCGCGGTGGTGAAGCCGGTTCTCCGCTTCGGCTGAACCGCAGCCCGTTCCGGATCAGGGGATGGTGACGCTGGCGATGCTTCAAGCGGTCACCGCCACCTTGTCGCCGATCACGCCGGCGGCTTGCAGGCGCGCGATCTCCTCGCCGCTCAGGCCCCAATCGGCCAGGGCTTCCGCCGTATCGGCACCGGGTGCGGACGGCGGCCGCCGGATCTCCGGATGGGTGCGGCTGAAACGCGGCGCCGGCCCCGGCTGCGTCACGCCCTCCACCTCGACGAACGTGCCGCGCGCGCGGTTGTGCGGATGATCGATCGCCTCCCTGGGCGTCAGGACCGGGGCAAAGCAGACGTCGCTGCCCTCGAGCGCCGCGCACCAGGCCTCGCGGGTCCGCGTCCTGAAGACTTCGGCAAACCGCATCTTGAGACGCGGCCAGCCCTGGCGGTCGTGCTGGCGCGGCAGGTCCTCCTGATCGAGGCCGAGGCGGCGCAGCAGATCGGCATAGAAGCGGCCTTCGATCGAGCCGATCGCGATATGGCGGCCGTCCGCCGTCTCGTAGACTTCGTACCAGGGCGCGCCGGAATCGAGGATGTTCTCGCCGCGCTTCTCGCTCCACAGGCCGGCCGCGGCCAGCCCGTAGATCGCGGTCGAGAGCGAGGCGGCGCCGTCCACCATCGCGGCGTCCACCACCTGGCCCTGGCCCGAGCGCCGCGTCTCCAGCAGCGCGCAGACCATGCCGAAAGCGAGATAGAGCGCGCCGCCGCCGAAATCGCCGACCAGGTTCAGCGGCGGCACGGGGGCCTCGCCCTGGCGCCCGATGCAATGCAGCACGCCCGAGAGCGCAATGTAATTGATGTCGTGGCCGGCCGCCTGGGCGAGCGGCCCCTCCTGGCCCCAGCCGGTCATGCGGCCATAGACGAGGCGCGGATTGGCCGCATGGCAAACCTCCGGGCCAAGGCCGAGCCGCTCCATGACGCCCGGGCGGAATCCTTCGATCAGCGCGTCCGCCTCCGCCACCAGCTTCAACACCAGGGCCACGCCCTCGGGCGATTTCAGATCCACCGTCGCCGAGCGGCGGCCGCGCCCGAGCAGGTTGAAGCGCGGGTCGGAACGGATGCCGAGATCCGCCGATTCGAGCCGGTCGATGCGCAGCACCTCCGCCCCCATGTCCGCCATCATCATGGCGCAGAACGGCCCCGGCCCGATGCCGGCGATCTCGACGATTTTAAGTCCTGCAAGCGGCCCCATTTCCCGATCCTTATGTCTTTACCCGGTCATATCGTAAGTCGTGCCTTGGCGCCGCGATCAGCCCGCAGCCGAGCCCGCGGCCCTGGGCGCTTTCGCCGCCACCGGACCGCCCGCCTCCGCCCAGGCCTTGAAGCCGCCCGCGATATGCGCCACGCGCTCGAGCCCCATATCCTGGGCGGTCTTGGTCGCCAGCGCCGAGCGCCAGCCGCCGGCGCAATAGAAGATGAACTTGTGCTTCGTCGCGAATACCGGCTTGTGATAGGGGCTTTCCGGATCGATCCAGAATTCCAGCATGCCGCGGGTGGCGTGGAAGGAACCCGGGATCAGCCCCTCGCGCTCCAGCTCGCGCGGATCGCGCAGATCGACGAAAACCACGTCGGGATCGCCATGCAGGATCACCGCCTGCTCCGCGCTGAGGGTCTCGATCTCCGCCTCGGCCTCCGCCAGCATCTGACGGAAGCCCTTCCCCTTGGCCATAGTGCCTCCACGCCTCTCCGGCGCCTCGCGCCGCTGGCCTCGAGTCTAGAATGCTTTTGCGATAATGCAAACCGCTCCGCTCACCGGAAGATCAGCGGCGCCAGTTCAAGCACGCCGAGCAGCGCGAAAACCGCCGCCGCCGCGAGGCGGATGGCGGCAAGCGGCAGCCGGTCGGCCAGCGCCCGCCCGAATATCACCACCGGCACATTGGCGAGCAGCATGCCGCAGGTGGTGCCGGCCACCACCGGCAGCAGCGCCTGGTACTTCGCCGCGAGCGCGATGGTGGCGATCTGCGTCTTGTCGCCAAGCTCCGCCACGAAGAAGGAGATCGCGCTCGCCATGAACACGCCCCGCGCCGGCAGCCTGACCGCCGCGTCAGGGCCATCCTCGCCGATCCGGTCGGGGAAGAGCGCCCAGAGCGCGGCGGCGAGGAAGCTGATGCCAAGCGCCAGCGCCAGCCACGGACCCGTGACCAGGCGGCCGGCATAGGTGCCGGCCAGGCCCGCCGCCAGATGGTTGGCAAGCGTCGCCAGCACGATGGCCAGGATGATCGGCCAGGGGCGGCGGAAGCGGGCGGCGAGCAGCAGCGCCAGAAGCTGCGTCTTGTCACCGATCTCCGCCACGCCGACGACGCCGACCGAGACGAGAAAGGGTTGCAGCGGGGTCACCCAATGCATGGGCGCTCTTGGGCGGACAGGATGGCAACCGGCGCAGGGCAAGCCTTCATCGCGGCACTCAATCTTCGGTCCGGAAAAGGATGGGAGCGGTCGGACGGGTCGCAACGATAGGCTCTGGGACAGGCCCTGGGACAGGCCCTGGCGGCCGGCGGATCGGCGCCATGGCAAGCCATCAAGCAATAGTCAGAGGCCGCATCCCGGTCAATCGGAACCGGCGCGGCGCCAGAGCCCTATCGCCGCGAACAAAAGCCCACTAGACTCTCGTTTTGGCCCGCTGCCGGGGCTTTGATCGAGCGGTTGCGGCGATCGGCGGCATCGCGACTTATCGCCGGAACCCAAGTCAAATCACAGGATTGCGGCGTGGTCCGGGAATGGTTTGCAGTGTAACTGTTGGCTATGTACACTATAGCGCGTCGCTGTCGTCTGATCACCGGGGATGAATCGAAAAGCCTGAGAGCGACCGGACCGGGCGGCGGCGGACGGGTGGAAAAATCGACGAAATATCTGGGCAAAATATCTGGGCAGGGAGGCTGGGATGGGTGAGGACAACAGTTTCAAAGGCGACAAGAACGGCAAAGGCGACAAGAACGGCGGCCTATCGCGGCGCCGGTTCGTACAGGGCGTCGGCGCGGGCGCCGGCGGGCTGATCGTCGGCACGAGTGCTGCGGCAAGATTCGCGGAAGCGGCGACGGCGATGGGCCCGGTGCTCAAGGTCGGCTTCGTCAGCCCGCGCACCGGGGCGCTCGCGGGTTTCGGCGAATGCGATCCCCATATCCTGTCGCTCGGCCGCAAGGCGCTGGCCAAGGGACTGAAGGTCGGCGACAAGCATTATGCCGTCCACCTCATCGACGAGGACACCCAGTCCGATCCCGCCCGCGCCAGCCAGCTCGCCAAGAAGCTGATCAACGACGACAAGGTGGACCTGATGCTCGCCACCTCGACGCCCGAGGTGGTCAATCCGGTGTCGGACGCCTGCGAGGCGGCGGGGGTTCCCTGCATCTCGACCATCGTGCCCTGGGAATCATGGTACTTCGGCCGCGGCGCCAAGCCCGGCCAGCCCTCGCCCTTCCATTGGACCTATCATTTCAGCTTCGGCGGCGCGGATTTCTATCGCTCCTACCTCGCGCTGTGGAACGGGCCGGTCAAGACCAACAAGAAGGTCGGCATCCTCTATCCCAACGACGCCGACGGCAATGCGGTGCGCTATCATCTGGCGCCGGGCCTGGCCAAGGCCGGCTTCACCATCGTCGATCCCGGCGGCTACGAGGACGGGACCACCGACTATTCGTTGCAGATCGCCAAGTTCAAGGCCGAACAGTGCGAGATTTTCAATACCTTCCCCATCCCGCCCGACTTCGCCGTCTTCTGGCGGCAGGCGGCGCAGCAGGGCTATACCCGCATGGTGAAGATCGCGCAGATCGCCAAGACCGGGCTCTTCCCCTCCCAGGTCGAGGCGCTGGGCACGCTCGGCTACAATCTTTCCACCGGCTGCTACTGGCATCCGACCTTCCCCTATTCCTCGCCCCTCACCGGCCTTTCCTCCGCCGCCCTCGGCGCGGATTACGAACGCTCGACCGGCCGGCAATGGAATCAGCAGGTCGGCGCCAGCATGTCGCTGCTCGATGTGGGTTTCGCCGCGCTGGAGCGGAGCAGCAATCCGAAGAGCAAGGCGGCGGTGGCCAAGGCCATCAGCACCTTGAAGATGGTGAGCACGGTCGGGCCGGTCGATTTCGCCAAGGGGCCGGTGCCCAACGTCTCGCCGACGCCGATCATCGGCTGCCAGTGGGTCAAGGCGAAGCCCGGCTCCAAGTACAAGCTTGATCTCGTGATCACCGAGCATGCCGACGATCCTCATGTCCCCATCGCCGCTCAGCTCGTGCCCTATAACGCCTGACCAGGCTTGAATAGCGGATGGTTTCCGATCACGGCGCGGCGGCGGGGCAGCCTGCCCCGCCGCTTCTTGCCGCCTGCGGCATCGCCAAGCGCTTCAACGCCCTGGTCGTCCTCGACGGGGTAGACTTTACGCTTGGCGCCGGCGAGGCCGTCGGCATCGTCGGGCCCAACGGCGCCGGCAAGACGACGCTGCTCAATGTCCTGGCCGGCGCCTTCCCGCCCTCGGCCGGTCAGGTGCGCTTCCGCGCCGCCGACGTCACCACGGCCGACGCGGCCAGGCGCTGCCGGCTCGGCATCGCCCGCTCGCATCAGGTGCCGCGACCCTTCGGCGGCATGACGGTGTTCGAGAACGTGCTGGTCGCCGCCTCCACCGGCGGCGGCTTCCGCGGCCGCGAGGCCTATGACCGCGTCATCGATTCCCTGACCCTGTGCGGCATGCTGCGCCTCGCCAACCGGCGGGCTGAAACGCTGGGCCTGCTCGACCGCAAGCGGCTGGAACTGGCGCGCGCGCTCGGCACCGACCCGGTGGTGCTGCTGCTCGACGAGATCGGCGGCGGGCTGACGGACGCGGAAGCGGCCCTGCTGGTCGAGACCATCGGCGAATTGCGCCGCCGCGGCATCGCCCTCGTCTGGATCGAGCATATCGTCCATATCCTCGTGCAGGTGATCGATCGGCTGGTGTGCATGGACGCCGGGCGGATCATCGCCGACGGCGAGCCTCAGGCGGTCATGGCCAATGCGGCGGTGGTCGATGCCTATCTCGGCGGGGGGCATCGATGAGCCTGCTGACGATCGACCGGCTGGAGGCGCGCCACGGGCTGCTCACCGCGGTGCGCGAGGTGAGTCTCGCGCTGAAGGAGGGCGAGACGCTGGCGCTGGTCGGCGCCAATGGCGCGGGCAAGACGACGCTGATGCGGGCCATCGCCGGCGCCCACAAGCCCGCCGGCGGCCGCATCCTGCTCGATTCCACCGACGTCACGCACACCCCCGCCCATCGCCGCGTCGCCATGGGGATCGCGCTGGTGCCGGAAGGGCGGCGGCTTTTCCCCGGCATGACGGTGGAGGAGAATCTGCTGGTCGCCGGTGCCGTCGGCCGCCCCGGACCCTGGCGGGTAGAGACGGTGCTGGACGCTTTTCCCATGCTGAAGAAGCGGCTCAAGGCCCGGGCCGGCACGCTGTCAGGCGGCGAGCAGCAGGCCACCGCCATCGGCCGCGCGCTGATGACCAATCCGCTCGTTCTGCTGCTCGATGAAGTCTCGCTCGGCCTCGCCCCGATCGCCGTCGATCAGGTGTATCACTCTCTCGCCGGCCTGATCGGCTCCGGCACCACCATCCTCCTGGTCGAGCAGGATCTCGCCCGCGCCTTCGGCGTCGCGACCCGGATCGCCTGCATGCTGGAAGGGCGGATCGTGCTCGAGGGCCTGGCGCAGGACATGACGCGCGAGCAGGTGACGGCGGCCTATTTCGGCCTTGGCCGCGGCAACGGCAGCGGCGGCGGCCAAGGCAGCGGCCAAGACGGCGGGAAAGGGCATCACCAACCGTGATCTGGGTCAGTCAAATCCTCCAGGGCGTGCTGCTCGGCGGCTATTACGCGCTGATCGCCTGCGGCCTTTCCTTCATGTTCGGGGTGATGCGCATCATCAACCTCGCGCATGGCGATCTCGCCGTGCTGGCCGGATTCCTGGTGTGGTTCATCGCCGGCCAGACGGGGATCAATCCGTTCCTCGCGCTAGCCCTGGTGATCCCGCTGATGGCGGCGCTCGGGTGGGTGCTGCAACGGACGATGCTGGAGCGCAGCCTGCGCGCGGGCGAACTGGTGCCGCTACTCAGCACCTTCGGCCTTGCCATCGTGATCGAGAATCTGCTGTTCGAGCAGTTCGGCGCCGACACCCGCTCGCTCGCCCCCTATATCGGCGGGCTTTCCTACGACAGCCTGACCATCGGCGGCCAGATCTATCTCAGCTATCTCGGCATCATCATCTTCGCGGTCGCCGTCGCCATTCTCGGCGGCCTGCATTTCTTCCTCGGCCATACCAACCTCGGCCGCGCCATCCGCGCCACCGCCGAGGATATCGATACGGCGGAACTGGTCGGCATCAATTCGCGCGCCGTCTATGCCGCGGCGGCCGCCATCGCGCTCGCGACCGTCGCCGTCGGCGGCGCCGCACTCGGCATGCGCGCGACCTTCGCGCCCTATGCCGGGCCGGCCCAGCTCATCTTCGCCTTCGAGGCGGTGGTGATCGGCGGCCTGGGCTCGCTCTGGGGCACGCTCGCAGGCGGCATCGCGCTCGGCGTGGCGCAGAATATCGGCGCCACCATCAATACCCACGGCTTCCTCATCGCGGGCCATGTGGTCTTCCTCGCTTTCCTGGCGCTGCGGCCGTTCCTGACCTCGCTCAATGCCAAGGGCCGCATCAAGGCGCTGCTGCGGAGGGCGGCATGAGCAAGCAGCCCGCCCCCCTTTCGGTCCAGCGCTGGACGCCGCTCTCGGTGGCGGCGACGCTTGCCATCGCCGGCCTGATGATCGCCCTCGCCTTCACGCCGCTCTTCGCCAGCGCCGAAGTGATCGACCGGCTCACCACGTTGTTCATCTACATCATCCTCGCCATCATGTGGAACGCGCTCGCGGGCTACGGCGGCCTGGTCTCGGTCGGACAGCAGGCCTTCTTCGGCCTCGGCGCCTATGCCGCCATACGCCTGTCCTATTGGGGCGTGCCCGTCTATCCCGCCCTGATCCTGGGCGCGCTCCTGGCCGGCGCGGTGGCGCTGCCGCTCTCGGTCTTCGCGCTGCGCCTGAAGGGCGGCGAATTCGCCATCGGCATGTGGGTGGTGGCCGAGCTTGCCCATCTCCTGGTCAATCTCGACGGCCTGATCCAGGGCGAGACCGGCACGTCGCTCATCGCGCTCAACGCCTTCTCCCCCGATCATCGCCGGGCCGACAATTACTGGCTGGCGCTGGCGGCGATGGCGGTAGCGGCCGCGGTGGTCTTCGCCCTGCTGCGCGGCCGCCTCGGCGTCTCGGTGCAGGCGATCCGCGACAACGAGGAAGCGGCCGCCTCCATCGGCGTCCGGGTGCTGGGCGGCAAGCGCGTCATCTTCATCCTCTCGGCCATCGGCTGCGCCATGGCGGGGACGCTGTGGCTCGCCACTTCCATCACCTTCGAGCCCAAGACCTATTTCAGCGTGCAATGGAGCGCCTATATGATCTTCATGGCGCTGGTGGGCGGCCTTGGCACGTTCGAGGGACCGATCCTCGGCGCCATCCTGTTCTTCCTCATGGAGAGCCTGTTCGGCGCCACCGGCGTCTGGTACCTGGTCGGGCTGGGCGCCGCCGCGGTCGTCTTCTCGCTGTTCCTGCCGCAAGGACTCTGGGGCTTCATCGAGAACCGGTTCACCTGGCGCTTCCTGCCCATCGGCTACCACCTGCGCCTGCCCGAGGAAGATTAGGGGCTCAAAGCCGGCAGGATCTTATTCACATCCCGTCATTTCGGCGTACTCTTGCCGCAAAGTCGAGGTTCCCGGGGATCGGGACCGGCCCGAGGGAGGGGTGAGCATGAGCGCCAAGGATTTCCATTATCTCGAACTGACCGAAGTCGCGGCCCGCATCCGGGAGCGGAAACTCTCTCCGGTCGAACTGACCAAAGCCGCGCTCGAACGGATCGCCCGCCTCGACAAGCGGCTTAAATCCTATGCGAGCGTCACCGCCGATCTGGCGCTGGCGCAGGCGGCAAAGGCGGAGCGCGAGGTCAAGGCCGGCCGCATCCGCAGCCCGCTGCACGGCGTGCCGATCGCGGTCAAGGATCTTTGCTACACCAAGGGTATCGCCACCGCCGCCGGCATGCCGATCCATCGTCAGTTCAAGCCGAAGTTCGATGCGACCGTGGTGCGGCGGCTGCGCGACGCCGGCGCGATCCTGCTCGGCAAGCTTCAGCTCACCGAAGGCGCCTTCGCCGATCACCATCCCGATATCGCGCCGCCGGTCAATCCGTGGAACGCCGACCATTGGTCCGGCGCCTCGTCGAGCGGCTCGGGCGTCGCCACCGCGGCCGGCCTGTGCTTCGGCTCGCTCGGCTCCGATACCGGCGGCTCGATCCGCTTCCCCTCGGCGGCGAACGGCGTCACCGGACTGAAGCCGACCTGGGGACGGGTCTCGCGCCACGGTGTCTTCGAACTGGCGGCAACGCTTGATCATATCGGGCCGATGGCGCGCAGCGCCGCCGATGCCGGCGCCCTTCTCGGCGTCATCGCCGGCGCCGATCCGGACGATCCGACCGCGAGCCTGGAGCCGGTGCCGAACTATCTCGCCGGCCTGAACCGCGGCGTGCGGGGCTTGAGGATCGGCGTCGACCGCGCCTTCAACAGCCGCGGCGTCGATACGGTGATGGCCAAGGCCACCGCGGACGCGATCGCGGTGCTGCGCGAGCTTGGCGCCGAGATCTGCGAGGTGGAATTCCCCTCGCCCGAGGCCATCGTCCACGAATGGGCGCCGCTGTGCGCCATCGAGACGGCGGTGGCGCACGAGGCGACCTATCCGGCGAAGAAGAAGGCCTATGGCCCGGGGCTCGCGGGGCTGATCGAGCTTGGCCGCAGCCTGTCCGCGATGGATTACCAGAAGATGCTGCTGCGCCGCCACGCTTTCCGCGGCCGCGTCGCCGCTTTGTTCGAACGGATCGACCTGCTGGCGATCCCGGCCCAGTACAAGGCCTCTCCGACGGTGCGGCAGATGGCGACGCTGGGCGAAGATGCCGACGCGCTGCAATCGCTGCTGCGCTTTACCGCGCCCTTCGATCTCGCCGGCAATCCGACCATCACGCTGCCGTCGGGATTTACCGCCGCCGGCACGCCGGTCGCCTTCCAGCTCGTCGGGCGTCCCTTCGGCGAAGACCTTCTGGTGCGGGCCGGGCACGCTTTCCAGGGCGCCACCGACTGGCATCGCCGTCACCCCGCCCTCTAGAGCCTGTTGTCGCAAAAGTGGACAGTACTTTTGCGACAAGAACAGGCTCAAGATAGTGGGTGAGCGCGAATTCCGATCGACCGGCTGATTCCAGCCGGTCGGAAAGCGCGCTAGCACCTTGGCGTGTTGGCGCCTGAGCGCCGGCCGAAGCCCGGTTCCACGCAAAGCGGAGCCGGGCTTTGCTCTATTCCGGGCCGGGCGCGGGCCGCAAAGCGGCCGGCGGCGCGATCCCCCTTGACAGGAAAAGATTCTGCCCAATAATTGGATTGTCGGACAAACGAACCGACATTGGCCGCCGGCGGAGCAATCGTGGGATGGCTGAATAGCGGGCTAGCACCAACCAGGCCCGAAGGGGGAAGGCGCGGTCGCTTTTCACGACGGAGCGTGCCGCGGTACGAGGGCCTGCCGATCCGCGAATTTCAGCCAACGACAAGCGGACGGAAGCGATCTTAAGGGGTGGGAGGCAATGCGGCACGCCACGATGCGTTGGTCGGTCCTGAAACGCCACCTGACGCAGGAGCGCATCGTTCTCGCGATCGCCGTCGCGCTCTTCATCCTGTTCTCGATCATCCTCGACAAGTTCCTCACCGCCGAGAACATCCTGACGCTGGTGCGCAGCGTATCGGTGCTCGGCATTCTCGGCATCGGCATGATGCTGGTGGTGATCGGCCGCGGCATCGACCTTTCGATCGTGGCCATCATGGCGATCTCGGTCGCCTGGACGCTGCATCTGCTGAACCTGCATGTAAGCCTGGCCGAGGCGCTGGCGCTCGGCGGCGGCTTCGCGGTCGTGAGCGGCCTGATGAACGGCGTCCTGGTCGCCTATGTCGAGATCCCGGCGCTGTTTGCGACCCTGGCCATGGGCACGTTCATCTATGGTTTCGGGCGCTCGCAGCTCATCGACCTCGACATCATCCAGCTCCCCGAACATATCGGCTGGTTCGGCAAGATCGGCACCGGCTATGTCCTGGGCGTGCCGATGCCGATCATCCTGTTCGCGATCCTAGGCTTTCTGGTCTTTCTCTTTCTCCGCTACACCCGCTCGGGCCGCTTCTTCTATGCGCTGGGCGACAATCTGCCGGCGGCGCGCATCGTCGGTGCGCCGGTCCGGCCGATGATCGTGCTGCAATACGTGCTTTCGGCGCTGATCGGCTTCGTCGCCGGCCTGATCACCGCCACCTCGGTTTCCAGCATGAACACGCGGGTGGTCAATTCGACGCTGGTCTATGACGTGATCCTGGTCGTGGTCCTGGGCGGCGTGGGCTTGAGCGGCGGCAAGGGCTCGGTGCGCAACGTCCTGGTCGGCACGATCCTGATCGGCATCCTGGTCGACGGCATGACCATCATGGACTTGCAATACACGCTACAGAACGTGATCAAGAGCATCATCCTGCTGATCGCCATCGTCGTCGACAGCATGGTCAATCCGCGTGACGAGCAGACCGCCCAGCAGGGCGACATCTAACGTTTTCAAGTGAGGCCCGTGCCCACAAGGCACGAGATCCGGGCGCGCCGGAACAAGAGCAACCTGATCAAGGGAGGAAACCGTGTCGTTCAAGAAATTAGCCCTCGCGGCGGTCGCGACCTCGGCGCTGCTGCTGACCAGTGCCTATGCCGAGGGCATCAAGGACCCGAATATCGATGCCTATTACCAGACCTTCAAGGGCAAGACGATCGCCTTCGTGCCGGTTGCCATGGGCTTCGATCTGACCGAGGGCTGGGCCGCCGGCATCCGCCAGCAGACGAACGCGCTCGGCATGAAGTTCGAGGTTCGTGATCCCAACTGGAGCACGGCCGCCGGCGCCCAGGCCATCACCTCGCTGATCGCCGAGAAGCCGAGCGTGATGGTGATCCATAATCCCGACGTGCAATCCTACGCCCACCTGCTGCGCAAGGCGCAGGCGGCGGGGATCTACGTCGTCCAGGTGAATATGGAATCGAGCTTCCCGACCGACGCCTATGTCGGCGCCGACTGGCATCAGATCGGCGCCACGGCGGCGCAGGCCGTGGTCAAGGCTTGCGGCACCGGCAGCGGCAAGTCGGGCAAGGTGGCGATCGTCCAGGGCGTTCTGACCGCCGCGGCCAGCGCCTATCAGGTCAACGGCGTCTATGACGTCCTGAGCAAGCATCCAGAGATCAAGATCGTCTCCAACCAGGCCGGCGACTGGGACGCCAGCAAGGCGCGCTCGATCACCGCCACGGTGTTGCAGCAGAACCCTGATCTGTGCGGCATCATCGGCTTCTGGGACGGCATGGACACCGGCACGGCCGCCGCGATCAAGGAAGCGGGCAAGACCGGCCAGGTCTTCCTCGTGACCTCGGGCGGCGGTGCCGACGGTGCCTGCACCAATGTCGAGAACGGCACCTTCAGCGAGGACATCAGCTACGATGTTCCCGGCCAAGCGCGCGACATGAACAACATGATCAAGACGCTGCTGGAATCCCACCTGAAGCCCGGGACGCTGCATCTCTCGCTCTATACGCCGCTCAAGATCATCACCAAGGCGGATATGACGCCGACGTCCTGCTGGAACCTCAAGGCTTTGCAGAAGGCGGCGACCGCCACCGACTGAGGCCTGACCCCGCCGGCGGCGGGCCATGATCGGCCCTGCCCGCCGGCGGCCTGCTTCCGCCCACCCGATCCCGCCCTGCCCCGGGCCGGCGTTCCAAGGTGCGCCCGGCCGCGCCCGGGTGCCGCCGGAGTAAGTGTCACGGAGTTGCCCCGATGGCGTTAGCCGACACGCTTTCACGCTGGCGATACCAGTACGTCCCCGACCATGTGGTGGGCGAGATCCTGACCAAGCGCTGGATCGACAACGCGATCCCGTTCCTCTTCCTGGTCCTGGTCGTTGCCGTCTTCGGCAGCGCCATCAGCGACTTCTTCACCCTGGCCAACTTGAGCGATACCGCGCGCCAGCTTGGCGAATTCTCCTTCGTCGTGCTGGCGATGACGGTGGTGCTGCTGGCCGGCGGCATCGACTTGAGCGTCGGCTCGAATTTCGCGCTGTGCAATTTCGCCGCCCTCGCGCTGCTCAATATCGCCGGCTGGTCGGTGCTCGCCACCATCCCGGCGGTGATCCTGGTCGGAAGTGCGGTGGGCGCGCTGAACGGCTTCCTCGTCGGCTATCTGCGCATGCGGGCGTTTCTCACCACGCTCGTCACGCTGATCATCGTCCGCGCCATCGTCGATATGCTGCTGCTGACATACGCGGTGCAGATCTCAGCCGCCAATTTCGATTCACCCGTCTGGGATTTCATCGGCGAGGGCTCGATCCTCAACGTGCCGTTCAGCTTCGTCATCTTCGCCCTGTTCGCCATCTTCTTCCATGTCTTCCTCACCCGCTCCCGGCCCGGCTGGCACATCCTGGCGATCGGCGGCTCCAGGCGCTCGGCGCATAACGCCGGCATCGCGGTGCGCCGCACCGTCTGCATGACCTATGCGCTTTCCGGCGCGCTGGTCGCCATCGCCGGCGTGATGTATGCCGCGCGTCTTTCCAGCGCCGGCGCCGATACCGGCGTCGGCCTCGAGATCACCGTCCTGACCGCGGCGGTCCTGGGCGGCATCAGCCTGGGCGGCGGCCGCGGCTCGGTCGCCAAGGCGGTGATGGGCGGGGTGATCGTGCTGATCGTCACCAACAGCCTGGTGCGGCTCGGCTTCAAGAGCGGTTCGAGTTCGATGTATCTCGGCCTGCTGCTGCTGGTCGCCGTCGCCATCGACGTGCGCTGGCTGAAGAACCGCGCCAAGGTGCTGGCCAAGGTCTATGTCTCGCCGGCATTCAACGCGCTGCCGCCGGCGCCCTCGACGCTTGCGGGATCAAACTCGACCTATGCCGCCAACGACCGGCTGAAGGACGTCGAGATCATCGGCCTGGGCCAGGTCGAGGCGCCGGAGGATGTCATCCTCGATCGCGACGACAATCTCTTCTGCGGCACGCGGCATGGCGATATCATCCGCTTCTTCCCGCCCGATTATAAGCGCTTCGAGACCTATGCCCATATCGGCGGCCAGCCGCTCGGCATGGCCTTCGACCGCAAGGGCACGCTCCTGGTCTGCGTCGGCGGCATGGGGCTCTACGAAGTGCCGCAGAAGGGCGAAGCGCGCAAGGTCACCGACGAGAACAACC
>CALCYJ010000060.1 GCA_937905845.1 uncultured Rhodospirillales bacterium
CGTCGAGATGCCGTTCCAGCACCAGAGCGGCAAGGCTTCCCCGGACGCGGGGCGGGAACAGAAGGTCGATGACGCCGGCGGCGAGATCGGGAAACTCGCCGGGGACGGAGGGGCGGGGAAGACGCATCTGGGCGATTCGGATCCGCTCGATCTCGACATGCTCCGGCTCGCCCCATTCGTTCTGCGGATCGTCCGGTTCGTCGGCGGTGCGGGTGGCGGGGAAAAATCGATAATCGACCGCGACCATGAACTCGGCGTCGGTGACACCGTCGATCAGCAGAAGCATCGGTATCTGCGTCTCGAAAATCATGCCGCGACCTCCGCCGGCGCACGTTTCCTGACCAGCCGCTTAGAGGGGAAGAGCGGCGGGAACGGAAATACACTGCCTGGTTTGGGTCGCTTTCATGGATTTGACCTTAATGCGCAGGCTCCAGCCGAACTTCTGGATAAGGTGATCTGCTGGCAAATTCTTGGAATCGACCGACAGGATCTATCACCAGGATCGTCGAAACCCATTACCTTTTAGTGAATTCGTCACATACACCCGCGATCATCATCGGGCACCCGCGATCATCATCGGGTATTTCATTCACGCTCTTTGAAAATTCCGGCGATGTTCGAGCGTCTTTTGGGGAATCCGGGAGCTGTGGGCCGGTCGGGATCAGGGCGTCGCCGGCGCCGGACAAAAACCCGATCCGGAAGGCTGAATTCTACTGGGCCGTCCAGCCGCCATCGACGACCAGGCTGGATCCGGTGGTGAATTGCGACCGGTCGCCGGCCAGAAAGACGATCGCCTCGGCGATCTGAAAAGGAGAACCCACGCGTTGCAACGGGACCGTCTGGCGGACGCGGCGCTCGAATCTTTCGGCTCCCAGGATTTCGGAAATCGACGCCACCATGTCGGTCTGGATATAGCCGGGATGAACGGCATTGACCCGGATCGGATGTTCGAGCTTGGCTCCTTCGAGCGCCGCGCATTTCGTCAGCAGCAGCACGCCCGCCTTCGACGGGCTATAGGCGCCGGTAAACGGCATGCCGACCAGCCCCGCGACCGACGACAGGTTCACGATCGCCCCGCCATGGGCTTTCATGGCGCGGATGCCGTGCTTCACCCCCAGGAACACGCCGTCGAGATTGACCGCCATGACCCGGCGCCATTCTTCGAGCGTCGTTTCATCGAGCGAGACCAAAGCCGGCGGGATGCCGGCATTGTTGATCACGACATCGAGCCTGCCATGCCGGCCCAGGACGGCATCGATGGTCCGGATCCAGGCGGCTTCGTCGGCGACATCGTGCTCGTGAAAGGCGATCCGGCCCGACTGCAACGGGTCGAGGCGCTCGATCAGCTTTTCTCCGCGCGATCGGTCGATGTCGCTGGCCGCGACGACAGCTCCCTCCCGCAGGAGCAGCTCCGCCGACGCCGCGCCGATGCCGGAGGCTGCCCCCGTCAGCAGAACGATCTTGCCGTCAAGACATCCCGTCATGGTGCCGCCTTTTCGATCAGCCGCAGCGCATAGCCCACGCGCGGGAAGTGAACGACAACATCGCCGAGCGCCGAATCCAGGCGATGAATCGCAAGCTCGTCGCGATCGGCATAGACCAGATCGCCCACGATCTCGTCGGTGACATATTCTTCGGGGCGAAGGGCAAGCCACGTGCCAAGGGGCGGATCGGACGCCGCGGCATCCGTTGGTCTTGCCCGGGCCGGGCGCGCCCGCGCGGCGACATCCAGCGCCTCCAGCGGCGACATATCCGCGCTCCTGCCATGGCCGATCGATCCGATCCGCTCCATCCACGACCCGATGCGCGGAAAGGGCGCCAGCACCGCCGAACAATCGATCGGCATGGCTTTCAGGAACCACAGGGCGTGATAGACGGCAAAGTCGGCAAGCCCAGGCGCATCCGAAAGAAGATAGGCGCGGCCCTGGCCCAGCATGTCCTCGATAGGCGGGATCTGCGCTTGAACAAGACCAAGGCTCCGTTCGGCCAGAGCCTTCAATCTCGCAATCGAGGGCGTGTGCTTGCCGCGCATGGCGGCGCGATCGGCATGAAGCTCGGGCGCGACTTCCTCCGCGTTGGTGCCGGACACATAGCGCGCGATGGGCCAGAACAGATCGCGCTCGGCCCAGGCTTCCACCGCCGCCGTCAAACCGGGCGGATTGGCGCCGAACAGAGAGGGTTGCGGATAGCGGCGGTCCAATTCCCGCGCAATGAGCCTGGTGTCGCAGAAAATATCCGCGCCGATCTGCAAGACCGGCGTGTGCCGGTAGCCGCCGGTCAGGCGGACGAGGTCGGGCTTGGGCATCACGGAGGGAATGACGACCGAGCGCCAGGGCAGGGCCTTCAAGCCGAAGATCAGGCGGATCTTTTCCGAAAAGGGCGAGAAGTCGTAATGATGCAGAATGAGTTCGTTCATGTCAGCGCCGATCGAGCCATTGTTCGACGCGCTGCCGTTGAACCTTGCCGCTGGTGCTGCGGGGGAAATCGTCCTGCGAGCCGACCAGGCGGATCTCGCGCGGACATTTGTAGGATGACAGACCGTCCCGGCAGATTTTCATGAGGTCGTCCGGCGTGACGCCCGCCTGGTTGAGCACGACAAAGGCGACCGGCACCTCGCCCCAGACCGGGTCGCGCCGCCGCACGACCACCGCTTCGGCGACGCTCGGATCGGCCATCAGCACGCGCTCGATCTCAAGGGGATAGATATTCTCGCCGCCAGATTTGATCAGGTATTTCGACCGATCGACGAAGTTCAGCGTGCCGTCCGGCTGCTCGACGAACATGTCTCCCATATGGAACCAGCCATTGCGGAATTCCTTCGCATTGACCGCGTCGACATTCCAGTAGCCGCTGAATATCGTCGGGCCGCGAACGGCGATCTCACCGGGCTCGCCCGGCGCCACGTCATTGTCGCTCTCGTCCACCAGGCGCCAGAGATAGAGCGAATTGTGGCTCTTCGCGAGGCTCGGCGGTTCCTGCCCCGCCGGGAATATCGTTCCCGCCGCGGGCAGCATGCCGGTTTCGGTCGAACCGAACGTGTTCCAGTAGGGCGCTTCGAGAAGCCGCGATGCTTCCGCGATCAATTGCAACGGCACGAGATCGGCCAGAGCGCCGATCACCTTCAGGCCTTTGGGCCGGACGCCGCGGCTTTTCACCTCGTCGATCATTCGATCGATCATCCCGGGAAGCAGGACGAGCCACCATTGGCGTTCGGCGACGACGAGATCGACCAGCCGCGCGATGTCGGCGCCATCGACGACGACGACCTTGCCCCCCAATCCGAGCACATGAATGGCATGCTCCAGAGAGGCCATATGGAACATCGGCGGCCAGGCGACAAAGCAATCGTCCTCCGCAAGGCCGAGATCGATGCGGCTCAGGTTCATGCGGGCCAATTCAGCGCGATGGCTGATCAGCGCCCCCTTCGGCAGCCCGGTCGTTCCGCTCGTATAGAGGATCAAGAGCCCGTCCTCGGGCTCGGCGACCAAAGCGGGTTCCACGTCGCTGGAACAAGCCAGCAGGTTTTCGTAAGGGGCGCCGAAAGCGATGACAGGACCATCCCAGCCAGCGTCCTTGAGAGCCGCCTCGAAACGATCCGACACCAGGGCGATCGTGGGTTCGACCAGGGAAATGCAATGCGCCAGCTCATTCCTTGCCAGCCGCCAGTTCAGCGCGCACAGGATCGCGCCGAGCTTGGCGGCGGCGAAAGCCGCCTCGATATATTCCAGCCGGTTCTCGGCCAGGGTCGCCACCCGCGCGCCCCGCCTAACCCCCGCTGCCGCCAGCGCGGCGGCCAGGCGATTGACACGGGAATTGAGGGAAGAATAATCGACCGTTCGCGCGCCATCGACAATCGCCGGATGGTGGGGCCGCCGCCGCGCCTGCGCCGTCAGCAGCTCGCCCACCGTCCAGGAGCCGGCGCGCGCAATCGCCTGTGCTACATCCGATGGCAAGGGCAGTCCTCCCCGATTCATTATACTATGAGTTAAATCTCATATTTTGCGCCTTTGCAAGCGCCCTGACCTGGTCTAGGGTGGTCGGAGATCCGAGGAGATCTTGCGTGGTTTATCGCCGGACGCCGAAGACGGAGCTTCAGAAACTCGAACGGCGGCAGCGCATTCTCGAAGAAGCCCGCCGCCTCATCGCCACGGCCGGCTTCAGCGGCTCGCGGATGAAGGACATCGCCGCCCTTGCCGGCATGTCGGAGGGCGCGATCTATCGGTATTTTCCCACCGCCATCGCGCTTTTCGTCGAAGTCTTCCGCACCGTGGCGAGCCGGGAGCTGGAAGTCGCGCGACAGGCGACCCTTCTCAACGGCCCGGCCAGCCTGCGATTGACCGCCGCCCTTCGCCTGCATTTCGAGCGCGCGCTGCGGCGGCCGCGGCTGGCCTATGCGATGCTGGCGGAGCCGCTGGCTCCCGAACTCGAAGCCGTCCGCCTGCTGTTCCGCAAGTCTTTCCACGATCTGTTCGCGGGCGTCATGCGCGAAGCGATCCTTTCCGGGGAATATGCCGCTTTCGACACCAGGACGGCGGCCGCCTGCATGACCGGCGCCTTGGACGAAGCCCTGATCTGGCCGCTCGCGTTCCTCGATGAAACCGAGCAAAACCCCACGGAGCGGATCGATTTCGTCGTGGAATTCTGCCTAAACGCGATTGCGCCGTGGCGACGGGAAACGGCGCGGGCCGCACGACGATGAGACTTGTCCCGGGATCCCCCCCTCCAAACCGCCCCGCCGCAGCAAGCGGGATGCGGGATCGCCTCGCGCCCGACCGGCGTGCTGGATCCGGTGCCGGGAAATGGAAGCCTCTCTAATAAGGATCCGCCATGAACACCAGCGACCAACCACGGGGGCTTGACGCGGAAACCGTCGAGCGCTGGAAGGCCGAGGTCGCCAGCGAACGCGGGCGCCGCACACCGCCCGCAACATTCCCCCGCTTGCCGGATATCCCCGCCGGCCGCTATTCCGATCCCGCGTTCTTCGAACTCGAGCGGGAAGCGCTGCTGAAACGCGGCTGGATCTACGCCGGCCATATGGATCAACTGCCCGCAGCCGGCAGCTTTCTGATCATCCGGCACACCGGCGCGCCGATCCTCATCGTCCGCGGCGAAGACCATTGCGTTCGCGCCTTCTACAACACCTGCCGTCATCGCGGCGCGCCGGTCGTTCGCGCGGATGCCGGATGCGCGCGGAGCACATTCACCTGCGGCTATCACGGCTGGACCTACCGGCTCGATGGAACGCTCAAGGCGGTGACGGACGCCCGCGACTTCGTCGGGTTGGAGCCCGCCTGCCGCAATCTGATCCCGGTGCGGTGCGAGCTATTCGGCAATTTCGTCTTCGTCTGCGAGGATGAGGGCGCCCAGTCGCTTGCGGCATTTCTCGAACCTGTCGCCCGGTACTTCCGCCACCTTCCGTTGCAGGATCTGCGGCTGGTCCACCAGCGGTCGATCGAGCTTGCCGGCAATTTCAAAATCGTCCTGGAGAATTTTCTCGAAGCCTATCATTTCCGCCTGCTGCACCAGCACACCACGCATCGGATATTCGACCAGACCGGCACCAGCATCCACCTGTGGGAGCACGGCCATTCTTTGATGCTGACGCCCAATCGCCGGCCGGATTGGGTTGATCCCGGAACCATCGGCATGCCGGAAATGGCGAGCGCGACCGAGATCGAGCGCGATCACAATCCGAGCTATCACATCTTTCCGAATATGATCCTGCCGATCTCGGTGACCGGCATGCCTTGCGTGCTTCTCTGGCCGCTCGGTATCGACCGGACGCGGCTGGAGGTATTATGGTTCGCGCCCGACTGGGGTGGCGGCCCGCGCCAATCGCTGTGGGAAACGCGCATTGCGAACTTCGACCGGATCCTCGACGAGGACATTTCGTTCGTCGCGCCCATTCAGGAATCGATTACCTCCCCCGGGTTCAAGGGCGTGCCACTCAATTATCAGGAACGCCGCATCTATCACTGGCACGAGGAACTCGACCGGCGCATCGGCGTCGCCCGCATTCCCCCGCCGCTCCGCGTGACGCCGATGCTGGCGGACCTGGTGGAAGGCGGCAAATGAGCGCTTTCCGCCGAGCCTGACCGAGGAGACAGATGCCGGCGGCGAACGTTCAGGCGTTCGATGCGGGCGGACGGATCGGAGGCCCGGGACCGGCGGATAGACGGCCCCATCCGCTCGGTGCTGGCCGCCGCCGGTCATCGGCGGTATGCTGGGGGCTCGTAATCGAGCGATCGCGTCGCGGATGCCCAAGCCTCTTTCGACCAACCGGCATGTGCGGCCGCCCCATCCGATCAACCAAGGATTACCCCTATGCATCACGGATTAATCGCCTGGCTGGTAATCGGTGCAATCGCCGGATGGCTTGCCGGGCAGCTCGTCAAAGGCTCCGGATTCGGCCTCATTGTCGATATCATCGTTGGTATCATCGGCGCGGTTGTCGGCGGGTGGCTTGCCGGCGCCCTGGACATCCATTATGGCGGCGGCTTCATCAGCTCCGTTGTCGTGGCCGTCATCGGTGCGGTCATCCTGCTGTTCGTCATCCGCCTGTTCAAGAGGGCGTGAGCATCGCCGCAGACGGCCGGTTGACGGGAGAACCTCCATCGGCGCGACGATAAGAGCCCTTTGGATCTGCGGTGCGGCACTTCTGATCGCCGCGCTGATGCTGGCGCCCGCGCGGGCGGCGCCAAAGGCCGGATCCAGCCTGACCGGCTCGGGGGCGAGCGGGCAGACGCCCCCGGCCCAGGTCCGCGCGTTTCTGAACCTGCTCGCCGATCCAACGGTCCAGAAATGGCTGGAGAGCGAGAGCGCAGCCGCGCGCGCCGCCCGGCCGGCGCCAGGCAAGCGCCGGGTTTCCGCCCCGGAATATTTCTCCGCCCATGTCAGCGCGACCCGCGAGCACATCGTGGCGCTCGCCGCCGTGCTCCCCGATCTGCCCAACCAGTTCGCGCGCGCCCGCGGCATCATCCACGCCGACCTCGGCGATCGCGGGCGGGTCACGGTTCTCCTGCGCCTAGCGCTCTTCGCGGCTTTGGGCTTCGGCGCCGAGTGGCTGTTCCGCCAGATGACGGCGAGGATCCGCCGCCGCCTCGACGAGCACCCGGTCGAGACCGTCAACGACCGCCTGTCCTTGATGGCGGCGCGTTTCGCCTTTGCCGCCGGTCTGGTCGTGGCCTTCGCGCTCGGCAGCGTCGGCCCGTTCCTGGCGCTCGATTGGACGCCGCTCCTGCGCGAGACCCTTCTGGTCTATCTCCTCGCCTTTCTCGCCGTTCGCATCGCCGGCATCCTCGGCCGCTTCCTGCTGGCTCCCGATCACGAGCGCTTCCGCATCATCCCGACCAGCACCCGCGCGGCCCGGTTCTGGTGCCGGCGGCTCACCGCGTTCGTCGCCTGGCTTGCCCTGGGCTGGGCCATTGTCGAACTGGGCAGCGCTCTTGGCTATTCGCTGGAGGCGCGTCAGCTCATCGCCTATGCGTTCGGCCTCGGCGCCCTTGCCGTCGTCCTCATCGCGGTTTGGTGTCGACCCGTCCACCGCCATCGGGGCGGCGAAGCATCGCCGGATGAAGCCCGCCGCCTGAGCCCGAGCACGCAGAACGCCCTGCTCTCGATCGGCTTCGGGCTGTTGTGGGTCTTCTGGGTGGCGGATGTCATGCTCGGCTTCTGGCTTCTGCTGATCGTCATCGCCCTGCCGCTGGCCAGCGCGGTGACGCGGCGCGCGGTCGATCATCTGCTGCGGCCGCCCGGCTCGCCCAAGCAGGGCGACGACCCGCCCAGCGTCACCGCCGTCTGCATCGAGCGCGGCATGCGCGCGCTTTTGATCATCGGCGCGGTGCTCGTTCTCGCCTCGGGCTGGGGCATCCCGCTTATCACCTTCGCCGGCCAGGACACGCCGCTCGGCCGCATCCTTCACGGGGGGTTGAGCGCCATCGTCATTGTCCTCGTCGCCGATGTCTTGTGGCAGGCGACGAAGGCGGCGATCGATCGCAAGCTCGCCGGCGCCACCGACCCCGGCCTGTCCAACACCGACGAGGCGCGGCGGCGGGCGCGGGTACGGACGCTTCTTCCGGTTTTCCGCAATGTGCTTTTCGTTGCCGTCATCACCGTCGCGGCGATGATGGCGCTGGCGGCGATGGGGGTCGAGATCGGGCCGCTGATCGCCGGCGCGGGCGTGCTCGGCGTTGCTATCGGCTTCGGTGCCCAGTCTCTCGTCCGTGACGTCATCTCCGGCGTGTTCTACCTGCTCGACGACGCTTTCCGAGTCGGCGAATATATCCAGAGCGGCAGCTACAAGGGCACCGTCGAATCCTTCAGCTTCCGGTCGGTCCGGCTGCGCCATCAACGCGGAGCGCTCTACACCGTGCCCTTCGCGCTGCTGGGCGCCGTACAGAATCAGAGCCGCGACTGGGTCATCGACAAGCTCACGATCGGCATCACCTATGACAGCGATATCGACCGCGCCCGAAAGCTGATCAAGCAGATCGGGCTGGAACTGGCGCAGGATCCCGAATTCGCGCCGCTGATCCTCGAGCCCTTGAAGATGCAGGGGGTCGATGCCTTCGGTGATTTCGCGGTCATGATCCAGACCAAGATGATGACCCTGCCCGGGCAGAATTTCGTCATCCGGCGGCGTGCCCTCGCCATGATCAAAAAGGCGTTCGACGCCAACGGGATCAAATTCGCCTATCCGACCGTTCAACTGGCCGGAGACGGCGAGCCATCGCCCGCGGCGGCGGCGGCCGCCCAGGAGGCGATCGCACTGACCAGGCCCGCGGCCGCGGATTGACCGGGCGCCTTCCCGCTATCGGCCGACGAAACGCGGGGGGCGCTTTTGCACGAAGGCGGCGGCGCCCTCGCGCAGATCCTCGGTAACGAAGGCGCGGGCTTGCGAGGTGGCCTCGTCGTCAAGCGCCGAGGCCAGGGATGCGCTCCAGGCGGATTCGATCTGGCCTTTGATCAGGCCGATGCTGATGCCTGGTCCGGCCGCCAGTCTTTGCGCGAGGCTCACAGCCTCGTCGAGCAGGTCACGATCCTCCACCACCTTCCAGATCAGGCCCCATTGCTCGGCCGTCTCGGCGGAAAGCGGTTCGCCGAGCAGGGCGAGGGCGCGGGTGCGGGCGGGACCGATCGATCTTTGAAGGAACAAGGATGTGCCGGCATCGAGCGCCGCGCCGAGGCGCACGAAACTGAGAATAAAGCGCGCGGAACGTGCCGCGATCACGATATCCCCCGCCAGGGCGAGGCCGACGCCGGCGCCCGCCGCGGGCCCATTGACCGCGACGATGATCGGAACGGGCGAGCCCCGCATTTTCTCGATGAGCGGGCTGACGCCGCCACGCAGCAGCAAAGCGACCTGCTCGCCCGCCTCGAACGTCTCTCCGCCCAGTTGCGCGCCGGAGCAAAAGCCCTTGCCCGCTCCGGTCAGGACGATGGCCCGGACGGCGGGATCTGCAAGAGCTATATCCAGCGCCGTGTTCAGATCGTGCAGGAATTTTTCGTCGAGCGCATTGTATTGTTCGGGCCGGTTGAGCGTGAAGATCGCGACAGATCCCCGCCGCTCCGTGAGAACCATCGACATGCCATCGCTCCTGATTGCGGCCGGGACCGGACGCCGGATCTCAAATCAAAAGACCGCCGCCGCAGACGATCACCTGACCGCTGATATAATTCGATTCCGGACTACAGAAGAGATAGACCGCGTCGGCCGCCTCCTCCGGCGTACCGCCGCGGCCGAGCGGGATCATTCTCGCCATCGCATCGAGCATCTGCGGCTGCACGCCGACCTTGATGTCGCGACCGGCGACATCAATGGTTTTCTGCTGGGCTTCGATCGGCTGGGTCAGGCGGGTGTTGATCAGGCCGAAGGCGACGCAATTGACATTGACCTTGTAGCGTCCCCATTCCTTGCACAAGGTGCGCGTCAGCCCGATGAGAGACGCTTTGGCCGACGAATAGCTGGCCTGCCCGGCATTGCCGTAAAGGCCCGCGATCGACGAGATATTGACGATTTTGCGGAACACCTCAAGGCCGGCTTCGGCTTCCTTCTTTCGCAGAATCCGGATCGGTTCGGCGGCTGCGCGCAGGAGGCGGAACGGCGCGACGAGATGCACGTCGAGCATGGCCTGGAACTGCTCGTCGGTCATCTTCTGGATCGTCGAATCCCAGGTATAGCCGGCGTTGTTGACGATGATATCGAGGCCACCGAACGTTTCCATCGCCGCCGCGACGAAGCGGTCGGCAAAGCCTGATTCCGAAATGCTGCCGTTGACGGCGATCGCCTCGCCGCCAGCCGCCCTGATTTCGGCCGCGACCGCGTCACCGGGCGCTGCATCGAGATCATTGACGACGATCTTCGCACCCTCGCTGGCGAGTTTCAGGGCGATGGCGCGGCCGATGCCGCGTCCTGATCCGGTGATCAGGGCGACTTTCCCATTGAGCTTGGTCATGCAAATTCCCTCAGAGAACAATGATGGCGTCGCCGGCGAGCTTGACCTCGCCATTCTGGTCGGTCGTTGTCAGCGCGAGCCGCGCACGCCGCTCGTCCTTGCCCGCGATCAGCTCGGCCACATGACCCTCGCACGTCAGCTCCGCCCCAAGCCCGGTGATGGCGGCAAAGCGCACCGAGAAGGCGCGGATGGCCGCCGGGGGAACCGCGTCGGTCAGCGCCTGGCCAAGATAGGCCATCACCAGCATGCCATGCGCGAACACGTCGGGAAATCCCGCCGCCCGGGCGAAATCGAGATCGACATGCATCGGATTGTGATCGCCCGACGCCCCGCAATAGAGCGCGAGCGTGTGACGGGTAATCGGCGGGAACTGCTTATAGACGAGGCGAGCGCCCACCGCGGGATGGATTTCTGCCGCCGCGCTCATGACGTCACCACATTCCGCACGACGATTGTCCGCGCCGTGTCGGCGACATGAACGCCATGCTGGTTGGTCACTTCGGCTTCGACGACAATCAAGGTCATCGCACCGCCCTTCTTGTCGGTAACGCCGGTGATGCGCGGCTTGAACGTCAGCGTGTCGCCGACCACCACCGGGGCATGATAGGTGAAGCGCTGTTCGCCGTGCAGCACGCGGGCGAGATCGATATCGAGCGCGGTCAGAAAGGCGAACGGGTCGGGCGCATCCATCATCTCCAGGCAGAACAGATAGGTCGGCGGGACGGGCAGCGCCGCGTAGCCCGCCGCCTGCGCGGCGCCGGCGTCGCGATAGACCGGATTGCTCTCGCCCAGCGTATTGCAGAAATAGCGCAGGCGCCCGGGCTCGACTTGCGCCACGACCGGCGGGAATTGGCGCCCGACAGCAGATTGATCGACCATGTCCTGGCCCTCAGGCGCGTTCGTACAACGTCACCACGCAGGCGCCGCCAAGGCCGAGATTATGCTGCAATCCGAGCCGCGCGCCTTCGACCTGGGTTCCCCCGGCCCGGCCGCGCAATTGCCGCGTCAGCTCGTAGCATTGCGCAAGGCCGGTGGCGCCGAGCGGGTGCCCCTTCGACAGCAGGCCGCCGGAGGGATTGGTCACGGTTCTGCCGCCATAGGTATTGTCGCCATCGTCGATGAAACGCTCCGCGCCGCCCTCGGGACAAAGTCCGAGCCCCTCGTAGGTGATCAGTTCGTTCTGCGCGAAGCAATCGTGAAGCTCGACCAGATCGAGATCTTCGGGCCCGATGCCGGCGGCCTCATAGACCTTGTTCGCGGCCGCCCGCGTCATGTCGATGCCAACCACCTGCATCATGTCGCCGGCGTCAAAGGTCGATGCCGTGTCGGTCGTCATGGCCTGGGCGGCGATCCGGACATCCGTGTTCAAACCATGGCGGTTGGCGAATTGCTCCGAAACCAGCACCGCCGCGGCGGCGCCGCAGGTCGGCGGGCAGGCCATCAGCCGCGTCATGACGCCGGGCCAGATCACCTGATCCTTCATCACCTCCTCGGGCGTGACTTCCCGACGCAGCAGCGCCAGCGGATTGTTCTTCGCATGGCGGCTCGCCTTGGCCCGCACCTTGGCGAAGGATTCAAGCGGCGCGCCGTATTTTTTCATGTAGCTCAGACCCGCGCCGCCGAAATAGCGCAGCGCCAGCGGCACGCCGGGGGCATCGACGAGCTTGTCGGCGGCGGCATCGAATTCGTCGAAGGCGCCCGGCCGGTCGGTGAAGATGGCGCCGAGCGCGCCGGGCCTCATCTGCTCGAAGCCCAATGCCAGAACGCAATCGAGCGCGCCCGCCTCGATCATCTGCCGCGCCAGGAACAGCGCGGTCGATCCGGTCGAGCAATTGTTGTTGACGTTGATGACCGGGATTCCGGTCATGCCCACCGGATAAAGCGCCCGCTGACCGCAGGTCGAATCGCCATAGACGTATCCGGCATAGGCCTGCTGGATCTTGTCATAGCCAAGACCGGCATCCATGAGCGCGAGCTTCGTCGCCTCCGCCCCCATTACGTGATAGGGCGCGCTGGAACCAGGCTTCACAAACGGAATCATGCCGACGCCGGCGACATGGACGCGAGATGACATCGTGAGATCTCCGAAAATTACCCGTTGGAATTTTTATTACCAGTTGGTAACTTATACGCAATACAGAGTTTGAGTCAATGCAACGCGGACGGAATTCGACATGGATGCGCGCACGCCCTCTTTCGACCCGTCGCCCTGGCTTCCCTTCGAGAGCCGCCGGCGCGCCCGCGACGAGAAACGCGAAGCCGTGCTGCGAACCGCCGTGCACTTGTTTCTCGAACAGGGCTATCATCGCGCAACGCTCACGGCCGTTGCCGATCGACTGAATATCACCAAGCCGGCGCTCTATAATTATTTTCGCAGCAAGGACGAAATCCTGTTCGAATGCTGGGCGCTGGGACAGGAGCGCGTCGATGAATTCATTGCGGAAATCGGCGCGGGTGGCGGGAGCGGCCTTGCCAAGCTCCGCAAGCTGATCCGTTCCTACGCGCAAGTCATGGCGACGGATTACGGTGCCAGCCTGGTGCGGTTCGACCCACGCGATCTGACCGACAAGAACAGCAAGATCGTGCGCGCCGCCAAGAAAAGCATCGATACGACCTTTCGCACTTACATCGCCGACGGCATCGCCGACGGCTCGATCAAGCCGTGCGATACCAAGCTTTCGGCCTTCGCCATTGCCGGTTCCTTGAACTGGATCGGCCATTGGTTCCGGCGCGGCGGGGCCTTGTCGGCGGAAGCCATTGCGGAGGAATTCGCCGATCGGCTGACCGAGGGGCTTGCGGCAAAGCCGATCAGAAGGAAGGCGGGGCCACCGCCGGAAAAAAACAAACGATCACGCGGAGGATCACGATGAACATCACCCATGGATTGCGGCGGGCGTTGCAGATCAATCCCGATGGCCCCGCGACGGTGTTCGGCAACCGGCGGCGGAAGTGGCGGGAGATCGGAGAGCGCGTGCCGCGGCTGGCCGCCGGGCTTCACGCCCTGGGCGTCCATGCCGGCGAGCGGGTTGCCGTCCTGTCGCTCAATTCCGACCGCTATCTCGAACTCTATCTGGCCACGGCATGGGCCGGCGCGGTCATCGTGCCGCTCAACATCCGCTGGAGTCGGGCCGAAAACGAAGACGCCATGCGCGATTGCCGGGCAAACCTCTTATTTGTCGACAAGGCCTTTGCGTCCATGGGCGTGGCGTTGGCGGAAGCCCTCCCCCATCTGAAGCTCATCTATGCCGACGACGGCGATGCGCCGGCGGCCATGGAAAGCTACGAAGCGTTGCTGGCGCGAAGCGAGCCGGTTGCGGACGCGATGCGCAAGGGTGGCGATCTTGCCGGCATCTTCTACACCGGCGGCACGACCGGCCGCTCCAAAGGCGTCATGCTCAGCCACGGCAATCTGATGGTCAATGCGCTGAACGCTCTTGGCGAGGGTCTTTTCTCGGGCGCGGCCATCTACCTTCATGCGGCGCCGATGTTTCACCTCGCCAATGGCGCCGCGATGTTTTCGCTGCTGCTCAGCGGCGGCGCCAATGTGATCGTTCAAGGATTCACCCCGGAAGGCGTGATGGCGGCGGTTCAGAACGAGCGCGTGAGCGACGTGCTTCTGGTGCCGACCATGATCCAGATGCTGGTCGATCATCCCGCACTTTCCGCCTACGATGTGTCCTCGCTGAAGAATATCGTCTATGGCGCGTCGCCGATCAGCGAGGCGCTGCTCGACAGAGCCACCGCGGCGCTGCCGAACGCGCAATTCACCCAGGCCTACGGCATGACCGAATTATCGCCGATCGCGACATTGCTGCATTGGCAGGAACATATCGGCGACGGCCGCGCCCGGGGCCGTCACCGGGCGGCCGGCCGCGCCGCGCTTGGGTGCGAGGTCAGGGTGGTCGACGCCAGCGACAAGCCCGTGCCCCGTGGCACGGTCGGTGAAATCGTGGCGCGCGGCGACAATGTGATGATGGGCTATTGGCAACGGCCCGAAGAAACCGCCGCCGCCATTGTCGATGGCTGGATGCACACGGGCGATGGCGGCTATATGGACGAGGACGGCTTCATCTATGTCGTCGACCGGGTGAAGGACATGATCATTTCCGGCGGCGAGAATATCTATTCGGTCGAGGTCGAGAATGCCATCACCCGGCACCCGGCCGTGGCGCAATGCGCCGTGATCGGAATTCCCGATGAGCGATGGGGCGAACGGGTTCATGCCATCGTCGTGACCAGGAGCGGCGCCAACGTGTCGGCGGACGAGCTGATGGACTTCTGCAAGACGCTGATCGCCGGCTATAAATGTCCGCGCAGCATTGATGTCAGCGAAAATCCGCTGCCGCTGTCGGGCGCCGGCAAAGTTCTCAAACGCGAGCTGCGCCGGCCGTTCTGGGAACACCGGGAACGGCACGTGAGCTGAAATCGCGGAGCGCCAGGAATGAGCGGCGGTGCCGGCGGGACTTTCGCGCAATAAGAGAGGATTTTAGAAACGGATTAGGTCGTAGAATACTCATGGCTTGTTGTTTTGACGCATATCCTTGGAAAAGCACTGTCCTTTTTTCAAGAATATGCGCTGGCGAGGTGGCGATGAGTGACACCTACGATTGGTCGTTCAATCACGACCCGACGCTGTCGTTCGGCAGCCCGCTGCTCTCGTCGCTGTTCGGCTATTGGACGGAGAAACGCGCCGGCCGCGCCATGCCCGCGCGCGCGGATCTGGATCCCACCGATCCGGCTCTCAAGGCGCATCTGGGCTTCATCGTCCTGATCGACGTGGAACATGCGCCCTTACGTTTCCGCTTCCGCCTCATCGGCAGCCAGGTGACCAGCCTGGTCGGGCGGGATTCGACCGGCCGCTACCTCGATGAACTCTATGCGCCCGAGGCCCTTGGGGAGGCAACGGAATCCTATCGCTGGATCGTGGCGCACCGCGCGCCCTTGCGCACCCTGGCCGACCTTCGCCAAGCCAACCGCGAATGGCTGAAGATAGAAGCGCTCGACCTGCCGCTGTCGCGCGACCAGACCGATGTCGACATGATCCTCACCCGCATCGTGCTCAGCGGCAGCTAGAGGGCGAAACCTCTCTCAAGCGCCCTTTAACGCACCACATTCAGCCCTGGCGCACGCGAACGATCTCAATCGCTGAAGTTCATCTTGTCGTTCGCGTCCTGGGCCGCGGTCAGGAGATTGTACATCCATTCGCAGCCGCCTCCCCGCGTCCAGCTCGCGACGACCTGGTGCGCGCCCCATCGCGGAGCGGCGGCGCCCCAAACATGTTGCAGCCACAGGTGTATGAGATTGTCCGAACAATAGCGATCGCACCAAGGATCGCAGATCACGAACGGGGCGGCGGCGGGGTTGCCCAAGACGACGAAGGCATGCCCTGGAAGGTGGACTTTGTAAATCGGCCAGTAATCATTGATATATAAATATGCGAAGGCGACCGAAGCATGCTGATCGCAATTACCCGCTTTCTGACCGACGGCAATCTTTGCGTCGCACAAGGTAATTCTAAGAGGATCCGGCACTAACGCGTTGGTTGCAATATTATGCATTGCATAACATTCCTGCACCGCCTCCCGGATGGCATTTTGCTGATTCTGACTGGTTGCGCGGAATTGCGTGCCAGGGATTCCGCCATAGGGATTTGCGCTACCGTTAGCCAGGACGTCACGAGTATCCCTAATGGCGGCTATGGCCGCCGTAATCATGTTATTGACGGCAACTAGTTGCGGCACAATACCCTCCATTGGTTATTAACAACTATCGTAGCCATAAACCAAGTCTTCCTCAATGTACGATTGAGAAACCTTATAATGTGACACGATATCACGATTGTCAGCCGTCACGCCGGCTCGCCTCGGGCCAGGTGCCCGTACCCTCGAGCCTCGGGGACATTTCGACGAGCCGTGCGGCCGCCGGCAGGGCATGACGAACAAACCAAATCGCCTCGGGCCGGACATCCACCACGCGCTCGGCACCCTCGAAGCGGCCGACCCGATCGGAATTCCAGTCAACCGACGCGCGACCCGTCAGATACAGGGCATCACCCGTGGCGAAAGCCGGTACGAGCAGCCCGACGCGGCCGTCGGCCTCGATGTTCCCCAGCGTGTTGAAGAAGCGATTGCCGGCAAAATCGGGAAACGACAGCGATCCATCCGCGTTCACCCCGAGGAATCCGGGACGGCCGCCGCGGTGCGAGACATCGAGCCCCGCCGCCGGCCCATCGCTCGATCCCTCGCCGAGGTCGGCCGAGCGCGACGCGATGAAAAAAGTGTCGGCGGCCTCGATAATGCCTCTTGCCTCGGCGGACAGGCCGTCGAGGGCGCGGCCGCTGGCGGATTGCGCCCCGCGCCCTTCGGCGAAAACCCGGGCCTGAATATATTGCGGGCAATTGCCGAAACTCTGGTCGACGGCCACGGCGACACCCCCGCCTGCCAATAGGCCGGCAATCGTGCCGTTCATCCGGTTTCGCCGCCGGGTCGGAAGTTCAATGCCCAATACCCCGATCTTGGCGCCGATCCCCATCTGAAGTCCGAGTGACCGGGCAAGAACCGGCTCCCGGGCGATGTCCAGCCGATCGGGGCAGGGCGCGCGCGCGAAGCCGGGCTGGCCGGCGGCGAGCGTCGCCCACGGACGACCCCGACCGTCGATCAAACCAAGAAACAGGATCGGCTGGCTCTCGAAGAACTGGCGGTGTTGCAACGGCATCTCGGGCCGGATCGCCGCCGCGGCCCGCGCCTGCCTTTCCTCGCTCACGCCGACACGGGCTTGAACCCTGCGCTCGGCGGCGTGGAAGCCTGACCTTTCCACCATCCTGGCGCCCTCGATTGCCGGTCAGGCGAGTTCGGGAATGGCGGACGGCACCATCGCGACGAAACCCGGCTGCGCCTCGATCCGCGCGAGCCAGGCCCGGATGGAGGGATAGGGTTCGAGCGTCACGCCACCCTCCGGGGCATGGGCGATGTAACTATAGCCCGCGACATCGGCGATCGTGATCGCCGAACCGGCGAGATAGGGCCGCTCGCGGAGGACAGGTTCCATGACCCTGAAAAGCGCGCCAGACTTGTTGCGCGCCGCATCATGGTCGAGCGGCGCACCGAACACCTTTACGAGGCGGGCGGCGCAGGGGCCGGAGGCGATCTCGCCGGCTGCAACGGACAGCCAGCGCTGAACCTCGGCCGCCGTCTCAGGATCTTGCGGCGCCCAAGGATGTTCGGCCGGATATTTCCGCGTCAGATAGACGAGAATGGCGTTGGAATCCGAAAGGACGAAGCCGTTGTCGTCGATTGCCGGCACCAGGCCGAAGGGGCTGAGCTGCAAAAATTCCGCGCTCTTATGTTCCTTCGCCGCCAGGTTGAGATCGACGATCTCATGCGGTAAATCGAGGAACGACAGCATCAATTGGACGCGGTGGCAATGACCCGATTTCGGGGATCGATAGAGTTTGATCGGGGCCGCGTCCGCGGGGAAATTTCCGTGCATCTCTTCACCCTTCCTCGGTGGCTTTTGATAGTCAGGCGGCGTCGCCCGGTCTGAGCGAGGCTTCATCGTCCGAAAGCGGCTCGCTTCCGTTTGGCCACAGTAGGGGCTTTTGTTTTTCGGTAGCAGATGGTATTTTCAGGAATATTCCTTCCATTTTTTGAGAGTTATGACCGACCGTTTGGAAACGATGGCCCTGCTGGTCGCGGCGATTGACGCCGGAAGCCTTTCCGCGGCTGCCCGGCAGATTGGGATGCCGCTGGCCACGCTCAGCCGCCGGATCTCGGACTTCGAAGCGGCTCTTGGCGCGCAGCTTATCCTGCGCTCGGCGCGCGGCCTCTCGTTGACGGAGGCTGGCGAAGCCTATGCGGCGACGTGCCGCCGCCTTCTCGAGGATATCGCCGAGGCGGACCTCAGAGCGAAGGGGGAATTCCGCTCGCCGCGGGGTAAGTTGACGATCACGGCCCCGATCGTCTTCGGGCGTTTGCACGTCCTACCCGTCGCCATGGACTTTCTGCGCACCTATCCCGAGGTCGATCTCCAGATGGAACTGGCCGATCGGAACAGCGATCTGCTGGATGAGCCTATCGATCTCGGCGTCCGGATCGGCCGCTCCAAGGCTGGCATCGACCGCATCGGGATCCGG
>CALCYJ010000061.1 GCA_937905845.1 uncultured Rhodospirillales bacterium
TTCCAGGTGCTGAACTTCGCCGAGCCGGAGACGGTCGAGCGCCTGATCCTGACGGCGTCCGGCGGCCCCTTTCTCCATCTCGATCTTGCCGCCATGGCCCTGGTGACGCCGGCACAGGCGGTGCGCCACCCCAACTGGGACATGGGGGCGAAGATCTCGGTCGATTCCGCCACCATGATGAACAAGGGTCTGGAGCTGATCGAGGCCTATCACCTCTTTCCGGTCGAAGCCCGGCAGATCGAGATCCTGATCCATCCCCAGTCGGTGGTGCACAGTATGGTGGGCTATGTCGATGGCTCGGTCCTGGCACAGCTCGGCTCGCCCGACATGCGCACGCCGATTTCCTACGCGCTGGGCTGGCCGTCCAGGCTGGCGACGCCGGCAGCAAGGCTCGATCTCGCCAAGCTCGGCAGCCTGACCTTCCAGGCCCCCGACACCCAGCGCTTCCCCGCCTTGAACCTCGCCCGGCAAGCCTTGCAAAGCGGGGGAGCGGCCCCTACTATCCTCAACGCCGCGAACGAGGTCGCGGTGCAAGGATTCCTCGCCGGGCGCATCGGCTTTCTCGACATTGTCCGGACCGTGGAGGCGGTACTCGACGAGGTGCCGGACGCACCCCTCGATTCGGTGGCGGCGGTGCGGGAAACCGACGGAAGGGCGCGGGCGGCGGCGGAACGCCTGGTGGCGGCGCGGCGCTAGGGTCAGGCGCCGGAGAGAGCGGTCATGGTTCCGACATGATCCTGTTCTAGCCAGTGAGGCCTGTTCTAGCCAATGAGGGGCTGCGAGACCCCGGGGGATTGCAAGAGGTGGGATGGCGGACGGACGGGCTGGACGGGGCAGCAAACGGGCACCAGTGTCGATACGGACATAATCCATGAGCTTTCTCTCGGGCTTTGCCCTTTACGCCTTCTCCTTCCTGGTGGTGCTGACCGCCATCGTGTTCGTGCACGAGTGGGGACATTATATCGTGGCCCGGCTCAACGGCGTCCGGGTCGAGACCTTTTCCGTCGGCTTCGGCGGCGAGCTTCTGGGCTGGAACGATCGCCGCGGCACGCGCTGGAAGATCGGCTTCATCCCCTTCGGCGGCTATGTGAAGTTCTTCGGCGACGCCGGGATGGCGTCCAATCCCGCGCGCGAGCCGGCCAATCTCGATCCGGCATTGCAGGCGGTTTCCTTCCATCACCAGCGGCTGTGGCGGCGGGCATCGATCGTCTTCGCCGGACCGGCGATCAATTTCATCTTCGGCGCGCTGGTCTTCGCCGTCATCTTCGCCACGGCCGGCGAGCCCTATACGCCGCCCATGGTCGGCGGCGTGGTCCCGGGCAGCGCCGCGGCGGTCGCGGGTTTCGCCCCCGGCGACCAGGTGTTGAGCATCGGCGATCACACGATCGACCGGTTCGAGGACATCCGCGCCATCGTCATGATCGAGGCCGGGACCAGGCTCGATGTCGTGGTGCGCCGGGACGGCGCGCTGCGCCATCTCGAAGTGACGCCGAAACGGGTGAGCATCGCGGATGGTTTCGGCGGCCAGGAGCAGGTGGGGCAGCTCGGCATCACGGCTTCGGCGGCCATGGAATTCATCCGCCGCGCGCCGCTGACCGCCCTTTGGGACGGGATCGGGCAGACGGTGTCGGTCACGACGGAGTCGCTGACCTATCTCGGGCGGATGATGATCGGCCGCGAATCGGGCGCTCAACTGAGCGGGCCGATCCGCATCGCCAAGATCGCCGGCGACGTGGCGCGGATGAGCGGGATCGGGCTGATTTCGCTCATGGCCACCTTGTCGATCAGCATCGGCCTGGTGAATCTCTTTCCGATTCCGATGCTGGACGGCGGCCATCTTTTGTTTTATGCCCTCGAGGCGCTGCGCGGCAGGCCGTTGGGGGAACGGACGCAGGAGATGGGCTTCCGGTTCGGGTTGATCGTCGTCATGAGCCTATTCTTCTTCGCCACCTGGAACGATCTGGTCAATCTGCGCGTCGTCTCCTATCTTACCCGCCTGTTTAGCTGATGGTGCGGACCGGGGGGCTTGGTCGGGGAATTGGGGAATGACGTGCGCCGATTGATCGTGGTTTTCGGACTGGCTCTCGGGCTGGTTTTCGGCGCCGGCTTGTGGCCGCAAGGCGCTCTTGCCGCGCCGGCATCCCCGCCGGCCGCGCCCGCGGCGGCGGTGCCGGCCGGTGATCGCATCCAGGCGATCGATGTCGTCGGCAACGAGCGGGTGGAGACCTCGACCGTCCTCTCCTACCTCAATCTCGCCGTCGGCGATCCTTTCGATGAAGACCGGATCAACAAGGCGCTGAAGACGCTGTTCGCGACCGGCCTTTTCGCCGATGTCTCCATCCGCCGCGACGGCAACCGGCTGGAGGTGAAGGTCGCGGAGAATCCGATCGTCAACCGCCTCGCCTTTGAAGGCAACAAGCACCTCACCGACGACCAGTTGCAGAAGGAGGTGCAGATCAAGCCGCGCACCGTCTTCACCCGCGCCAAGGTGCAGGCCGACGTCCAGCGCCTGATCCAGCTCTACCGGACCTCCGGGCGTTTTGCCGCCACCGTCGATCCCAAGATCATCAAGCTGCCGCAGAACCGCGTCGATCTGATCTTCGAGATCAACGAGGGGCAGGTGACGAAGATCGCCAACATCCGCTTCGTCGGCAATGACCGCTTCTCGCAATCGCGCTTGAAGGAGGTCATCGCCACCAAGGAAAGCCGCTGGTACCGCTTTCTCAGCACCGACGACACCTACGACCCTGACCGCCTGACCTATGATCGCGAGCTGCTCCGGCGTTTCTATCTGAGCCACGGCTATGCCGATTTCCAGATGCTCTCGGCGGTGGCCGAACTGACGCCGGACCGCTCCGCCTTCTACATCACCTTCACCCTCTCGGAGGGCAAGAAATACACGTTCGGCAAGATCGACGTGCGCTCGACCATCAAGAAAGTCGATGTCAAGGCTTTGACCTCGGTGCTGCTCACCGAAGAGGGCGACGCCTACAACGCCGACGAGGTCGAGAAGAGCGTCGATGCCATGACGTTTGCGCTCGGGCAGCAGGGCTATGCTTTCGTCGATATCCGGCCCGAGATCCACCGCGATCCGGTGAAACGCATCATCGGCATCACCTATGTGATCAACGAAGGGCCGCGGGTCTATGTCGAGCGCATCAACATCACCGGCAATGTGCGCACGCTCGACAAGGTGATCCGCCGCGAAATGCGCCTCTCGGAGGGCGATGCCTTCAATACCGCCGAGCTTAAACGCTCGCAGGAGCGCATCAAGGGATTGGGCTTCTTCGAGAAGGTCGAGGTCAACCAGGTGCAGGGCACGGCGCCCGATCAGACCGTCGTCAATGTCGATGTACAGGAGAAATCGACCGGCTCGCTCAGTTTCGGCATCGGCTATTCGACCAGCGAATCGGTGCTCGGCACCATCTCGCTCGAAGAGAAGAACCTGCTCGGCACCGGGCAGGATCTGCGCTCCGAACTTGAACTCTCGGGCGTCTACCAGTCGATCGACGTCGGCTATACCATCCCCTATCTCTTCGGCCTCGACATGACGGGGTCGGCCGACGTCTTCCGCCAGCGCTCCGATTTCCAGACGCAATCCGAATTCGACGAGACCTCGACCGGGATAGTCCTGCGGTCGACCTATCCGATCACCGAGCATTTGAGCGAAAACGTCAGTTACGAAGTGCGCCAGGATACGATCAGCTCGGTGCCCTCGACCGCCTCGATCTACATCCAGGACGCGATCGGCTCCGAGATCACTTCCGAGGTGGGCTACGGCTTCGCCTACGACCGGCGCGACGACAAGCTCGAACCCACCACCGGCTATATCCTCAAGGCCAACGAGACTTTTGCCGGCGTCGGCGGCAATGTGCGCGCTCTCACGACCACCGCCAAGGTGGCGGTCTATTATCCGGTGGCCAATCACATCGTGGCGACGACGTCGGTCGAGGGCGGCTATGTGCATGGCCTCGGCCAGCCCGTCGGCCTGAATAGCCGCTTCTTCATCGGCGGCGACCAGTTCCGCGGCTTCGCCGACAGCGGTATCGGGCCGCGCGATTCCTCGACCGGTGACGCGCTCGGCGGCGATACTTATTATGTCGGCACCGCCGAACTCAGCTTTCCCATTGGCCTGCCCAACGAGTTTGGTATTCTGGGCCGGGCCTTCACCCAGGCAGGCAGCCTTTTCGGTATCGACCAGACGGGACCCAACCTCTTCGATTCCGACGCGCTGCGGGTGACGACCGGTGTCGGCCTGTCCTGGGCCTCGCCCTTCGGGCCGATGCGGGTGGATTTCGCCATCCCGATCAAGAAGGAGGACTTGGACAAGACCGAGATCATCCGTTTCAGCTTTGGCACTAGGTTTTAAATGACCCGATCCCTGACGATTTTCTCCGGCGCGGCAGCCCTGCTCGCCGTCTTCGCCCTGGTTCCGGCGGCGGTTGCGGCAGGGGCCGGCACCCAGGCCACCCCGGCAGCCCCGGCGACGACCTTGGCTCCGCTGGCTCCCTTGGCGCCATTGGCGCCACTGGGGACGTTGGGCCCGGTCACGACCGCACCGACGGCGACGCAGGCCGTGATGCCGATCGCCGTGCTGGACATGCCGCGGGTGCTGCATGCCTCCGAGGCCGGACATTCGGCCGACGAGCAGCTCGCGGCGCTCCGGGCCAAATATCAGGCGGAAATCGCCAAGTCGGAAGCCGCGCTGCGGGCGGAGAACGACGAGCTGGAACGCCAGCGCTCCATCCTCTCGGCCCAGGCTTTTGAAAAGAAGCGCCAGGCTTTCCAGATCAAGCTCCAGGACACGCAGCGGCTGGTGCAGTCGCGCAATACGTCGATGGAACAGGCGATGCGCACGGCGCAGGGTGAAATCCTCAATTCCGTGCTCAAGATCGTCACCGGCATCATGCGGGAACACCATATCGAACTCGTCATCGATCGCAGCCAGATGGTGGCCAGCGTCTCGAACATCGAGATTACCCAAGAGGTGTTGCAGAAGCTGAACAAGATGACGCCGTCGGTCAAGGTCATCGTCAAGGACCAGCCCGACCAGGCGCCGAAAACGAAGACGAAGAAGAACTAATGGCCGATCCGCGGTTTTTCGCCCGGCGAGGACCGTTTCTTCTGGCCGATCTGGCCGGGTTTGCCGGGGCGGCGCTGGGGCCGGGCGCGGCAGGCGATCTGATGATCGTCGATGTGGCGCCGCTCGAGGTCGCGGCTGAGGGCGAGGTGAGCTTCTTCGACAATCCGCGCTATGCCGACGCCTTCCGCGCGTCGCGGGCTCAGGCCTGCATCGTCGCACCGAAGAGCCTGAAGGATGCCCCCGCCGGCATGGCACTGCTGCTGTCCGAGCAACCCTATAAGGCCTATGCCCGGATTGCCCAGGCTTTCTATCCCGAGCCCGAGGGCGAACCCGGCATCCACCCTTCCGCCATCATCGCGCCGGGCGCCATTCTCGGGCGCGAGGTGATCGTCGGCGCCCAGGCGGTGATCGAGACGGGGGCGGAGATCGGCGACCGCTGCCGCATCGGGCCCAATGCCGTGCTCGGGCGCAATATCGTGCTGGGCGAAGAGGGAAGGATCGGCGCCGGCGTTTCGCTCAGCCACTGCCTGATCGGCCGCCGCGTCACCATCCACCCCGGCGCCCGCATCGGCCAGGACGGGTTCGGCTTCGCTCCCGACCCGGCCGGCCATGTCAAGGTGCCGCAGCTTGGCCGCGTCCTCATCGGCGATGATTGCGAGATCGGGGCGAATACAACCATAGATCGCGGATCGGGCCATGATACGATCATCGGCGCGAATGTATGGATCGATAACCTGGTGCAGATCGGCCATAATGTCGAGGTCGGCCGCGGCTGCATCATCGTCGCGCAGGCGGGCATTTCCGGCTCGACCAAGCTTGGCGATTTCGTGGCTCTGGGCGGGCAGGCCGGGCTCGCGGGGCACCTGCATATCGGTTCGGGCGCGCAGATCGCGGCGCAGGCCGGCGTGATGGGCGATGTTCCCGCCGGTGGGAAATGGTGCGGCGCGCCGGCGGTGCCGATCCGGGATTTCTTCCGGCAGACGGCGCTGCTGCAGCGTCTGGTGCGCGAGAGGAGTGACGGGAAATGAGTGATGCCGCCGGCGGGACGGCCGAAACGGGCGAGCTTGGCGAGGCGGATATCAGCCGGGTCATGGCGATGATCCCGCACCGCTATCCGATGCTGATGATCGACCGCGTGATCCGGATGGTGCGCGACCGCTCCGCGGTCGGCATCAAGAACGTCACCATCAACGAGCCGCATTTCCAGGGCCATTTTCCCGCCCGGCCGGTGATGCCGGGGGTGATGATCGTCGAATGCATGGCGCAGACGGCGGCGGTTCTGGTGGTTCATACGCTGGGCCCGGCAGCCGAGGGCAAGCTGGTCTATTTCATGAGCATCGAGGATGCCCGCTTCCGCCGCCCGGTCACGCCTGGCGACACGCTCCATATCCATGTCGAGAAGGAGCGCAGCCGCGGCAATGTCTGGAAGTTCTCGGGCCGGGTCAAGGTCGGCGAGGTTCTGGTGGCCGAGGCGAATTTTGCCGCGATGATCCTCGATTCCTGAAGGTTCCCATGAGCGCCCGCATCCATGCCACGGCCATTGTCGAATCGGGCGCCCGGATCGGAGCCGAGGTCGAAATCGGCCCGTTCTGCCTCGTCGGTCCCCATGTCACGCTCGAGGATGGCGTCGTCCTCGACAGCAATGTGGTGGTGACCGGACATACGAGCATCGGCGCCCGCACGCGGATCTTTCCCTTTTCCTCGATCGGCCATCCGCCGCAGGACATGAAGTACGAGGGCGAGGATTCCGAACTGGTGATCGGCTGCGACACGATCATCCGCGAGCATGTGACGATGAACCCCGGCACCCGCGGCGGCGGCATGGTGACGCGGATCGGCGATCACGGCCTGTTCATGGCCGGCGCGCATGTGGCGCACGATTGCCAGCTTGGCGATCATGTGATCATGGTCAATCACACGCTGCTCGGCGGCCATGTGCAGGTGGGCGATTACGCCATCATCGGCGGCCTGTCGGCGGTGCATCAGTTCGTGCGCATCGGCAAGCATGTGATGGTCGGCGGCATGTCGGGGGTCGAGCACGACGTCATTCCCTATGGTTCGGTGACGGGCAACCGGGCGCATCTTTCCGGCCTCAACCTGATCGGCCTGAAGCGGCGGGGCTTCGGCCGCGACGACATTCACAAGCTGCGCACCGCCTACCGGCTGCTGTTCGCCCAGGAGGGGACCTTGCAGGAGCGGCTGGAGGACGTGTCGCAGCTTTTCCCCGACAGCGAGCTGGTGCAGGAAGTGGTGGCCTTCACGCGTGAGAGTTCGCAGCGCGGCATCTGCCAGCCCAAGCCCGATGTGGAGGCGGCCTGATGGCGCCCTCGCTCACGAGCGCCCGTTGCCGGCATGACGGCGGATAGAAGGCTCGGCATCATCGCCGGCGCCGGCGATCTGCCGGTGCGTCTTGCCGCCGCCGCCGCCGCCGCCGGGCGCGATCCTTTCGTCGTGACCTTGCGTGGTGCAGCCATGCCCGCCGATTTTCAGCCCTGGCCGCATGCGGCGGTGGAAATGGCGCAGGTCGGCCGCGTGCTCTCGGCGCTGCGCCAGGCCGGTTGCGCCGATATCGTCATGGCGGGACGGCTGCAACGCCCGAGCTTCAGCCGGCTCAAGCCGGATTGGCAGGGGATCCGCCTGCTGCCGCGCGTGGTGGCGGCGGCGCGCGAGGGGGACGATGCGCTGCTGCGCGCCCTGGTGCGTTTTTTCGAAGACGAGGGTTTCCGTGTCGTCGGCGCGGAGGAAGTGCTGGGCGATCTGCTGGCGCCGCTCGGGCCGCTGGGCCGGCTCGAACCCGGACCTGAGGAATGGCACGATATCGGCCGCGCCGTTCAGGTGGTGCAGGCGCTGGGCGCGCTCGATGTCGGTCAGGCAGCGATCGTGCGGGACGGGCTGGTTCTGGGCGTCGAGGCGGCGGAGGGAACGGACGCGCTGATCGAGCGCTGTCGCCTGTTGCAAACCGAAGGCTCCGGCGGCGTCCTGGTCAAGCTGCCCAAGCCCGGGCAGGAGCGCCGCGTCGATCTTCCCACCATCGGCCGCGCTACCGTCGCCCGGGCGGCGGCGGCACGGCTCAAGGGCATCGCGCTGGCCGCGGGCGGCGCGCTGGTGCTCGACCGCAACGATGTCGCCGCCGCGGCCGATGTCGCCGGGATCTTCGTCTGCGGCATCGATCTCGCGGCGGGCGTTCCGGGTCATGAACCGCCCTGACATGGCCGGTGTCGGCGCCGATGCCGGTAAGGGCGCGGGCGGTGCCGGGAATGATGCGCGGCCGCTGTGCCTCATGCTGGTGGCGGGCGAGCCGTCGGGCGATCTTCTCGGCGGCCGGCTGATGATTGCGCTGCGGGCCGAGCGGCCGGGGCCAGTGGAATTCTTCGGCATCGGCGGCGCCGCGATGCAGGCGGCCGGCTTGGAAAGCCTCTTTCCGCTCGAAGACCTGGCGGTCATGGGGCTGCTCGAAGTCCTGCCGCGGCTGCCCCGCCTGCACCGGCGGCTGCGGCAGGCGCGCGATCTGGCGCTGACCCGGCGTCCCGACGCCCTGATCACCATCGACGCGCCGGGCTTCAACTTCCGCTTGAGCCGGCGCCTCGAAGGCGCGGGCTTTCCCCTGATCCATTACGTGGCGCCGAGTGTCTGGGCCTGGCGGCCGGGCCGCGCGGCCGAGATCGCGCGTTTTCTCGATCATCTGCTGGCCCTGCTGCCCTTCGAGCCGCCTTGGTTCGAGCGGGTCGGCCTGCCGGTCACGTTCGTCGGTCATCCGGTGGTGGAGAGCGGCGCCGCTAGCGCCGATGGTGCCGCCTTCCGCGCCAAGGCCGGCATCGCGCCGACGGCGCCGCTGCTCGCCCTGCTGCCGGGCAGCCGGCGGGGCGAGGTCGCGCGCCACCTGCCGCCCTTCGGTGAGGCGCTGGCCATCCTGGCGCAGCGCCTGCCGGGCCTGGCCGTGGTCCTGCCGACCCTGCCCGAACTGCGGCCCGAGATCGAGCGCGCAACGCGGGGCTGGGCGGTGGTGCCGCGGATCGTGGCAGCGCCGGGGGCGGAGAATTACGCCGCCATGGCCGCGGCCGATGCGGCGCTCGCGGCCTCGGGTACGGTGGCGCTGGAACTGGCGCTGGCGCGGGTGCCGACGATCGTCGCCTACCGCGTCAATCCCCTGACGGCGCGGCTCGCCCGCCGCCTCATCACGGTGCGCTACGTCAGCCTGGTCAATATCATCCTCGACCGCCCGGTCATGCCCGAATTGCTCCAGGAGGATTGCGTCGCGCCGAAGCTGGCCGCGGCGGTGGAAAGGCTTATGATCGAGCCCGAAGCGCGCGCGGTCCAGCTTGCCGCCGCCGATCAGGTCGCTCTCGCCCTGGGGCAGGGCGGCCCGGCGCCCTCGCACCGGGCGGCGCGCGCGGTTCTGGCGGCGATTACGGCCGGCCCGCGCCGCCGCGCGGGATGGCAGCAAGGAGAAGAGAAATGAGCAATACGGCTACCCTGTCCTCCGCCACGGCCGCGCCGGACGCTCCGGCCGCTTCGGTCGCTCTGGACGTTCCGGTCACGGCGGGCTTCCGCCTGCTGCATACGATGCTGCGGGTGCGCGATCTCGACGCCTCGCTGCATTTCTATACCGGCCTTCTCGGGATGAAGCTCCTGCGCCGCACCGACTTTCCCGGCGGCAAGTTCACGCTCGCCTTCGTCGGCTATGGCGAGGAGCGCGATACGGCGGTGCTGGAACTGACCCATAATTGGGACCGCGCGGAGCCCTACGAGATTGGCAGCGCCTACGGCCATATCGCCATCGGCGTTCCCGATATCTATGCGACCTGCGAGCGTCTGGGCCAGGCGGGGGTGAAGATCCCGCGGCCGGCCGGCCCGATGCAGCACGGGCCGGCGGTGATCGCCTTCATCGAGGATCCCGACGGCTACAAAATCGAGTTGATCCAGCGCGCCTGAGCACCCGGTTTGCGGAACAGGCTCAAGAGTTGACCTGGCGCGAATTCTGATCGTCCATCCGATCGGAAAGCGCGCTAGGGCCGCCAGCCCTCCTTGAGGCCGAGAAGAGCCAGGACCGCGAGCGCCGTCGCCGCCAGCCCGAGCCTGACCCATTTGCGCCGCTGCTCGCGGCGGGGCGAGATATTGTCGTTGGCCGAGGCATGCTGACGCGCCCAGCCGCGGAACTTCCAGCCGGCCGCGATCTGCGGCACGGCCGGCTGGTTGGTGTGACGAGGTCTTGCGCCCTTATCCACGCGTGCCGATCGGCACGTAATCGCGCCGTGTCGGGCCAAGATAGAGCTGGCGCGGCCGGCCGATCCGCTGCTGCGGGTCGGCGATCATCTCGTTCCACTGCGCGATCCACCCCACCGTGCGGGCGACGGCGAACAGCACCGTGAACATCGAGGAGGGGAAGCCCATCGCCCGCAGGATAATGCCGGAATAGAAATCGACATTGGGATAGAGCTTCTTCTCGATGAAATATTCGTCTTCCAGCGCGATGCGCTCGAGCTTCATCGCGAGCTTCAGGAGCGGCTCGTCGTGGAGGCCGAGATCGTCCAGCACCTCGTGGCAGGTGCGCTGCATGACCTTGGCGCGCGGGTCGTAATTCTTATAGACCCGGTGGCCGAAACCCATCAGGCGGAAGGGGTCGTTCTTGTCCTTCGCGCGCTTGATATATTCGGGCACGCGGTCGACCGTGCCGATCTCCTCCAGCATCTTCAGCACCGCCTCGTTGGCGCCGCCGTGCGCGGGGCCCCAGAGGCAGGCGATGCCGGCAGCGATGCAGGCGAAGGGATTGGCGCCCGAGGAGCCGGCGAGGCGCACCGTCGAGGTCGAGGCATTCTGCTCGTGATCGGCATGCAGGATGAAGATGCGGTCCATCGCCTTGGCCAGGACCGGGTTGATCCGGTAGGGCTCGCAGGGCACCGAGAACATCATATTGAGGAAGTTCTCGGCATAGTTCAGGTGGTTCTGCGGATAGATGAACGGCTGGCCCAGCGAATATTTATAGGCCATGGCGGCGATGGTCGGCATCTTGGCGATCATGCGGAAGGATGCCACCGTGCGCTGGTGCGGATCGTTGATGTCGGTCGAATCGTGGTAGAAGGCGGACAGCGCGCCGACCACGCCGACCATGACCGCCATCGGATGGGCGTCGCGGCGGAAGCCGCGGTAGAAGGTGGTGAGCTGCTCGTGCACCATCGTGTGGCGCGCGACATCGTTCTGGAACTGCATCTTCTCGGCCGCCGTCGGCAGCTCCCCGTTCAGGAGGAGATAGCTGACTTCGGTGAAGTCGCTCTCCTCGGCGAGCTGCTCGATCGGATAACCGCGGTGGAGCAGAACCCCTTCCTCGCCGTCGATATAGGTGATGCGGCTCTGGCAGCTCGCGGTGGCGGCAAAGCCCGGATCGTAGGTGAAGACGCCCATGTCGCCGTAGAGCTTCTGAATATCGATGACGCGAGGGCCCACGGTCCCGCTCATGACGGGCAGTTCCACCGCATTCTTGGTGCCGGATTCGGCCAGCGTGACGGTTCCGTCGCCTTTACTCATGCCTACGATCCTTCCTTGGTGAACGGCCGGCGCCACGCTCCGGATGCCGGCCGGTCTGCCGGACGATCGGCGGACGGCCGGCGCCGCTGCCGGCGATTTGCGGCGCAGTATAGACCGCTGCATCGCGTCCGTTAAGGCGCGACACTCGGGCCGCGCGCGATTCTTCGTGAACCAGCCCGGTCAGGCCGGGCCCGCGATCCGGCTTTGCGGGCCGCCGTCCTTCCCCTACCATCACCGGTGGGGCAGGCTTGAAGGCGCGCGCCGGTGGGTAGCGAGAGGGTAGCAGGGGCGGAAGACGCGCATTCCAAGAGCTGGCACCGCGCCGCCCGTGTGGCCGGGCTGAGCCTGGCGGCGGCCTTTGCGGCCGAGCGGGAGCGCTGGCGGCTGTTCGTGCCGGCCGCCTTCGGGCTTGGCATCGGCCTCTATTTCGCCTGGCCGAGCGAGCCTGCCGCCTGGCTCGGGGCCGCCGCCCTGGCCGCGTCGCTCCCGATCCTGCTGGCGGGGCGGCGCTGGGCGCCGCTTTTCCTGCTCGGTGGCGCCCTGGCCGCGGGGGCAACGGGGTTTCTCCTGGCCCAGGCGCGCACCGCGCGCGTCGCGGCCCCCGTGCTCGGCCGCAGCCTCGGCCCGGCGGTGGTCGAGGGCCGCCTGATCGCCGCCGAGGCGCTGGCAGCGGGCGAGCGGCTGATCATCGAACATCCCGTAATCGCCGGCCTCTCTCCCGCCGCAACGCCGGCGCGGGTCCGGGTGACGCTGCGCCGGCCGCTGCCGGGCCTGCGGCCGGGCCTGTGGGTGCGGGTGCGCGCGCAACTGCTGCCACCGCCGCCACCCGCCGAGCCCGGCGCTTTCGATTTTCCCCGCCAGGCCTTCTTTCAGCGCCTGGGCGCCGTCGGTTTCGCCCTGGGTCAGGCGGCGATCATCCCGCCGCCGCCGGCGGCCGGGGCCGGCGCGCTGAGCGACCGGGCGACGCTGCTGCTGCACGGCATCCGTCACGACGTGAGCCAGCGCATCTTCAAGGTCCTGCCCGGCGCCGTCGGCGGCATGGCGGCGGCACTCACCACCGGCGAGCGGTCCTATGTGCCCGAGCGGGTGCAGGCGGTGATGCGGGACGCCGGCCTCGCCCATCTGCTGGCGATCGCCGGGCTGCATCTCTCGCTCGTCGCAGGCGGGCTCTTTTTCATGGTGCGCCTGCTGATCGCCGCGATTCCGGTGCTGGCGCTCACGGGCGATGGCAAGAAATGGGCGGCGGCGGTATCCCTGCTCGGCGCCTTCCTCTATCTGCTGATGAGCGGCGCCGCGGTGCCGACGCAGCGCGCCTTCATCATGACGGCGGCGGTGCTGCTGGCGATCCTGCTCGACCGACGACCGGTCTCGCTCTATCTCGTCGGCTGGGCGGCGCTGGTGGTGCTGGCCATACAGCCGGAAAGCCTGCTGCAGGCGGGTTTCCAGATGTCGTTCGCCGCCGTTCTGGCGCTGGTCGCCGCCTATGAAGTCTGGGGCAGCCGCTTCGGTGCCTGGCATCAGGCGGCGGGGCCGGGTCGCCGGGTGGCGCTGCATCTTTTCGCCATCGCCTTCACCAGCCTCGTCGCCGGCCTGGCGACGGCGCCCTTCGCCCTCTATCACTTCGACCGTTTCGTCACCTATGGCCTGATCGGCAATATTCTGGCGGTGCCGATCACCGCCTTCTGGGTGATGCCCTGGGCCATGGTGGCCTTCCTGCTCATGCCCTTCCATCTCGAAAGCCTCGGCCTGATCCCCATGGGACTCGGCATCGGCGCGGTGATCCGCGTCGCGACCTTCGTGGCGGGCCTGCCGGGAGATGTCATCCTGATGCCGCAGATGCCGCAGGCGGGAATGCTGCTGCTGGTGGCGGGCGGCCTATGGCTGTGTCTGTGGCGGCGGCGCTGGCGGCTCTACGGGCTGCTGCCCATCGCCCTCGGCCTTGCGACCATCGCCCTCACGCCGCGCCCCGATCTCGTCATCGCCGGCAACGGGCGCCTTCTCGCGCTGCGCCAGGCCGACGGCAGGCTGACGATCTCGCCCGGACGCGGCAACCGCATGGCGGTCGAAACCTGGCTGGAGCGCGATGGCGCCGCGCGAGCAGCGCCCTGGCCGCTCGATGGCGCCACCACCGACGGTACCTTGCGCTGCGATCCGCTCGGCTGCTTCTATCGCCGGCATGGCATTCTCGTCGCCCTGCCGGTGAGCGAAGCCGCCCTTCCCACCGATTGCAGCCTGGCGCAAATCGTGGTGAGCCGGGTGCCGGTGCCGGGACAATGCCACAGCGCCCGCCTGGTCATCGACGCCGGCGATCTGGCGCGACAGGGCGCCTACGCACTCTATATTGCGGCAAACGGCCGGGTCCGCGTCGAGAACGTCGCCGGATATCGCGGCCTCAGGCCGTGGTCGATGCCACCGGCGCGCCAGTTCAGACCCGATTCTCCCCCCGGTGGCCCGGCCACTGCGAGTGGTGCGACCACCCCGGGTGGTACGACCGCCGCGGATGGTGCGACCACTGCTACCGCCGCGTCGCGCTGACTGGGGGGCTCGATGTCGCATCCGGCTGGTGGGTAAGTCGGCCGAGCCCGTGGCCGGCCCGTCATGCCGGGGTCAGTATTTGCGCAGCAGGCCGACCAGCTTGCCCTGTACGCGCACGCGGTCGGGGCCGAAAATGCGGGTTTCGTAGGCCGGGTTGGCGGCTTCGAGGGCAACTGAATTACCCTTGCGCCGCAGCCGTTTCAAGGTCGCTTCCAGCTCGTCGATCAGGGCGACGACGATAGCGCCGTTGTCCGCCGCCTGGCAGCGCTGGATGATCACCGTATCGCCATCGAGAATGCCGACGCCAACCATGGAATCGCCCGCCACTTCGAGCGCATAATGCTCGCCCCCGCCGAGCAGGGACGCCGGGACCTCGATGACGTTCGACTGATCCCGCAGCGCCTCGATCGGCGTGCCGGCGGCGATCCGGCCGTAAAGCGGCAGCCCGACCGTCTCGGCCGCCGCCGGGCCGCTGCCGCCGGCGGGAAAGCGGCCTTCGATGACGCTGGGGGCAAAGCGCGCGCGGCCGGCGCCAGACGATGGAATGGCCGCCCCGGGCAGCTTCACCACTTCGAGGGCGCGGGCGCGGTGGGCCAGGCGGCGGATGAAGCCGCGTTCCTCAAGCCCGGTAATCAGGCGGTGGATGCCCGATTTCGATTTGAGGCCCAGCGCATCCTTCATTTCGTCGAAGGACGGCGATGTGCCGGTATCCTGAAGCCGGTGGTAGATATAGGTGAGCAACTCATGTTGCTTTCTTGTCAGCATGTCAGCTCCCGGGGAACAAAAGCGCAACCCTCTCTGACGTTCTAGTTTGGTTCCGAGCCTCCGTCAAGGGCCAATGCGCAAAAATCGCCGGCCCGCGCCAAGGTTCGAGCCGCTAGCGCGCTTTCCGACCGGATGGAATCAGCCGATCGATTAGAGTTCGAGGATGGCGACGCGCTCGCCTTGGGCCGCCGCCGGCGCATGCGGCGGCCGTATCACCAGGCAGCCCGCGGCCGAGAGCCTGGAAAGCATGGAGGAATCCTGCTTCGTAAACGGCGTGGCGACCCGCTCGCCGCCGTCCTTTCCCTCCAATGTGGCGCGGAGATAATCCTGCCGCTGGTCGTTGGCCGGGAGGGCCCGGCCAAGCCGCGCCATGGCGGCGGAAGCCGGTCCTGTCGCAAGGCCGAGCAGGCGGTGAATCGCCGGGCGCAGGAACACGAGGCCGCAGACCAGCGAGGAGACCGGGTTTCCCGGCAGGCCGAGCAGCGGAATGCCCCCGATATGGCCGAACATCAGCGGCTTGCCCGGCCGCATGGCGATGCGCCAGAAATCGAGGTCAAGTCCTTCTTCGCCCAGGACTTTCTGCACCAGGTCGTGGTCGCCGACCGACGCGCCGCCCAGCGTCACCAGCAGATCGGCGCCGCGCGCGCCGGCAGCAAGTGCCAGGAGAGAGGCGCGATTGTCCTGCGCGATGCCAAGGTCGATCGCCTCGCCCCCCTCGGCCGCGATCAGTGCCGCCAGGCCCAGGCTGTTGGAGGAGATGATCTGGTTTTCCCCCACCGGCTCCCCCGGCCGCACCAGCTCGTCCCCGGTGGCGAGCAGCGCGATGCGGGGCCGCCGCCGTACCGTGAGCCAGGGGTGGTTCATCGCCGCGGCGAGCCCGATATCGGCCGGCCGCAGGCGGCGCCCGGCGGTGAGCAGCGTCTCGCCCGCGCGGAAATCAAGACCGGCGGGGCGGATGAAGGTGCCGGCCGCCGCCCCCTCGCGCACCATGACCTGGTCGCCCTCCGCCGCGGCATCCTCCTGGAGCACGATGCAATCGGCGCCCGCCGGCACCGGCGCGCCGGTGAAGATGCGCACCGCCTCCATCCGGCCGACGGTGCCGGGGAAGCTGCCGCCGGCCTGGGATTCGCCGATCCGACGCAGCACGGCCGGGACCTCGGCGACGTCTTCCGCCCTGACCGCCCATCCGTCCATGGCCGAGACGGCGACCGGCGGGTGGGTGCGGCGGGCGGCGACCGCTTCCGCCAGGACGCGGCCGTGGGCGGCAGGGAGCGCCACGCTTTCCGCCGGCAATACCGGCAGCGCCCCCAGAATCCGGGCCAGAGCTTCCTCGACCGGAATCATCGCTCGGCCTCGGAAACTCCTGATTTACCGCCGGATTTATGGATAAGCCGGATGTCGCCGATGACCATGCCGCGATCCACCGCCTTGACCATGTCATAGAGGGTGAGGGCGGCGATGCTGACGGCGGTGAGGGCTTCCATCTCGACGCCGGTGCGGCCGGTGAGCTTGACCGTCGCGACGATATCGACGGCGTGGCGGGCGGTATCGCAGGTGAGATCGAGGGTGATGGCGCTGATTGCCAGCGGGTGGCAGAGCGGGATCAGCTCATGAGTGCGCTTGGCGGCCATGATGCCGGCCAGCCGCGCCACGCCCAGAACATCGCCCTTCTCAGCCCGCCCGGCGGCGATGAGTTCGAGCGTTTCCGGGCGCATCGAGACGCAGCCGCTGGCGATGGCGATGCGCGCGCTTTCCGGTTTGGCCGAGACATCGACCATCGCCGCCTTGCCGGTGGAATCGAAGTGGCTGAGCTTGCTCATGGCTGGGGCGCCACGGCATCGGTCAGGCCGAGAAGGGTGCGCGTCGCCTGGGCGAGATCGTCCTGCCGCATCAGCGCCTCGCCGACCAGGAAGCAATGCACGCCGAGCGCCCGCAGGCGCCCGATATCCTCCGGCCTATGGAAACCGCTCTCGGCGACCCCGACCGCGTCAGCAGGCAGGTGCGGCGCCAGGGCGATCGAGGTCTCAAGATCGGTCTTCAAACTCTTGAGATTACGGTTGTTAATGCCGATAAGGCGGCTTTTGAGCCGGGTGGCGCGGCCCAACTCATCCAAATCGTGAACTTCAACCAGAACGTCAAGACCAAGGCTTTGCGCCACCGCTTCCAGCTCCGCCGCCTGCGCACCCTCCAGGGCGGCCATGATGAGCAGGATGCAATCGGCGCCGATCGCGCGGGCTTCGATCACCTGATAAGGATCGAGCATGAAGTCCTTGCGCAGCACCGGAAGATCGACGGCGGCGCGCGCCGCCTTCAGATCGGCATCCCGGCCCTGGAAATAGGGCTGGTCGGTCAGGACCGAGAGGCAGGTGGCACCGCCGGCGACATAGGAACGGGCCAGCGACGGTGGATCAAATTCCTTCCGGATCAAGCCCTTGGAAGGCGATGCTTTCTTGATTTCGGCGATCAGCCCGATGCTGCCCGAGGCCGCAACCTGGGCCAGGCGCTGCTGGAAGCCTCTGGGCGGCGTCGCCGCCTTGGCCGCGGTTTCGACCTCGGCCAGCGGCCATTCCCGCCGGCAGCGGGCGATGTGGTCGCGCTTCTCGGCGCAGATGCGGGCGAGCGTGTCGCTCATGCGCTTCCCGCCGCCGGCTGGTTGGTGATGGCGACGAGGCGGGCGAGCACGTCGCGCGCCGCCCCCTTGTCGATCGCCGCCGCCGCCGCCGCCGCGCCCTCGGCCAGCCCCGTCACCTTGCCGGCGATCAGCAGGCCGGCCGCGGCATTGAGCAGCACGATGTCGCGATAGGGTCCGGGGCTTCCGTCGAGCACGGCACGCAGCGCCTCGGCGTTGGTGGCGGCATCGCCGCCCTTGAGATCGGCCGGGCGGGCGCGGGGGAGGCCGGCGTCCTCGGGCGTGATCTCGAACTCGGTGACCTGGCCGTCCTTCATCTCGGCCACATGGGTCGGCCCGGTGGTGGTGATCTCGTCCAGCCCGTCGGCGCCATGGACGACCCAGACCCGCTCGGACCCGAGCTTGCCCAGCACTTCGGCCAGCGGTCGCACCCATTCCCGGGCGAAGACGCCGAGGAGCTGGCGGCGGGCTCCGGCCGGGTTCGAGAGCGGACCGAGCAGGTTGAAGATGGTGCGGGTGCCAAGCTCCACCCGCGTCGGCCCGACCTGGCGCATGGCGCCGTGGTGGCGCGGCGCCATGAGGAAGCCGATATTGATCTCCCACAGCGCCTGGCGCACCAGCGCCATGTCGCAATCGATATGGACGCCGAGCGCGGTGAGAACGTCGGCCGCGCCGCTCTTGGACGACAGCGCGCGGTTGCCGTGCTTGGCGACCGGCACGCCGCAGGCGGCAAGGACGAGGCTCGCGGCGGTGGAGATATTGTAGGTGCCGGAATTATCGCCGCCGGTGCCGCAGGTATCGATGGCGCCGGGCGGCGCGTCGATCATCGTCGCCTTGCCGCGCAGGATCATGGCGCCGCCGGTGATTTCCTCCACCGTCTCGCCCCGCACCCGCAGTGCCATGAGAAAGCCGCCCATCTGCGATGGCGTCGCATTGCCCGACATCATGATGTCGAAGGCGGTGCGGGCCGCGGCGACCGACAGGCGCTCGCCGCCGGCGACCTGGCCCAGCAGGCGCTTGAATTCCTCCATGTCGGCGCTCATGGCCGGCCCTCTCGCGCCAGTTTGAGGAAATTGGCGATCAGGGCGTGGCCGTGTTCGGAGGCGATGCTCTCGGGGTGGAACTGCACGCCGTGGAGCG
>CALCYJ010000062.1 GCA_937905845.1 uncultured Rhodospirillales bacterium
ATGGCCCTGGTCGGCATGACGATCGGCCTGTCGTTTGCGTTTGCCATCGTCGCCGGGCCGGCGCTGGCCGGCGTCATCGGCGTCGCCGGGATCTTCTGGCTCACCGCGATCCTGGCATTCGTGGGCATCGCCATCACCCTCTTTCTCGTCCCCCGGCCGGTCCGAAAAATGCGTCACCGCGATGCCGAGGCCGTGCCGGCGCTGATCGGGCGGGTGCTGCGGGACCGCGAGCTGCTGCGCCTCGACTTTGCCATTTTCGCGCTCCATGCCGTCCTCACCGCGAGCTTTCTCGCCGTGCCGCAGGTTCTGTCCGGCGCGCTTGGCCTGACCAGCCACGAGGATTGGCGGGTCTATCTCCCGGTGCTGGCGGCGTCCGTGGTGCTGATGGTGCCGGTGATCATCCTGGCCGAGAAGCGCCGGCGCATGAAGGAGGTGTTTCTCGTCACGATCCTTCTTCTGGGCGTGAGCCAGCTCGCGCTCTGGCTGGCCAGCGCCGGCACCCAGATCGGCACCGGGGTTACCGGCGCCTCTATTGTGATCGCCGCCCTTATCGCCTTCTTCACCGCCTTCAACATCATGGAGGCGAGCCTGCCGTCGCTGATCACCAAGACTGCGCCGCCCGACGCCAAGGGGACCGCCACCGGCATCTTCTCCAGCGCGCAATTCCTCGGCATCTTCGTCGGCGGCGCGCTCGGCGGCGGGGCTTATGGGATGGACGGGCTCAGAGGCGTTTTCCTCTTCACGCTCGGCGTGACGCTGCTGTGGCTGATCGCGGCGCTCGGCATGCGCAGGCCGGGGCATTATTCGAGCTATCTGGCGCGCCTTGGCACCGTGGATCGCGGAATGGCGGCGGAACTCGCCGCCCGGCTCGATGCCGTGCCGGGCGTCATCGAAGCGGTGGTGGTGGCCGAGGAGGGGATCGCCTATCTCAAGATCGACCGGGCGCGGTTCGATGCCGCGGCGGTCGGACGCATCACCGGACAGTTGCAGGAAGCCTGAAGGCTGGCCGCGGCTTTGGAGCCTGTTGTCGCAAAAGTGGACACCACTTTTGTGATAAGAACAGGCTCAAGATGTCGAGTGAGCGCGAATTATAATCGACTGGCTGATACCATCCGGTCGGAAAGCGCGCTAGATTTCGATCTGTCCGCCAAGCTCGACCACGCGGTTGGCGGGAATGCGGAAGAATTCCGTGGCCGACAGCGCGTTGTTCTGCAAGGTGATGAAGAGGGAGCGCCGCAAGCTCGAGAGCGATGAATTCGGCGCCGCGATGATCTTCTCATGGCCGAGGAAGAACGACGTCTCCAGCAGGTTGAAGCGGAGCTGGAAATTGCGGCATTCCTTCAGGGCTTTCGGCAGGTTGGGCTGCTCCATGAAGCCGTAATGCACCACGACCGTGTGGAAATTGGCGTCGAGATGGCAGACTTCGAGGCAGCGTTCGGCGCCTTCGCGCGGAATGTCCGTGGTCTCAACCTTCATCAAAACGATGCGCTCGTGCAGCACCTTGTTGTGCTTGAGATTGTGCAGGAGCGGGACCGGCACCACGTCGAGCCGGCTGGTCATATAAACCGCGGTGCCGGGAACGCGCGGTTTGCCCGCCGAGCGGGCGATGAAAGTATTGAGTTCGAGCGTGCTGCTCATGATCCGCTCCAGCAGGATGCCCCGGCCCTTCCGCCAGGTGGTCATCAGGATGAAGAGGCCGGCGGCGACGGCGAGCGGAAACCAGCCGCCCTCGACCAGTTTCAGCAGATTGGCGCTGAAGAAGGCGAGATCGACCACCAGGAACAGGCCGAATAGCGCTATGACCCTGGGCAGGCTCCAGCCGACCACGCCGCGCATGTAGATGAAGGCCAGAATCGTGGTGATGGTCATGGTGCCGGTGACGGCGATGCCGTAGGCGGCGGCGAGATTGTCGGACGAGCGAAAGCCCACCACCAGCACGAAGACCCCGAGCATCAGCATGCGGTTGACCGAGGGGACGAAGATCTGGCCGATCTCCGTCTCGCTGGTATGGCGGATGTCCATGCGCGGCAGATAGCCGAGCTGGATCGCCTGGCGGGTCAGGGAGAAGGCGCCCGAGATCACCGCCTGGCTCGCGATGACGGTGGCGGCGGAAGCCAGGATGACCAGCGGATAGATCGCCCAGCCCGGCGCCAGACGGAAGAACGGATTGTCGACGGCGAGGGGATTGGCGAGCAGATTGGCGCCCTGTCCGAAATAATTGAGGATGAGGGCCGGCAGGACGAGGCTGAACCAGGCCAGGCGGATCGGCGTGCGGCCGAAATGGCCCATGTCGGCGTAAAGCGCCTCGCCACCGGTCACCGCCAGGACGACGCCGCCCAGAAGCGCGAATCCGGTCCAGGGATGGGCGGCGAGCAGATCGAGGCCGAACAAGGGATCGAGGGCGCGCAGGATGCGCGGATGGTGCAGGATGGCCGGCAGGCCGAGAATGCCGATGACCGCGAACCATAGGACCATCACCGGCCCGAACAGGCCGCCGACCTTGCCCGAGCCGCGATGCTGCATGAGAAAGAGGCCGAGCAGCAGCCCAAGGGTGATCGGGATGACGTAATTCTCGAACAGCGGCGTCGCCACCTTCAATCCCTCGACCGCCGAGAGGACCGAGATCGCGGGCGTCACCACGCCGTCGCCGTAGAAGAGGGCGGAACCGACGATGCCGGCGGCGGCGATCCACCAGGCGTAGCGCGAGCGGCGCAGGGCGGCGCGCTGCGCGAGCGCGGTCAGGGCGAGGATGCCGCCTTCGCCGTGATTGTCGGCGCGCATGATGAAAATGACGTACTTGATCGTGATGACCAGCGTCAGCGCCCAGAAGACGAGCGATAGAACGCCATAGATGGCGCGGGCGTCGGTCGAGCCGATGACGTTGAAACAGGTCTTGAGCGTATAGAGCGGCGACGTGCCGATATCGCCATAGACGACGCCGAGCGCGCCCAGGACCATCAGGGGCAGCGCGTGCTTCTCGCCTGCCTGATCGCGGCCGAGGGCAATATCCGATGACATCAAGGACCTTTCCGAAGCGGGGCGCGAGGCGCCGCAGGGCCCGCCATAGCACAGGGCCGGCCCGGGCGAAAGGGCGCAGCTTGCTGCGAGACGGGGCTCAAGTCCAGCGGATCGTCATGGCCGCGCGCGGGTTCCGCTCGGGGGAAAAGCGGCGCCGGGAAGGGATTCCTGCATCTAGGGTGCGCTTTCGGGCAGGGCATAGTCCCGATATTGTTCACGGAGCGTGAGTTTGTGCACCTTGCCGGTGGCCGTCATCGGCAGCCGTTCGACGATTTCCACCGCGTCGGGCAGCCACCATCCCGCCACCTTGTCGCGCATGAAATCGAGCAGCATCGCGCCGTCGAGGGCGGCTCCGGGTTTGGGCACGACGATCAGCAGCGGCCGTTCCTGCCATTTCGGATGCGGGATGGCGATGACCGCGGCCTGCATCACCGCCGGGTGGCCGGCGGCGATATTCTCGAGGACGATGGAACTGATCCATTCGCCGCCGGATTTGATCACGTCCTTGGACCGGTCGGTCAGCGTGACATGGCCGTGGCGGTCGATCGTGGCGACGTCGCCGGTCTTGAGCCAGCCCTCGTCATCGAGCGCGCTGCCGCCCTCGCCTTTGAAATAGGCCGAGGCCGCCCACGGCGCCATGACGCGCAAATGCCCGAAGGCGACACCGTCACGCGGCAACTCGCGCTCCTCGTCATCGACGATGCGATAGCGCACGCCGAAAAGGGCGCGGCCCGATTTCATCCGCCGGTCGATGCGCTGGGCAAAGGGCAGATCGGCGCTGCCCGGACGCAGGGTCGCATTGCTGCCGCCGAGAATCTCCGTCATGCCCCAGGCCTGCGCCAGCTCGACGCCGTAATCGCGCTCGAGCGTCTCCACCAGAGTGCGCGAGGGCGCCGAACCGCTGGAAAGCGACAGGCGCAGATGAGAGAATTTATGGCCGGTGCGCTCCAGCCAATCGAGCAGGATGATCCACAGGGTCGGCACGCCGCAGGTGATGGTGACGCTCTCGCCCTCCAGCAGCTCGTAAAGCTTCTCGGGCTCGTAATTGCGCCCGGGCAGGACGAGCTTGCTGCCGGTCAAGGGCGCCAGATAGGGAAATTGCCAGGCATTGCCGTGGAACATCGGCGCCATCGGCATCAGAACCTCGCGGGAGCCGTTGCGGGCGCCAAGCCCGGTGAAGGCGGTGAAGAGCAGCGTCACCAAGATGGCGGCGCGATGGGTATAGACGACGCCCTTGGGATTGCCCGTGGTGCCCGACGTGTAGCAGATGGTGGATGCCTCGTTCTCATCGAAGCTCGGCCACGCGAGATCGGCCGTCTCGGCGGCGAGGAGATCTTCGTAGCACGTCAGGTTCGGCAGCGTGCTGCCGTCCGGCATTTCGGCGCGCTCGGCCATCATCACATAGCCCTCGATATTGGTAAGGCGCGGCGCGATCTGCTCGACGATCGGCAGCGTGAGGGCATCGACGAAGAGGTAGCGGTCTTCGGCATGGTTGATGATATAGACGAGCTGTTCGGGGAAGAGGCGCGGATTGACGGTATGGAGCACGGCGCCGATGCCGGAGACGCCGTAGAACATCTCGAAATGACGATGGGTGTTCCAGGCCAGGCTGCCGACACGCTCGCCCGCCGTCACGCCGAGCCTTATCAGTGCGTGCGCCAGTTGCTTCATCCGCGCATGGGCCTCGCGATACGTATAGCGGTGAATGTCGCCGGCGATGGTCCGGGCGACGATTTCGGTCTCGCTATGATAGGCGGCGGCATGCTCGATCGCCCCGGAGATCAGCAGGGGCCGGTCCATCATCAATCCCTTCACGCGCTTTCTCCCGGATTGTTGTTTCGTTACGGCCGCTTCGCTGTAAAAATGCCTAAAGTTGGTATGTTAAACAAAGTGCCGCCCGGAGAAAAAACGCTTCAGGCGACGGGTCGCGGCCGTTTGGCGCCACTGCCACTGCCACGGCCACTACCACGGCCGGCGGGTCGGCCCGCGCGCGGTGCTTCCGCCACCGCCCTCACGTTCGGGATCAGCGAGAGATTGGGGTAATCGTCGATCCGGTCGAGCACGAACATGTCGCCGCGATAAAGAAAGGTGCCGGCGAAGACGACTTTCTCTGCCGAATCGAACCACCAGGCCCGCATGCGAACCAGAACGCCGCCCAGAGAATAATCGAGCAGTGCCGCACTCTGCTGATCGGCATGGCAGATGGTAGTAAGCTGCCGGCCGCGCACGGGTTGCAGGCCGCCGTGATCGCGGAGCAGCCGGAACAGTTTGAAATGACGATCGGCGCCCTTGGGAAAGCGATCGTAGGCCCGGGCCGCGACATAGATGCTCATCAGCGCGAAAGGCGTACCGCGATGGCGGTGGATCTTGTCGATCCGGACATAATCGTCAAGCGCCGCGTCGCTCGCAAGTTCGGGCGGCAACATCACCCGACGCTTGCGGCCGAGAATGCGGATGCTTTGCTCGGGCCCAAGCAGGAGAGGGTCGCTGATCGCCGCCCGCAGCGCCGGATCCTCGCAAGCTGCGCACGTCGCGCCGGTGACGAAAGTGCCCTTGCCGCGCGCGGCCACGATCCAGCCATCCTCGGCCAGCGGCTTCAGGGCCTGGCGGATTGTGATGGGGGCGACATCATATTCCCGGCACAGCGCCGGTATCGGCGGCAAGCGGTGGCCGCTTGGCCATTCGCCGGACAGGATGCGCTCGCGGAACACCCGTGTCAGGCGGATATAGAGGGCGACGCGATCATTGTCGTCGCTGCCGCGCGCATGCGCGGCGGGGCGGCGCGACTTCCCGGTATCCGACTTCTCCATATCCACGTCCCTCGCCGCCTCCATCACGATCGCCAGGTCTGCGCCGGCTTTACAGGGGGATCTTCTATACCTAAGATTGGCATTATAAGATGATAATTGGAAACCGGTAAGTGCCAGCCCGGCCCCGGTTCGGCCGGCTTCCGGCTTCCGGTCTTAAGGCCGAGCCTTTTGCCAAGGACGATCCATGATCTATACCGAACAGCACCGCGAGCTTATGCGCTCGATCACGAAATTCATCGAGGCGGAGATCAATCCGCATATCGAGGAATGGGAGGCGGCGGGAATTTTCCCGGCGCACGAACTGTTCAAGAAGATGGGCGCGCAAGGCTTGCTCGGCATCCATAAGCCGGAGCGTTTCGGCGGGCTCGGCCTCGATTATTCCTACGAGATGGCCTTCTGCGAGGCGCTGGGCGCGATCCGCAACGGCTCGGTGCCGATGGCGCTCGGCGTACCGCCCGCCCTGACGCACACGGCGCTGGCCCGTCACGGCTCCGACGCCTTGCGGGAGGAATTTCTGACCCCGTCGATCACTGGCGAGTATGTCGCCTGCCTCGGCGTGTCGGAGATCGGAGCCGGCTCCGACGTCGCCTCGATCAAGACGCAGGCGAGGCGCGACGGCGGCGACTACGTCATCAACGGCGGCAAGATGTGGACCACCAACGGCACCCAGGCCGACTGGATGTGCCTGCTCGCCAATACCGGCGATGGTCCGGTCCATCGCAACAAGACGCTGATCTGCCTGCCGATGAAGACCAAGGGTGTGGAGATTGCGCGCAAGCTCGACAAGCTCGGCATGCGTTCCTCCGACACGGCGCAGATCTTCTTCGACGATGTGCGGGTGCCCCAGCGCTTTCGCATCGGCGAGGAGGGCATGGGCTTCGTCTATCAGATGCAGCAGTTCCAGGAGGAACGGCTGTGGGGCGCCGCGGGCGGCCTTCTCGCCCTGGAACGGGCGATCGCGGAGACGGTCGATTACACGCGCGGCCGGATCGCCTTCGGCCGGCCGATCCTCGACAATCAGGTGGTTCATTTCCGCCTGGCGGAATTGCAGACCAAGGTGGAATTGCTGCGCTCGCTGATCTATCGCGCGGTCGAAGATTACATCGCCGGCGCCGAGGTGACGCAACTGGCCTCGATGGCGAAGTTGACCGCCGGCCGCGTGAGCCGCGAGGTCGCGGATGCCTGCCTGCAATATTGGGGCGGCATGGGATACATGACCGAGAGCGGGATTTCGCGCCTCTATCGCGATGGCCGCCTGACCTCGATCGGCGGCGGCGCCGACGAGATCATGCTCGGCATCATCGCCAAGGGCATGGGCATCCTGCCCGGACAGCGCCGCGGCGCGTGAGAGCGGGGGGATAAGGGCATGGCGGCAGGCAAGGTGGTTCGCATCGGCGGCGCGTCGGGCTATTGGGGCGATACGGCTTCGGCGCCACGCCAACTGGTCGAGACGGGCGACGTCGACTACATCGTCTTCGATTATCTGGCGGAAGTGACGATGGCCATCCTGGCCAAGCTGCGCCAGCGCTCGGCCGCCGCCGGCTATGCCGTCGATTTCATCACCCTGGCGATGAAGCCGCTGATCGGCCAGATCGCGGAAAAGCGCATCAAGGTGATCGCCAATGCCGGCGGCGTCAATCTGCCGGCCTGCGCCGAGGCGCTGCGTCAGGTGGCGGCGGCGGCCGGGGTCAAAATTGCCATCGCGACCGTCGAGGGCGACGACCTCCTGCCGCAGATCGACCGGCTGCGCGATCTGGATTTGCGCGAGATGCGGAGCGGTGCGCCGCTGCCTGAAAAGTTGCTCAGCATCAATGCCTATCTTGGCGCCTTTCCCATCGCGGCGGCACTGCGCGGCGGCGCCGATATCGTGCTCACCGGGCGCTGCGTCGATAGCGCGCTGGTCCTGGGGCCGCTCATCCACGAGTTCGGCTGGGGCCCGGCGGATTACGATTACCTCGCCGCCGGCAGCCTCTGCGGCCACCTGCTCGAATGCGGCGCCCAGGCCACCGGGGGCAATTTCACCGACTGGCAGGCGGTGGCGGCGGGCTGGGACAATATGGGCTTTCCCATCGCCGAGGTCGAAGCCGACGGCAGCTTCATCGTCACCAAGCCGCCCGGCACCGGCGGCCTGGTGACGCCGCTGACGCTGGGCGAGCAGCTTCTCTACGAGATCGGCGATCCCGCCGCCTATCGGCTGCCCGACGTGATCTGCGATTTCACCGGCGTCCACATGGCGCAGGAAGGCCCCGACCGGGTGCGGGTGACCGGCGCCCGTGGGCTGCGGCCCGGTGCCAGCTACAAGGTGAGCGCGACCTATCCCGGCGGCTATGGCTGCACCGGCACGATGGTCGTCGCCGGCTTCGAGGCGGCGGCGCGGGCCAGGCTCACCGGCGAGGCCATTCTGACCAAGACGCGGCGCATGCTGGCCGCGGCCGGGCTTGAAAATTACGACCAGAGCGCGGTGCAGATCGTCGGCGCCGAGACGCTCTATGGCGCGCAGGCCCGCGCCGAGGCGCTGGCGGCGCGCGAAGTGGTGCTGCGGCTCGCCATCCGCCATCCGCAGGCGGAAGGAGCGGAACTCTTCTCCAAGGAATATGTCGGCTCCGGCCTCAGCATGTCGACGGGACGCTGCGGCCTTGGCGCCGGAAGGCCCGCCGTCTCGCCGGTGGTGCGGCTTCATTCCTGCCTGGTGGATAAGGCGCAAGTCGCGGTCAAGGTCATGGTCGATGGCCGGGAGGTGCCCTACCGCGAACCGGCGGCCGGCTCGGACACGGGCGGAGCGGCGAACGATGCCGGCCGGACGGCGGCCGATCCCGCGGCGGCGCCGGCCGACCTGCCGCCCGGGCCGCGCATCGCCGAGATCGGAAGAGCGTCGGGTAGGGAAAG
>CALCYJ010000063.1 GCA_937905845.1 uncultured Rhodospirillales bacterium
CCAGCTCGATGAAATGAGCGCCCTTGAGCGCGCGTTCGCCGACGATCGGGCTCACGCCCATTCCAAGCCGCGACGGCGGCGGCCGAACCATGACCTACGGCTATGAATGGGACAAGACCATCACGCAGCATCTGGGCTTCTCGATCAACGGCGATTATCTCACCCAGTCGAGCGGCGGCACGGATCTGCGCGGCTTCGACAATATCACCATCGGGCTGAAGGACGAGATCCTGTGCAGCGATCAGCACGAGTTCATGGCGTCGGTGGGCGTGAGCCGCACCTTCGCCGGGACGGGCTCGCCCGCGCTCGCCACGGCAGGGGCCATCGATACCACCAGCAGCACCTCGCCCACCCTCTATCTCGGCAAGGGGCTCGGCGATCTGCCCATCGGCTGGCTGCGCCCGCTCGCCGTGACCGGCGAATTCTCCTATCAGATTTCCGACCGGCCCGGCACCGCTCCCAGCGCATGGAACTATGCCGCCTCGGTGCAATATTCGATTCCCTATTTGCAGAGCGAGGTGAAATATCTGGGCCTGCCGTCCGTCCTCGCCAACCTGACGCCCTTGGTCGAGGTCAGCTTCAGCACCCCGGCCAACGGTCCGGCCGGCGGACGCACCATTGGCACGATTTCACCGGGGATTCTCTACGACGGCGATACGTGGCAATTCGGCGTGGAGGCCATGCTGCCGGCCAATGGCGCAACCCGGCGCGCGCAAGGCATCGGCATCATCACCCAGGTCCATTTCTTCCTGGACGATATTTTCCCCCACAGTCTCGGCAAGCCGCTGTTCTGACGCGGCCCCTGATTGACGCGCGGGGACTCAATAACAGCCGGCGAGACGCGCCCGCTGCCGCACCAAGCCAAGCACGGTTTCGCAAGCCGGCATCAGCCGGTTCAGCCTTTGGCCGATTTCCACCACGGCGCCGAGAATGGCGTCGATCTCCATCGGCCGGCCGCGCTCCAGGTCCTGGAGCATCGAGGTCTTGTGGGCGCCGACCTCGCCCGCGCCGTCGATGCGCTTGTCCACCGGCATCGGGAAATGCACGCCCAAACTCTCCGCCAGCGCCTGCGCTTCCAGCATCATGGCGCGGGCAACCTGGCGGGTGCCGGGATCGGCGCTGATCTGCGCCAAGGTGCCTAAGGTTAGCGCGCTGATCGGGTTGAAGGCGAGATTGCCCCATAGTTTGAGCCAGATATCGTCGCGGATCCTGGGCCGCACCGGGCATTGAAAGCCGGCCCGCGCCATCAGGGCGGCGAAAGCCTCGACGCGCGGGCTGTGGCTGCCGTCGGGCTCGCCCAGCAGGAAACGGTCGCCATGGCTATGCGCGATCACCCCGGGCTGCACCACTTCACACGCCGGATAGACGATGCAGCCCAGCGCCCGGCGTGGCTCCAGCAGCCGGTCGAGATCGCCTTCGGGATCGGTGCTGCGCAGGCGCAGGCCGTCGAGCGGGCCGCCATGCCGGTAGAAATACCACCACGGCACGCCGTTCAGCGCCGCGACCAGCGCCGTATCGGGACCAAACAGCGGCTGCATCATCGCCGCGGCCGCCGGCAGCGCCGGTGCCTTCAAGGTGATCAGCACATAATCCTGCGGGCCGAGCGCCGCCGCGTCGCCGACGCAGGGGATCCGCACGGTATGGCGTTCGCCGCCGCTGATCAGCGTCAGGCCGTCGTCCTGCATCGCCTTGAGATGGGCGCCGCGGGCGATGCAGCTCACCCCGGCACCCGCCTGGGCCAGCCGTACCGCCAGCATGCCGCCGATCGCGCCGGCGCCGAACACGCAGACTTTCACGGTGCTTTGCCGCCGCCGGACATGCCGGCGCCCTCGGACCTTTCGCGCGGAAAAGCGACGAAGCGCGGCGCCGCGACAGGGTCTATCCCCCGCCGCCTCATGGCCGGGACGGGGTCGTGATCGGCGCGCAATTGGTGCGGCCTTCCCATACGCAATCCTGGATCGCCGCCATCTTCGAGAGTTGATTCCAGAGAAAGAATCCGCCCACCGCCAGAACGACGATCACGACCAGCGCCACCAGCGTCGCACGACGCGGCCCCTCGGGCTCCTGCTCGTCGTCGGGGGTGGGCGTGTCCGCTTCGCCGCGTGGCATCCCTGACCATCCTGACATCCCGCAACCCGGCCCGCGCTATCGAGGCCGCTTGATCATAACACGCTGATATTCATGCCAGATCCGGCAAGGCCACACAAGGAATTCCGCCCCGCTCACGACCCCTTGCAATTGTTCCTTCATTCGTCGCCAATCGCCTTCAATCGTCGCCAATCGAACGAATGACCCGCGCCGGATTTCCTGCAACAAGGCTATTGGAGGGAACGTCCTTGGTGACTACCGAACCCGCCGCGACGACCGAGTTCTCGCCTATTGTTACGCCACCGATGATGGTAGCGCCGGCGGCGATCCAGACGTTTCTCTCAATCACGATGGGCTTTCCGATTGTGGCGGCGCGGCGCTGCGAAGGTTCGAGGGGATGGCCCGCCGTGATGATGCTCACGTTCGGCCCGATCATCACATCGTCGGCGATGTCGAGTCCCCCACGGTCATAGAAAGTGCATTTCTGATTTACGAA
>CALCYJ010000064.1 GCA_937905845.1 uncultured Rhodospirillales bacterium
GGTGACGACATCCCACAGCCGGCAATTGTCCGGGCTGATCTCGTCGGCGAGGATGATGCGCATGTCGTCGTTCTGCCAGTAGCGGCCGAATTCCAGCTTGAAATCGACCAGGCGGATGCCGACGCCGAGGAACAGGCCGGACAGGAAGTCGTTCACCCGCAGGCTCATCGACATGATGTCGTCGATCTCCTGCGGCGTCGACCAGCCGAAGCAGGTGATGTGCTCTTCCGACACCATCGGATCGCCAAGCTCGTCGTTCTTGTAATAGAACTCGACGATGGAGCGCGGCAGCGTCGTGCCTTCGGCGATGCCGAGCCTCGTTGAGAGCGAGCCGGCGGCGACATTGCGCACCACCACCTCGATCGGGATGATCTCCACTTCCTTGATGAGCTGCTCGCGCATGTTCAGGCGGCGCACGAAATGGGTCGGCACGCCGATCTCGTTCAGCCGCGTCATCAGATATTCGGAGATGCGGTTGTTGAGGACACCCTTGCCGGTGATGGTGCCCTTCTTCTTGTTGTTGAAGGCGGTGGCATCGTCCTTGAAATACTGGACGAGCGTGCCGGGCTCGGGCCCCTCGAAGAGAACCTTGGCCTTGCCTTCGTATAATTGTCTGCGGCGGGTCATGGCGAACCTCATCCATCGGTCATGTCGGCGCGCCGGTCTCGCGCCAGGCCCTGGGTCTGCTTCCCGCCGGTGCCTTGGGCACCGCCGCGGCAAGCGGCCCGGTCTCTCGCCCGGTTCGGTGCCCGGTCTTGAGCCCGGCCACGATCCACCCCGACGGCAAGCGGCCCGGGACGCCGCCGTCCAGGCCATAAAATCAAAACCGGACGCCGCCGGGTGCTGCCGGCAGGGTCCGGGTGCGCTGGACCATATCCCATCGCCTCCGCCCTGACAACTTCCATGACCGGTCCCGCGCCATGCCAGATATTGTGGTTGTCGCGGAAAGCCGCCAGATTATATGGGGTCGCAGGGGCATCCCGGCCATTCCTCGCCGACGGGATTCCCTTTAAGGTAGGATGGTATGTCGGCGGGAAAAGAGGTCGGCCGATGAAGAGCTTCGATGAGCGGGAGAAATCCCAGGAGGCGAAATTCGCCTTCGACCGCGAAATCGCCTTCAAGATCGCGGCGCGGCGCAACAAGCGTCTCGGCCTGTGGCTGGCCGAACGGCTGGGCTTACCGGACGCGGCGGCGGCGGCGCTGGCGGCCGAGGTCGTGGCGGCGGGGCTTGCGGGCGGCGATGACGCGGCGCTTTCCGGCCGCATCCAGGCCCTGATCGAGCCGCTTGGCGCCGCCGTGCCCGAGGCGGAACTGCGCCGGCAGATGGCGGGCCTGCTGGAAAGCGTGCGCGCGGAATTTTCCGGGCCGGCCTGAGCCCTGCCCTCACGCGCTGCCGAAGACGCGCCGGAAGATCGTGTCGACGTGGCTCGTGTGATAGGCGAGATCGAACAGCGCCTCGATCCGCTCGGGCGCCAAGGCACGCGTCACCTCGGCATCGGCCTTCAGCAGGGCGAGGAAGTCGGCGCCCGTTTCCCATACCGGCATGGCGTTGCGCTGGACCAGGCGATAGGCCTCCTCGCGGCCGACCCCGGCCTGGGTCAGCGCCAGCAGCACGCGCTGGGAATGGATCAGGCCGCCGAGCCGGTCGAGGTTGCGGCGCATGGCTTGCGGATAGACCACGAGCTTCTCCATCACCTGCGCCAGGCGCACCAGCGCGAAATCGAGATGCGCCGTGGCGTCGGGGGCGATGCCGCGCTCGACGGAGGAATGGGAGATGTCGCGCTCGTGCCATAGCGCGACGTTTTCCAGCGCCGGCGTCACCGTCGAACGCACCAGCCGGGCAAGGCCGGTGAGATTCTCGCTCAAGACCGGATTGCGCTTGTGGGGCATGGCGGAGGAGCCTTTCTGCCCGGGCGCGAAATATTCCTCCGCCTCCAGCACCTCGGTGCGCTGGAGATGGCGGATCTCGGTCGCCAGCCGCTCGATCGAGGCGGCGACGACGCCAAGCGTGGCGAAGAAGGCGGCGTGGCGGTCGCGCGGGATCACCTGGCTCGAGACCGACTCGATGGCGAGCCCGAGCTTTTCGGCGACATGGGCCTCGACGCGGGGATCGATATTGGCGAAGGTCCCGACGGCGCCGGAAATGGCGCAGGTGGCGATTTCGCGCCGTGCCGCGACCAGGCGCTCGCGGTTGCGGCTGAATTCGGCGAAGAAGCCGGCAAGCTTGAGGCCGAAGGTGGTGGGTTCGGCGTGGATGCCGTGGCTGCGGCCGACGCAGAGCGTCATCTTGTGCTCGAAGGCGCGGCGGCGGAGCGCCGCCAGCACCAGGTCCAGGTCCTGGAGCAGGAGATCGGTCGCCCGCGAAAGCTGTACGGCAAGGCAGGTGTCGAGCACGTCCGACGAGGTCATGCCCTGGTGCATGAAGCGCGCTTGCGGCCCGACATGCTCGGCGACGTTGGTGAGGAAGGCGATGACATCGTGCCGGGTCTCGCGCTCGATCTCGTCGATGCGCTCCACCTCGAAGGCGCCGTGCCGCCACACGGCGGCCGCGGCCTCCGGCGGGATGATCCCGAGCGCCGCCTGCGCGTCGCAGGCATGGGCCTCGATCTCGAACCAGATGCGGAAACGGTTCTCGGGCGTCCAGATGGCGGCCATCTCGGGACGGGTATAGCGGGGGATCATGGAGCAAACCGGTTGGCGGCGAAGGAATGGAAAATAGACCCCGGGCGGTTTCGTTTCAAACGAAACCACGGGTCGGCCGCCCGCTTTTCACAGCAGGCCCAGGCTCTTGAAGCTCGCATGCTGGCCGTGGCCGATGATGAGATGGTCGTGCAGCGTGACGCCGACGCCGCTGGCGGCATCGCGGACCTGGCGCGTCATGTCGATATCGGCGCGCGAGGGCGTGGGATCGCCGGAAGGGTGGTTGTGCACCATGATCAGCCCGCTGGCGCCCAGATCGAGCGCCCGCTTCACCACCTCGCGCGGATAGACCGGCGTATGGTCGATAGTGCCGCGCTGCTGCAATTCGTCGGCGATCAGCGCATGGCGGCGGTCGAGGAAGAGGATGCGGAACTGCTCCACCGGGTTCTGCGCCATCGCGATCTGGCAATAATCGAGCAGCGCCTGCCACGAGGCGATGACGGGGCGCTGGAGGATTTCGGCGCGGGCCAGGCGCTCGGCCGCTTCGCGCACCACCTTGACGGCGGTGACGACGGCGTCGCTGTCGGCGCCGCGAACCTCGCGGATGCGCGCGGGCTCGGCATTGAGCACGCCGGCCAGCGAGCCGAAATGGCTGAGGAGAAGCTTCGCGACCGGCTTGGTATCGACCCGGGTCTTGGCCGCGAACAGCATCATTTCCAGCAATTCATAGTCCGGGAGCGCGGCGGGGGAGACGAGAAAGCGTTGGCGCAGCCGTTCGCGATGGCCAAGATGGTGGGGTTTGTCCTTGTCGGCGGCGGTCCGGGCCGCGGCGGCGGCAGGTGCTGCGCCTTTCGCCCGTCTCGGCCGCGATCCCGGTGTGCCAGGCACTACCGGTGCGACCGGTGCGACCGGTACGACCGGTACGACCGGTGCGACCGGCGCGGGGGTCTCGTCGAGCCGGCCGGGTTCGCGGAAAACCTCGCGCTCGACCAGCCCGTGCTCAATCGGCCCGGCCGCCGTTGCGCCCTTTCCGTCGTCCTCGCCCCATCCGGTCACCGGACGTCCCCGCCGCTACCAGCGATCACCGGTTGCAAGGCCGGTAACGCACCTGTCCTGAATAATACGATCGTATGCAGACCGCAAGTCCCGCGCTGTTGCTGCTCTAGGTTCTGTGGACAGTTACCGTAACCATAGGATGATTGCGGCGATGGTGACGA
>CALCYJ010000065.1 GCA_937905845.1 uncultured Rhodospirillales bacterium
GAACGCCGAGAATCTTGCCGCGAAGACCCTCGCCGATCCCGCGCTGCCAGCCGCCCGAACGCAGAGAGGCGCTTTCGGCCACGATATGCCGGGCGCCCGCCAGGATCAGGGCCCAGGTCAGTTCCACGGTGGGACTGGAATCATAGCCGGTATGCACGACCTTTATGCCGCGCTCGGTAGCGGCCGCGAGATCGATCGCGGCATTGCGAAAGGCGGTCGAGGCGATCAGCTTCAGGCGGGGCAGGCGTTCGAGGACGGCCCGCGGCAGGGGGGTCCGTTCGCGCATGATGCAGACGACATCGAAGGGCAGGAGCCGCTCCACCACTTGCTCGGGATCGGCGAGATGATCCGGGAAGACCGTGATCGCCGCCCGGCCGGCAAGCGGCGACCAGTCGGCCATTGCCAGCGCGATATTCTGGTAATCGTCCAGGACGGCGATGGTGACGGGGCTGTCGATCGGACGCATGCCGCTCTCTTTCGATTGTGACGTCGGGCTGCGGAACAGAGAATAGCGGGCTTTACCAGCGCTTGCAGCGCTCTTCGAGCGGCGCGTCGATCGCTGCGAAACCGCCGATCCGGGTTGTGGTTCGGTCCTCGAAGGGCTTAAGCTCGGCCCGAGCTTGGGGAGGGATGCATGACGAAAGCCTACACGATCGTAACCTACCGTTCGGTTTCCGACCCGGCGGCCCTTGCCGCCTATGCGGTCCTTGCGGGACCCGCCATCGAAAAGGCCGGCGGCCGCCTTCTCGCCCGCGGGACGGCGGTCAAGACCTTCGAGGCCGGGATCAAGGAACGGGTGGTGGTCATCGAGTTCGACGGGGTCGGACAGGCGGTGGCCGCTTATGAAAGCGAGGCCTATCGCAAGGCGCTCGCGGTGCTCGGCACCGGGGCGGAGCGGGACATCAGGATCATCGAAGGCGCCGGCTGAAGGCTCGCGCCACCTATTTTGGCGCCTTTCGCGATTCGATCCGACCGTGGAAGGCTCTGGATCTCCCGGTCGCGGCCGGCGGGCCGGCGGTTTCGGCATTCTGGAAAGCCTGGGCGAATTCCGTCGAGACGATGCGGTCCAGAATCGCGCGCAGCGCTGCCGCCGCCTCGGCGCCGAATGCGCTTTCGAAGCAATGCTGCGCATGCTCCCAGAGTGGCATCGTCTCCGCCAGCTTGGCCCGGCCGGCCGCGGTCAGGACGGCAATCCGGGTGCGCCGGTCGTTCTTGTCGGCCAGGACCTGGATGAGGCCGTCGCGTTCCAACGGCTTCAGATTGTGGGCCAGGGCCGAACGGTCGAGGACGAGGGCATTGGCCAGTTGCCCCATGCTGGGCGTACCGGCGCGGGCGATATGGATGAGGATGGAGCGCTGGGTCGAGCGCAGTCCGCAGGGCGCAAGCACCGCGTCATAGAGCTGCGAGACGCGGCGCGTCGCCTTGCGCAGCGAGGTGCCGTTGCAACGCCCGGCCTCCGGGATTCGCCCGCTGACCGCCTCCGGGATCCGCCCGCTGACCGCCTCCGGCTTGGCCCGTGCGGCGCTTTCGCTCCGCGATGCTTTCCGAACCGACATCACGCCCCTGTTCGTAAGGTTGAACGACGATTGACAGATCCTAGCCCATGCCGCTAGGCTTGACTATGTGCATATGCCAATAAATGGCCGCGGGGCCATGGACCCTGGTTCGCCAAGGATGAGAGCGGCGGAGAATGGAGAGAAAAATGCGCCTGCTGGTTGTCGGCGCCGGCTCCACCGGTGGCTATTTCGGGGGCCGCCTGGCGCAGGCCGGCCGTGACATCACGTTCCTGGTGCGTCCCAAGCGCGCCGCGCAATTGCGGGCGGACGGCTTGCAGATCCTCAGCCCCAACGGCGATGTCAGGCTGAGCCCGAAGCTTGTTGCCGCCGGCGGCATCGCCGCGCCCTTCGACGCCGTCCTGCTGACGGTAAAGGCCTTCTCGCTTCCGGCGGCGCTGGAAGATTTCGCCCCCGCCGTCGGGCCGCAGACGTTGATCCTGCCGGTGCTGAACGGTATGAGGCACATGGAAATGCTCGCCGCGCGGTTCGGCGGCACGGTGGTGATCGGGGGCGTCTGCAAGGTCGCGACCCTTATCGACGATGAGGGCCGTATCCGGCAGCTCGGCAAATTCCACGACCTCGCCTATGGCGAGATGAGCGGGGTCTCATCCGAGCGCACCCGAAAGCTCGATCACTTCCTGCAAGGCGCGGGTTTCGACGCCAGGCTGTCGCCCGCGATCGAACGCGAGATGTGGGAGAAATGGGTGCTTCTCGCCACGCTGGGCGGGATCACCTGCCTGATGCGCGGCACCGTCGGCGAGATCGCGGCGGCGCCGGGCGGGACGGATTTCGTGCTCGCGCTGCTGGAAGAGATCGTCGGCGTGGTGAAGGCGGTCGGACAAAAGCCGAGCGACGACTTCCTCGCCGGCACCCGGGCGCTGCTCACGGCGAAAGGTTCGGCTCAGACGTCGTCGATGTATCGGGATCTACAGAAGGGCAGCGCGATAGAGGCCGATCAGATCATCGGCGATCTCCTGAACCGCGCGCAGCAGGCCGAGGTGCCGACGCCGCTTCTGGCCGCCGCCTATGCGCATCTGTCGATCTATCAGAGCCGGGTCTCCGGCGCCTGAGGCAAGATGGCGGCCCCGGTCCCGCGCCCATCGGGCGGCCGCGCCCCGTGATGGGGACGGCCGC
>CALCYJ010000066.1 GCA_937905845.1 uncultured Rhodospirillales bacterium
CCTCGCCGACGAGATCAGCCCGGACAATTGCCGGCTGTGGGATGTCGTCACCAACGACAAGATGGACAAGGACCGTTTCCGCCGCGACCTGGGCGAGGTCGCCGAAGCCTACCAGGAGGTGGCGCGCCGGCTCGGCATCCTGCCCGAGGGCGGCCCGCGCGATCTCAAGGGTCCGGCGATGATGCAATAGCCGGGGCATCCCGGCGGCCCAGGCTTCACGGCAGGATGGCGGCAGAATGAAGGCGCGCGTTCACATCACCCTCAAATCCGGCGTTCTCGATCCGCAGGGCAAGGCGATCGGCCACGCCCTCTCGTCCCTGGGCTTCACCGGCATCGGCGAGGTGCGCCAGGGCAAGGTCATCGAGATCGAACTCGCCGAGAGCGATCCCGCCACCGCGCGCGCCAGCATCGAGGCGATGTGCACCAAGCTGCTCGCCAATATTGTGATCGAGAATTACACCATCGCCATCGACGCCTGATTCTCACGTCCGATCCTAGCGCAGCCCGTGGCCCGCCATGGACATCTATCACGCCTTCTGCGATCTCAAGCCCGGGGTGAGCGATCTCGCCTTCCACGAGCAGGCCCGCGCCTATCTCGACCATCTCAAGGGCGCAGGGCTGATCGCCGGCTGGCGGCTCACCCGGCGCAAGCTCGGCTTCGGCCTGCCGGGCCTGGGCGAGTTCCACCTGATGATCGAGGTCAAGGATCTGGCCCAGCTCGAAGCCGCCTTCGCCGAAGTGGGCAGCCGCCGCGAGCCGGTCGAGGGGCTGCATTTCGGCCTCAATTCACTGGTGCGGAATCCCACCTTCGCGCTCTATCGCGACTTCCCCGACCCTTTCCGCCACCACGGCGAGGAGAAGTTCTAGCGCCGGTCCGCCCCGCCATAGTCGCGGGAGAGCGCGGCGCCGATGCGCTCGTTCTGCATCTCGGTCGTGCCATCGACGAAATGGGCGATCTTGGCCATGGCGAGATGGCGCCCGAGCCCTTCCGCCTCGCGCAGGCCGTTGGCGCCGAGCGCCTGGATGCAGTCGGCGATGCGGGCGCTCGCCATGCGGGCGGCGAACTTCTTAGCATGGGCGGCCGCGGTCGTGGCGTCCGCGCCGTCCTGGATGAGGATGGCGGCGCGCTCGGTCAGCAGGCTGGCCGCCTCGAGGTCGGTCGCGACATCGGCCAGCAGCCAGCGCAGGCCCTGGTGCTCGATCAGCGGCCGGCCGAAGCTCGTGCGCTCGCCGCCATAGGCGAGCGCCCTCTTGAGCGCGCTTTTCACCATGGCGCAGCACATGCCGGCAACATAGGTGCGGGCGCCATTGATCGAGCGCAGCGCCGTCTTGAACGCTTCGCCGGGCGGGTGCATCAGGTCGGCGTCGGCGACGAAACAATCCTCGAGCGCGAAGCCGCCGGCGCCGATGGCATGGCCGCCGAGCAGCGCGAAGGGCGGGCGGCGGACGAAGCCCGGGCTTTCGGCATCGACGAGGAAGCAGGCGATGCCGCGCCCGCCCTGCCCGGGAGCGGTCTGGGCATAGACGGTGAAGAGGGAAGCCACGGCGGCATTGGTGATCCAGGCCTTCTCGCCCCTAAGGCGCCAGCCGCCCGCGACCTTGCGCGCATGGGTGGCGATGGCGGCGAAATCGCTGCCGGCGCCGGGTTCCGTCAGCGCCGTGGCGCCGATGCGGCGCGCGGCCAGAAGATCGGGCAGATAGCGCGCGATCTGCGCCGGGCTGCCGTCGCGGGCGAGCTTGGCCGCGATATTCTGGGTATTGATCAGGGAGAAGGAGAAGGCCATGCAATCGCCGGCGATGGCTTCCGCCACCTTGAGCTTGGCGCCGAAGCGCGCGCCCTGTCCGCCCAGCGCCGCCGGCACTTCGATGCCGATCAGACCGGCTTCCGCCGCCGCCCGCAAGGTCGCGAGCGGCATCTGCCGCGCCCGCTCCCATTCGGCCGCAGCCGGTGCGACATGCCGGCGGCTGAAATCCGCCGCCCGCGCCACCAGCGCCCTTTCCTCCGCGCTCAGATCGAGCCCCGCCACTGAATGCCTGCCTTTCTATCCGCCAGAGAGCCCTTCCATCCGCCGGAGAGCTTTTTTTGCGATCGGCTCGACCGCCAAAGGCTCCCTCGCTTTTACGCCGATTCCGGCCGGAAAAGCGATTCCACTTTAGCGGAATATGCTCTAGTGTCCTGCCGTTCGTGGCGCGCACCCGCCGCCCGAGCCTCAATCCCTCACCCTGGCAAGCCAAGGTGGCCGCCATGCAAGCCGCCGTCGTCGTCTTTCCCGGCTCCAATTGCGATCGCGATGCCGCCGTGGCGCTGGCCGAGGCCACCGGCCGGCCGCCCTATCTTGCCTGGCACCGCGACAGCGCGCTGCCCGCGGTCGATCTCATCGTCATCCCGGGTGGCTTCGCCTATGGCGATTATCTGCGGGCCGGCGCCATGGCGGCACGCTCGCCCGTGATGCGCGAAGTGGTGGCGCGCGCCGGCCGCGGCACGCCGATCCTGGCGATCTGCAACGGCTTCCAGGTCGCAACCGAGGCCGGGCTGCTGCCTGGCGTGCTGATGCGCAACGCCGATCTCCGCTTCGTCTGCCGGGATGTCCATCTCAAGGTGGAAAGCGACAAGACCCCCTTTACCGCGCACTACCGGCCGGGCCAGGTGATCCGCATTCCGATCGCCCATGCCGAGGGCAATTACTTCGCGGACGCCGCGACGCTCGCGGAAATCGAGGCGCGGGGCCAGGTCGCCTTCCGCTATTGCGCTGCCGACGGCGCGGTCACGGCGGCGGCCAATCCCAACGGCTCGCAGCACAATATCGCCGGCCTCTTCAACCGCGCCCGCACCGTGCTCGGCATGATGCCCCACCCCGAGCGGCTGGCCGATCCGCTGCTTGGCGGCAGCGATGGAAAGGCGATGTTCACCTCCCTGATCGCGGCGCTGTCATGAGAGAGGCGGCGGCGCCCGAAATCACGCCCGAGGTAGTGGCGGCGCACGGCTTGAGCCCGGAGGAATATGCGCGCGCATTGCAGATCCTCGGCCGGGAGCCCAACCTCACCGAGCTTGGCATCTTCTCGGTGATGTGGAGCGAGCATTGCTCCTACAAATCCTCCAGGAAATGGCTGAAGCGGCTGCCGACCACCGCCCCCTGGGTGATCTGCGGGCCGGGCGAGAATGCCGGAATCATCGATATCGGCGACGGCCAGGCGGTGATCTTCAAGATGGAGAGCCACAACCATCCCTCCTTCATCGAACCCTACCAGGGCGCCGCGACCGGGGTCGGCGGCATCCTGCGCGACGTCTTCACCATGGGCGCGCGGCCGATCGCCAATCTGAACGCGCTGCGCTTCGGCGCGCCGGAACATTCCAAGACCCGCCATCTCCTGGCCGGCGTCGTGGCCGGCATCGGCGGCTATGGCAATTGCGTCGGCGTGCCGACGGTCGGCGGCGAATGCACCTTCCATCCGAGCTTCAACGGCAACATCCTGGTCAATGCCATGACGGTGGGGCTGGTGGCGCGCGATCGCATCTTCTACTCGGCTGCCGCCGGCATCGGCAATCCCGTCGTCTATGTCGGGTCCAAGACCGGGCGCGACGGCATCCACGGCGCCACCATGGCCTCGGCCGAATTCGACGAGCGCTCGGAAGAGAAGCGGCCGACGGTGCAGGTCGGCGACCCTTTCACCGAGAAGCTGCTGATCGAAGCCTGCCTCGAACTGATGAAAACCGACGCCATCGTCGCCATCCAGGACATGGGCGCCGCCGGCCTCACCTCGTCTTCCTTCGAGATGGCGTCCAAGGGCGGCGTCGGCATCGAGCTTGACCTCGATTGCGTGCCGGCGCGCGAGAGCGCCATGAGCGCCTACGAGATCATGCTCTCGGAAAGCCAGGAACGCATGCTGATGGTGCTCAAGCCCGGCCGGGAGGCGGAGGCCGCCGCCATCTTCGAGAAATGGGAGGTGGATTTCGCCGTGATCGGCCATGTGACCGACAGCGGGCGCATGGTGCTGAAAATGGCGGGCGCGACCGTGGCGGATCTGCCGGTGGCACCACTCTCCGCCGCGGCGCCGGTATATGACCGACCGTTTCAGGCGACGCCGCCCCGCCCCGAACTCGATTGCGCGTCGCTCGCCCTTTCCCCCGATCTCGGCCCGGCGCTGCTGGCCTTGCTCGCCTGCCCCGATCTTGCCGCCAAGCGCTGGATCTGGCAGCAGTACGACCATATGGTCATGGCCGATACGATCCAGCGGCCCGGCGGCGATGCCGCCGTGGTGCGGGTGCACGGCACGGAGAAGGCGCTGGCGCTCACCACCGACTGTACCCCGCGCTATTGCGCCGCATCGCCCGAGGCCGGCGGCGCCCAGGCGGTGGCGGAAGCCTGGCGCAACCTCACCGCGGTCGGAGCCCGGCCGCTGGCGATCACCGATTGCCTGAATTTCGGCAACCCCGAGCGCCCCGAGATCATGGGCCAGCTCGTCGGCTGCATCGAAGGCATGCGGGAAGCGTGCCTGGCGCTCGATTTCCCCGTCGTCTCGGGCAATGTCTCGCTTTATAACGAGACCAATGGCAAGGCGGTGCAGCCGGTGCCGGGGATCGGCGCCGTCGGCCTGCTCGCCGATTGCCGCCGCATGGCGAGCCTCGGCCTCAAGCAGCCGGGGATGCGCCTCCTGCTGATCGGCGATACGGCGGGCCATCTCGGGCAATCGCTGTACCTGCGCGAGATCCTGGGCCGCGAGGAGGGTCCGCCGCCGCCCGTCAATCTTGCGGCGGAACGGCGCAATGGCGATTTCGTCCGCGCCGCCATCGCGCGGGGGGAAATCGACACCTGCCACGACCTGGCCGACGGCGGCCTGCTGGTGGCCCTGGCCGAAATGTGCCTGGCGGGCGGGATCGGCGCGCGCATCGCCCGGCCGGCCGCCGATCAGGCGAGTGCCGCGGCGATACCGGCCGCAGCCTGGGCCTTCGGCGAGGACCAGGGGCGCTATCTCGTGGCGCTGCCCGAGGATCTGGCCGCCTCGTTCCTCGCCTCGGCCGCCGCGGCCGGCGTGCCGGCGGCGAGCCTTGGCCGGAGCGGCGGAGAGGATTTGACCTTGGAAGGGTCTTTCACCATATCTGTGGCGGAGCTTGGCGCCGCCAACGAAGGCTGGCTGCCGGCCTATATGGCGCAACCGTAATATCGGATGGCGGCAGGCGCCGCGCCCTGAAGGAGATGACGCGCATGGCGATGGACGCGGCGGAAATCGAGCGGCTGATCAAGGCGGGCTTTCCCGACGCCCAGGTGGTGATCCAGGACCTGCGGGGCGATGGCGATCATTATGCCGCCCATGTCGTCTCCGCCGCCTTCAAGGGCAAGAGCCGGGTGCAGCAGCATCAGCTTGTCTATCAGGCCCTGCGCGGCAATATGGGCAATGCCCTGCATGCCCTGGCGTTGCAGACCGCGGCGCCGGAGGATTGAACGCCTGGGGACGCTCGGGCATGATCGTGGAAAATACCGACAACACCGACAAACAAGGACAGGCAAGATGAGCGACAACCCGGTCTTCGACCGTATCCGCCAGGATGTTTCCGACAATTCGGTCGTGCTCTATATGAAGGGAACGCCGGTGTTTCCGCAATGCGGCTTCTCCGCCACCGTGGTGCAGATCCTCTCGCACGTCGGGGTGAAGTTCAAAGGCATCGACGTGCTGAGCGACCCGGGCCTGCGCGACGGGATCAAGAGCTTCAGCGACTGGCCGACCATCCCGCAGCTTTATGTCAAGGGCGAGTTCGTCGGCGGCTGCGACATCATCCGCGAGATGTTCGAGACCGGCGAGCTGCAGCGCCTGCTGGCGGAAAAGGGCGTCGAGCACAGGGCGGCCTGAGCCGGGCTTCCCGGCGCCGGCGCGGTACTTTAAGAAACGCGCGTCACCGTCCGCACCGCGACATTGCCGTTGATGGCGTGGGAATAGGGGCAGACCTGGTGCGCCTGCGCAACCAGGCGCTCCGCCGTCGCCTGATCGAGGCCGCGGAGGATGACCTCGAGCCCGACATCGAGGCCGAAGCCGCCATCCTCGCGCGGGCCGATCCCCACCTCCGCCGTGACGCTCGTATCGGTCAGCACCTGCTTGGCCTGCCTGGCGACATAGCGCACGGCATTCTCGAAACAGGCGGCATAGCCCGCCGCGAAGAGCTGCTCCGGATTGCTCGCCGGCCGGCCCGATCCGCCCAATTCCCTCGGCATCGCCAGCGCCACGTCCAGCACGCCGTCGGCGGAGCGGACATGGCCTTCCCGGCCGCCGACCGCGGTGGCCTTGGTCCGATACAGAACTTTCATCGCTTCTCTCCTGATGGATTCGGGAATGGCCGCCATGGCGGCCAGAAGGCGCGTCAGAGCGTGACGCAGGCTCGCAATCTCTCCGGGCGGCAGGCCGATCCGGCATAGCATCGCCCCCGGCACTTCGGCGGCCTCAGCCTTCAGGCCGCGGCCGGCCTCGGTCAGATGGACGCGGACGGAGCGTTCATCCTCGGGCGCCCGCGCCTTCGTCACCAATCCGCCGGCCATGAGCCGCTTCAAAAGCGGGCTGAGCGTGCCGGAATCAAGCACCAGCGCCCGGCCAAGCTCGGAAACCGTGACGCTTTCGCGCTCCCAGAGTACCAGCATCACCAGATATTGCGGATAGGTCAGGCCCAGGCGTTCCAGCAGCGGCCGGTACAGCCGCACCAGCGCGTTGCTCGCCGCATAAAGCGGGAAGCAGACCTGATCCTTCAACCGTAGTCCAGGTGCCGATGGCTCTGGCATCTCTTCTCCGCCCCATTCCCCGCTCACCCCAGCCGGCTGGGGATCGGCCGGATTCGTTTATACATTGCGATATATAATATCAAAAAATTTAATTGTGTACAACTTGATTGCAAAAACTATACGACGGCGTGATGCCGGTCGCCGTATCGCCGAGCAGAGGGCGGAAGATCAGGCGATGAGCGGATGGAAGGTGGCGGCTCGCGGAGGGCGGCCGGCGGCCTCGGGCCTTATCCGGCGCCGGAGCGGGCGCCCGGTCGGCGGCGGGTCCAAGCCGAAACGAAAAGCCCCCCGCCGTGAGGCAGGGGGCTTTCCAGATCGCAGGGGCCAGATCGAACCGGAAGAAGGGCCGCAGGCGCGGCCCCGCCGCTCAGCGGGAATAGAATTCCACGACCAGGGCGGGATCCATCTTCACCGGATAGGGCACGTCGGCAACGCCTGGGGTGCGCACGAAGGTGCCGCGCATCCGCGAACTATCGACCTCGATATAATCGGGGACGTCGCGTTCGTGATTGTCCAGGCTTTCGAGAATGACGGTGAGGTTGCGCGACTTCTCCCGCACCTCGATCACATCGCCTTCCGACACCCGGTAGGACGCGATATTGACCCGCTTGCCCTTGACCTTGACATGGCCGTGGTTGATGAGCTGGCGCGCCGCGAACGGCGTCACCGCCAGCTTCATGCGATAGACCACGGTATCGAGGCGCCGTTCGAGAAGGCCGATCAGGCTTTCCGACGTGTCGCCGCGCGAGCGCAGCGCCAGTTCGTAGATGTTGCGGAACTGCCGTTCGGTGATATTGCCGTAATAGCCGCGCAGCTTCTGCTTGGCATAGAGCTGAACGCCGTAATCGGAGGGCTTGCGGCGGCGCTGGCCATGCTGACCCGGCGGCGTCTCATGCTTGCGGGCAAGCGGGCTCTTGCTCCGGCCCCAGAGATTCTCGTTCAGGCGGCGATTGATCTTGTACTTCGATTGCAGGCGCTTCGTCATATACCGCTTCCGTCAACCTTGGAGACCGGCGGAGCTGGAGCCCACGCCACAACCGCTCGCGGCAGCAGGCCGCCGCCGTGAAGGCGCGTACTATACAAGCCGACGGCGGGCCGTCAAGCCTCTTCGCTCCGCCGCCGCCGGTGCTCGCCCTTGCGCCCGGCCAGCGCCTTGATCACGCCGCGCAGCGTGCGCACGTCCTGTTCGAGCAGCGGCTCGCGCTGCAAACTGTTGCGCAGATTGCTGAGGATGGCGGTGCGCTTGTGCGGGATGCGCGCGAAGAAGCCCGAGGCGTCAAGCTCGCGCTCCAGATGCTCGAACAGGCCGATCATCTCCGCCCGGTTGGCGAGGCGCGTCGTATCGAGATCGAAACGTTCGGGCGGGGTGGCATCGCCCGCGGCAAACCATTCATAGGCCATGAGCAGCACGGCCTGCGCCAGGTTGAGCGAGGAGAAGGCGGGGTTGAGCGGCGCGGTGACGACGGTCTGCGCCAGCACCACATCCTGGTTGAGCAGGCCCGCGCGCTCGCCGCCGAAGAGGATGCCGACCGCCGCCGTCCGTCCCTGCTCGCGCATACGCAAGGCGGCGGCCCGGGGGGTTAAGACCGGTTTCAGCAATTCGCGCGGCCGGGCGGTGGTGGCATAGACATGCACCAGATCGGCGATCGCCGCCGCCGTGCTGTCATAGACCCGCGCGCGGTCGAGCACGAGGTCGGCGCCGCTCGCCATCGCCCGCGTACGCTCGGTCAGCCAGGACGGGCGCGGCGCCACCAGGCGAAGGTCGGTCAGGCCGAAATTGAGCATGGCGCGCGCCGTGGCGCCGATATTCTGCCCAAGCTGGGGGGAGACCAGGACGATGGCCGGCCCGGCCTCGGCCCGTCCCGGCTGGGCGCTTGCGCTCACCGCGCCGCCTTGGCCAGATCGGCGGCCGAATCCGCGGCGATCACGGCGGCCGGCGCGCGGTCGCGGTGCAGCTTGTAGACGATACTGTCGTAAAGCGCCTGGAAGGAGGCATCGACGATATTGGCCGAGACGCCGACGGTGAACCAGCGCTCTCCGGCGCCGTCCGCCGATTCGATCAGCACCCGCGTCACCGCCTCGGTGCCCCCCGTCAGGATGCGCACCTTGAAATCGGCCAGGCGCAGGTCTTCGAGGTAGCTGGAATATTTTCCTAAGTCCTTGCGCAACGCATTGTCGAGGGCATTGACCGGGCCATTGCCCTCGCCCACCGACATCAGCACCGCGCCGTCCACCATCACCTTGACCATCGCCTCCGACATGGTGACCAGCTCGCCGCGGGCATTGTGGCGGCGCTCGACGATGACGCGGAAGCTCTTGACCTGGAAATAGTCGGGGATCTGGCCCAGCGCCCGGCGCGCCATCAGCTCGAAGCTCGCCCCGGCGCCGTCGTAGGAATAGCCCTGGAACTCCCGCTCCTTCAGGTCTTCCACCAGGCGATTGACCTTGGGATGCCGGGGGTCGATGTCGATGCCGGTCTCGCGCAGCCGGGCG
>CALCYJ010000067.1 GCA_937905845.1 uncultured Rhodospirillales bacterium
ACGGCAGGCTTGCGGCGCGGCTGGCGGGTGGCTTTGCCGATGGGCTCGGGTTGCGGCCGGGCGAGCGGGTCGCGCTCGCCATGAGCAATAACGCCGATTATCTGGCGATCCTGTTCGCCCTGTGGCGCGCCGGCCTGGTGGCGGTTCCGGTCAATGCCAAGCTGCATGCGCGCGAGATCGCCTATATCGTCGCCGACAGCGGCGCTCAGACCTGCCTGGCCACGCAGGATCTGGCCGGCCCCCTGGCGGCGGCGCTGCCGCCCGGCCTGCGCCTGGTGGTGCTGGGCGATGCTTCCTGGCGGCGGTTGGCGGCCGCCGACCCCGGCGCGCTGGTCGAACGCCTCCCCGCGGACCCCGCCTGGATCTTCTATACCAGCGGCACCACCGGTCACCCCAAGGGCGCCATTCTCACCCACCGCAACCTGCTGGCGATGGCGATCCTTTATCTCGCCGACGTCGATTACCTGACGCCCGAGGATTGCTTCATCCATCTGGCGGCGCAATCGCATGCGAGCGGGCTGTTCGGCCTGTCGCATCTGGCCAAGGCCAGCCACCAGATCCTCCCCGAAAGCGGCACGTTCGACGCCGCCGAACTGGCCCTTCTGGTGCGCCGGTACGACAAGGCGAGCCTGTTCGTGCCGCCGACCGGGCTGCGCCGCCTGCTGCGCGACCCGGCGTTCCAAAGTGCCCCGGTGGAGCGGATGCGCACGCTTCTGCTTGGCGCCGCCCCCGTTCCTGCCGCCGATCTGCGCGCCGCCTTCCCGTTTTTCGGGCCGCGCCTGTGGAACGGCTATGGCCAGGGCGAAAGCCCCTGCACCATCACCGCGCTCTCCAAGGCGCAGATGGCGGCAGCGATCCGGGCGGGCGACGACGCGCGGATCGCCTCGGTCGGCATCGCGCGCACCGGCATCGAGGTCGCTGTTTTCGATAGCGACGACCGCCCGCTTGCCGCGGGCGCGGTGGGCGAGGTCGTGGTGCGCGGCGACACGATCATGGCGGGCTATTGGAATCTGCCCGAGCAGACGGCCTCGGCGCTGCGGTCGGGCTGGCTGCATACCGGCGATCTCGGCAGCCTGGATGGGCAAGGCTATCTCACGCTGCTCGACCGCACCAAGGATCTGATCATTTCCGGCGGCTCCAACATCTATCCGCGCGAGATCGAGGAAGTGCTGCTGGAAGACGCGGCTCTGGCCGAGGTCGCGGTGATCGGCGTGCCCGATCCCGAATGGGGCGAAAGCGTCATGGCCTTCCTGGTGCCGCTCGATGGTGCCGTCCCCGATATCGCCCGGCTGGAGCGGCTGTGCCTCGACCGGATCGCGCGCTTCAAGCGGCCGAAACTCTGGCGCGTGGTCGATCGCCTGCCGAAGAATCCGGCCGGCAAGGTGCTGAAACGGGAGTTGCGGGACCGCTTCCGGCTCGAAACGGAGAAGTCCGGCTAGCGCCTGTCCTTGGCAAAGTGCCGCCTCTTTTCCGCGACGGGTTTCAAGGGCGTTTGCGAAGATTGTTTGACAATTTTGTCCTCATATTATGTTGACTTCAAAGCCGGTTCCCGGCACTTTTGAGGGCAACGAACGGCCGGACGCCGGAGCGGCCGCACAAGCGCCGCCCGCGATCCGGGCCGCGATATTTGGGGAGGTGGGCATGGCCAGGCTCTATGTCGACAGCGACAAATATGGCGATCAATCCGCGTCCGCGGTGGTCGATGCCTATCACGGCACGATCAAGGATCTGATCCGCCGCCGTCTCGATGAAATCGGCGGCGACTGGGCCAGTTTCGTGTTCGACAAATCCTACGATCTGATCGGCGCCCGGGAATTTGCCGATGTCGAGAAGACGCTGCTCTCGACCGGGCATCGCTTCGACTGGTCGGCGATGATCTCGGTCCGCGAACGGCCCGGGATCTATAAATCCGCCACCGGCGTGGGCGAAGACCTCGCGGATTTCAGCTTCGAGCACGCCGAAGCGATCACCGCTCCCCCCGATGCCGAGGGGCGCGAACAGCGCGGCATCGGCGACAATGTCGTCCGGTACGCGAGCAATCTGATCGGCATCGCCCGCTACATCCGCTCCAGCGACCGGGTGCTGGATCTTCTGTCCAAGGGCGTGCCGCCCGATACGGTCGCCATCATCGACGACAGCGGCGGAACCCTCACCGCGCCGATCCTGGAACGGTTCAAGGGCGTCATTTGCGCCGGCGGAACCGTGCGCTCGCATCTTGGCATCCTGACGCGCGAATACGGCATTCCTTGCGTCATGAACGCCAAGATCAGCGGCATCCGCGAAGGCGACCCAGTCGAGATCGAATGCACCGCCGCGGCCAAGACGGCCGAGGCCTATCAGCAAGGCATCGAAATGACCGCCCGCGTGTGGCGGCTGAAGAAATGACGCGGGCATCGTAACGCCACGGGGTCACGGGGAGGATCGGTGATGACGACGGGCGCACTTTCCTACGCGCAATTGCTGGAAACCAACAATCTCGTGCAGGCCAGCGCCGACGAGACCTACTGGCTCTGCGTCACGCGCACGGTGCAGGAATCGAAGCTGTTCCCGGTTCCGGCCTATATGATGCTGTCCTATATGATGGCGTATTTCCGCTATCCCTCGCTGCTGCGCAAGATCGAATCGCGCATGGCGGCCGAGGAGATCGGCGATCGCGCGCGCGCCATGGGCACCAAGATCCAGAACCCGTCGATGGGCTGGGCGCTGCCGGGATTCTATCTGCTGGGCCGCGAATGGCTGATCAACCTGGGCCTGCTCCGGCCCCAGGACGCCGTCCTCGATCTGATCTATGTGATGGATTTCTGGAAGCGCTTCCAGCTTTCCTGGCACCGCAACGACGGCCATATCACCAACAAGGAATTCGGCCATCGCGCGCAGTTCCTTCCCGAGCGGCAGTTGCAGGTGTTCCATGCCGACATGTTCGATTGCGCCGCGGGCGATGATCTGCACGAGGCGGCGCAAGGCTTCATGGCCGCGGCATCGCAATATGGCTTCCTGATTTCGTGCGAGAGCCGGATCAGCCTGCACAATTCCGGCCCCTACAAGCTCGCTGATGATCGCGAGATGATAATCCGCGATTTCATGGACCTGGCGGAAAGCGATTTCCCCTGGCTCGACGGCGTGGCGAAGGACATGCCCTTCAACAACCTCACCGTCACCCTGGCGGTGAAGGATTGCCATTTCTACCTGATGGACGATTGGGGCAGTTTCGAATCGAAGCCCGAATTCACCGCCGACCGGCTCGTCGGCGTCGGGCTCTATACGTCCGACACGCTGTCGGAGGGCTATGTCCCCGTCGCCATGGGCTCGAAGGCGGAACTGGGCGCCTGCTTCCGCTCGCTTGCCGACAAGGTCAGGGACGCGAGCAACCAATTGTGGCGGCGCATCGCCGGCTGGTCGCGCGATCTGATGATCGATGCCGGCGCCATCACCTATTTCGCCATAATCAAGGATCTGGCCCATGTCGCCGGCGTCTATGACGTCTCGGACTGGATGATGGTGGACGAGCGCGCGGAACGGTTCCGGCCGCTGTTCAACGACGAATATAGCCGCGATGTCCTGACCGGCCTGTGCATCGGCACCCTGCCTTCGCACCAGGCCAGCGACTATACGATGATGCAGCATTCCAACAAGCCGCAGCGCCTGTTCTCGCCGGTCCCCTATTCGATTCTTGCGGGAGAAGATTACACGCCGACCTGCGGCCCGGTCTATCCGGGCAAGACCCACCTCGATTTGAAACTCGACCGCTATACGACGACGCGCGGCGTCCTGACGCTCGCCGAATACAACAAACTCGCGCGCGAGGTCAGGCCCGCGGTCGTCGATCCGAAATATCGCCATCTGTGCGAAACCTGGGTCAAGTATCACGCCGCCACGCCGCTGGCCGACGAGCTTTATCGGCTGGAGCAAAGCCAATCGCGCCGGCTCAAGGGCAAGGGCGCGGGGCTCAGTCGCGCCGATATCGAAAAGCTGTGCCGGAATGATGCCGGCGGATCGGGCCGATGAGCACCGGCCCGCGGCCGACGCGACGCGCTCCGACGGCGGCAGGCCTGGCCCTATTGCCAAGGACGGTGGAATGCAGATCGGTGCCCTGATCCGGCGGGCCGCGCTTTTTTTCGGCGACGCGCCCTGCCTCGTGGAAGGGGCGCGCATTGTCAGTTTCCGCGATTTCGATGCGCTGACCGACCGGCTGGGCAATGCCTTGCTCGCCTGCGGGCTCAAGGCGCAAGAGCGGGTCGGCGTGCTCATGCCCAACGGCATCGACTGCCTGGTCGCCTATTACGCGTTGGCCAAATCCGGCCTGGTGCGGGTTTCGCTCAATATGCGCGAGACGGCGGAAAATCATGCCTACAAGCTTGAGGACAGCGGCGCGCGCGCCGTGATCCATGGCGGCGTCGACGGGCTTAAGGTCGAAATTACCATCGGCCCGGAGCGCCTGGCCGAGCTGATCGCGACGGGGGAGGCGACGCCCTGCGCGATCGATCGCGACCCCGACGCGCCCTATCGCCTGGGCTATACCGGCGGCACCACCGGCCGGTCCAAGGCGGTCACGCTGACGACGCGGGGCGAGCTGGCCGAGCTTTCGGCCTTTCTCACCGACCTTGTTCCCGATATCCGCGCCGGCGACACGTTCCTCCATGCCGCGCCGATCGCCCATGCGTCGGGAGCCTTCTTCCTGCCCTGCCTGATCCGCGGCGCGCGTTCGCTCGTCATGGCGAAGTTCGAGGCGGCCGACTTCGTCCGCCTGGCCGAGCGCGAGCGCGCCGACATGACCTTCCTGGTGCCGACGATGCTTGCCATCGTGCTCGAACAGCCGGAGACCGCGGGCGCAAACTTCGCGTTCCGCCGCATCGTCTATGGCGCCTCGCCGATCGCGCATGCGCTGCTCGAGCGGGCCGAGCGGCGCTTCGGCCGCATCTTCGCGCAAACCTACGGCCAGGCCGAGAGCCCGATGGTGATCACCTGCCTCAGGCCCGAGGATCACGACCGCGTGGGGTCCTGCGGGCGGCCCTTCACCATCGTCGAGGTCGGTGTGGTCGACGAGCAGGATCGCGCGCTGCCGGTCGGCGAGCGGGGCGAGATCGTCTGCCGCGGCCCGCAGACCATGGCCTATTACTGGAACCGGCCCGAGGCCACGGCGGACGCTTTCCGCAACGGCTGGCTGCATACCGGCGACATCGGCTACATGGATGCTCAAGGGTTCTTCTATCTCGCCGACCGCAAGCACGACATGCTGATATCGGGTGGCTACAACGTCTATCCGCGCGAGGTCGAAGACGTCCTTCTGTCGTGCGAGGGCGTGATCGAAGCCGCCGTGATCGGGCTGCCCGACGAGAAATGGGGCGATCGCGTGCATGCGGTGGTCGCGGGCCGGCCGGGCTTGGGCGTCGAAGCGCTGCTCGATCACGCGCGGGCGCATCTGGCCAGCTACAAGCGGCCCAAAGCCATCGAGATCTGGCCGGAACTGCCCAAGAGTTCGGCCAACAAGATCCTGCGCCGGGCGATCCGCGACCGCATCCTGGCGCGCGATGCGCCCGCCGCCGCTATCGGTGAGGCCTGCTCTCCGGAGAGGGCGCGATGAGCGACACCCATCTGGTCCTTCACGGGCTCGCGATCAAGAAGAACGGCACGCCGGAGGCGATCGCCGATCTCATGGGCCTCGACGCGGGCGACGTGCGCGCCGTCCTGGCGAGCCTGGTCGAGACGCAGCGCGTGGTGGAAGTGCAGGGAAAATACCTGCTGGCGCCGCTGGCGCGCCTGGCGCTCGATGCCGATTACGCGCGGCGCTATGGCGCGCTGCGCGCCGATCCGGTCTTCGCCGCGGGTTACGAGGGGTTCGAGCGCATCAACGGCACCCTCAAGCAGGTGATCACCGACTGGCAGACGATTGCCGTGGGCGGCGAGCGCGTGCTCAACCCGCATGCGGATGAAGATTATGACGGCAAGATCATCGATCGGCTCGGCGCGCTGCATGAGCGGGCCGAGGGGATCCTGGCCGGGCTTGCCGGCGTGCTGCCGCGCCTCGAGGTCTATCGGGACAAGCTCACGGGCGCGCTGGAAAAGGCCGAAGACGGCGACATTGCCTGGGTGAGCGATGCCAGGATCGAGAGCTATCACACGCTCTGGTTCGAATTGCATGAGGACCTGTTGCGCCTGATGGGGCGTGAGCGGGAGGATTAGCGCATGAGTCTCGAATTCGGCCGCTGGACGCTCGGGCTCGACGGCGGGACGCCGCCCGGCCGCGCGCTGATCGGCGGCAAGGCCTGGTCTCTCGCCCGCATGCAGGCGCTCGGCCTGAGGGTGCCACCGGCCTTCGTGGTGACCACGCGCGCCTGCGCCGCCTGTCTTTCGGAGGGCGATTGGCCCGAAGGCCTCGATGCCGAACTTGCCGCCGGCATCGCCTGGCTCGAAGCGCAGACCGGGCGGCGGTTCGGCCACGGGCCGAGCCCGCTGCTGGTATCGGTGCGTTCGGGCGCGCCGGTCTCCATGCCGGGCATGATGGATACGGTGCTCAATCTCGGCATCACTGACGAGACCGAGGCGGCGCTCGGTGCCGAATGCGCGGATGCCGCCTTCGCCCGCGACACCCATCGCCGCTTTCTCGATCTCTATGCCCATATCGTCTTGCGAGCGGGCGAAATGGTGCTGGCCGCCGCGGGCGAGCCCGAAGATTGGCGCCGGCAGATCGCGGCGTCCGCCGGGGCGCCGGTGCCCGAGGGCGTGACTGTGCAGTTGCAAGCCGCCGTGCGTGCCGTCTTCGCGTCGTGGAATTCGCGCCGCGCGCGGCGCTACCGCCAGCATCACAACATTCCCGACACGCTCGGGACCGCCGTCACCGTGCAGGCCATGGTGTTCGGCAATGCCGACGAGCGCTCGGGCACCGGCGTGCTCTTTTCCCGCAATCCGCTGACCGGCGCCGCGGAAGCCTACGGCGAGTACCTGCCGCGGGCGCAGGGCGAGGACGTGGTTTCGGGCAAATTCACGCCCCGGCCGCTGTCGGTTTTGCAGGCCCGCCTGCCCGAGGTGCACGAGCGGCTGCTGGCTGCCGCCGGCATCCTGGAAGAGGCCGGGCGCGACGTGCAGGACATCGAATTCACCATCGAGCGCGGCCGGCTTTTCCTGTTGCAGTCGCGGGTGGCCAAGCTCGCGCCGCAGGCGGCGGTGCGCATCGCCGTGGAACTGGTGGGCGAGGGCGTGATCGACGAGGCCACGGCGTTGCAGCGGGTAACGCCCGAGCAGATCCGCCTGATGCTGAGCCCGCGCCTGGACGAGGCGGGCTGCCTGGGGGCGAGCGTTCTGGCGCAGGGCGAGGGGGCATCGCCCGGCGTTGGCATCGGTGCCGTGGTGGGCTCTTCGGACGAGGCCGAACAGCGTGCCCGTGGCGGCGAGGCAGTGATCCTGGCGCGCCCGACCACCAGCCCCGAGGATCTGCACGGCATGATCGCCGCCCGCGCCATCGTCACCGAGCAGGGCGGCAGCACCTCGCATGCCGCCGTGGTCGGCCGGGCGCTCGGATTGCCCTGCGTGGTCGGCTGTGGCGCCGGCAGCATCGCGGCACTCGCCGGCAGGATCGTCACGGTCGATGGGCGTTCGGGCCAGGTCTTCGCCGGCGCTTTGCCGCTCGCTTTCCCCGATGAGAAGGACAGCGCGGCTCTGGCGGCCCTGACCCGGTGGGCCGCGGCGCGCTCGCCGCTGCGCGTGATCGCACCGGCGGAGGCGGAAGCCTGCGATGGGTGCGCGCTGATCGATCTCGACGGCAGCGAGGCGGCGGCCGATCCCGACCGGATCGCCGCGGCGCTGACGGCGGCTCTAGCCGGCCGCGCGGGGGTTCGGGGCGCGCGCGGCGGCGCCATCGCGTCCGAGCGCGGTGTGCGGGCCGCGATCGCCGCCGGCCTTGATTTCATCGTCGCCGATCCGGTTTTGCCGCCGCTTCTTGCCGCGGCGCGGGCGGCGGCCGAGGGTTTGCCGAACGCCGAACATGAGGAACGGGTATGACGGACGTCACGCCGCAGGATATCGAAGCGCTCGTCGGCATCTTCGACAGTTCGGGGTGGGACGAGCTGCGGGTGGTGATCGACGGGCTGGAACTCTACCTGTCGAAGAATCCGGACGATCGCGGCGGATTGCATGCCGCCGCCGCGCGCGCCGCCGGCCCGGCCGCCTCCGGCGATGCCGGGAGCCGGGTGCGCGAGCCTGTCCGCGAACCTACAGGCGAGGCGCCTGCGCCGGCTCTCGATATCCCCGCCGGCCTGGTGGCGATCCGGGCGCCCAATCTCGGCACCTTCTATCGCTCGCCCAAGCCCGGCGCGCCGCCCTATGTCGCGCTCGGCGAGGCGATCCTGGCCGAGACCGAAATCTGCCTGATCGAGGTCATGAAGCTGTTCACGCCGGTCCGCGCCGGCATTGCGGGCAGAGTGCGGCGGATCCTGGCCGAGGATTCGCAATTGGTCGAGTTCGATCAGCCGCTGTTCCTGATCGAGCCGGCCGGCTGACGGGAAGGCATCAAGGTGCTGCGCCGGATCCTGATCGCCAACCGGGGTGAGATCGCGCTGCGCATCGTGCGGGCGGCACGCGCGCTCGGCATCGAATCGGTGCTGGCCGCCTCGGCCGCCGATCGCGACAGCATGGCGGCGCGCGAGGCCGACCGTACCCTCGTCATCGGTCCGGCGCCGGCGCGCGCCTCCTACCTCGATGCGCGCCTGATTGTGCATGCCGCCAAGGTCGGCGGCTGCGATGGCCTGCATCCGGGCTACGGCTTCCTCTCGGAGCGGCAATCGCTCGCCCGATTGTGCGCCGAGGAAGGGATCATTTTCGTCGGCCCGAGCGCCGATGCGATCGCGGCGGTGGGCGACAAGCTCGCGGCGCGCCGGCTGGCCCAATCCGCCGGCGTGCCCATGGTGCCGGGCAGCGGCCGGCTCGATTCGGCGCAGGAAGCCATAGCCTTCGCCGGCGAGGTCGGCTTTCCGGTCGTGACCAAGGCATCGGCGGGCGGCGGCGGACGGGGGATGGTGGTGGCGCGCAATGCCGCCGATCTTGCGACCGGCTTCGAGCGCGCCGCCGCCGAGGCGCGGGAGGTTTTCGGCGACGGCACGCTCTATGTGGAGAAATATGTCGAACGGGCCCGCCATGTCGAAGTGCAGGTCATGGGCGATGGCACGGGAAACATCGTTCATTTCGGCGAGCGCGACTGCTCCTTGCAGCGCCGCTATCAGAAGATGGTCGAGGAGGCGCCCGCGATCATCCTGCCGGACGAGACCCGCGGCAGGCTGCACCAGGCCGCGGTCGATCTGCTCGCCGCCATCTCCTACCGCAATGCCGGCACGGTCGAATTCCTCTATGACGTGGACGCCGACGCCTTCTATTTCATGGAGGTCAATGCGCGCATCCAGGTCGAGCATCCGGTATCGGAAATGATCACCGGCACCGACCTGATCCAGCTTCAGCTCAGAGTGGCGGCAGGCGACGCCTTGCCGATCGATCAGCGCGACGTGACGGTGCGGGGTCATGCCATCGAAGCGCGCATCCTGGCCGAGGATCCGGGCCGGAACTTCGCGCCTTCGCCCGGCCGCCTCACCCGCTGGCGGCCGCCGCAAGGGCCGGGCATCCGGCTCGATACCGCGATGGAAGAAGGCGTGGTGATCCCGCCCTTCTACGACAGTATGATCGCCAAGCTGATCGTCCATGCCACCGATAGACAACAGGCGGTGGCGCTGCTCCTGGACGCGCTCGAGCGTTTCGAGGTCGCGGGCGTCGCCACCAATATCGATTTGCTGCGCGCGCTTGCCACCCATCCCGATTTCATCGCCAACCGCCTCGATACGCGGTGGCTCGAGACCGTCCTTCTGCCCGGCTACGGACAGCGATAAGGAAGCCCGACATGGCCCATATTGAGTTCCTCGACGAAACCATGCGCGATGGCCAGCAGAGCCTGTGGGGCATGCGCATGCAGGCCGGCATGGCGCTGCCGGTGGCGCCGCTGATCGACCGCACGGGCTTCAGGGTGATCGATCTTGCCGGCTCGTCGCTGTTCGAGGTGATGATCCGGACCTGCCGCGAAAACCCCTGGGAGGGGCTGGACCTGCTGGTCGCGGCGATGCCGCGGACGCGGCTGCGCGGCGGCATGCGCTCGAATGCTTCCGTCACGTTCGGCGTGACGCCGGATGCGCTGATGGACGCCTGGATGCGGCGGCTCAACGTGCATGGCTGCCGCAGCTTCTGGATCTACGACGTGCTGTTCAACATCGACAAGATGCATCGGCTGGCGAAGGTGGCGAAGGAGTATGGCGCCGAAGTGGCCGGCGCGATCATGTTCGCGCTCTCGCCGGTCCATACCGACGATTATTACGCCGACAAGGCCGACAAGCTTTCGGCCAGCCCCGACATCGATACGCTGCTGCTCTACGATACCGCCGGCGTGCTCGACAAGGAGCGGCTGGCGACGCTGGTGCCGGCCATCCGCGGCCGGGCGCGCGGCAAGCCGATCGAATTCCACGCCAACAACATCCTGGGCCAATCGGCCAAGGCCTATCTCGACGCGATCGATCTCGGTATTACCATCCTGCATACGGCGAGCCGCCCGATGGCCAACGGACCCTCGGTGCCCTCGACCGAGATCATGGCGCATAATATCGAGCTTCTGGGGCACAGCCACGCGCTCGACATGTCGCTGCTGCCGCCGGTCGCCGAGCATTTCGAGCGTGTCGGCAAGGCGGCGGGATATCTCGTCAACCAGGCCAACGAATACGACGTTCTCTCCATCCGGCATCAGATCCCGGGCGGCATGACCGGCACGCTCAAGGCCCAGCTCGTCCAGCACAACATGACCCACAAGCTCGACGAGGTCCTGCGCGAGACGGCGGAAGTGCGGCGCGATCTCGGCTATCCCGGCATGGCGACGCCCTTCAGCCAGCTTGTCGGCATCCAGGCCGTGCTCAATATCGTCACCGGCAAGCGCTACAGCATCGTGCCCGACGAGGTGATCCAGTATGCGGCGGGCTTCTATGGCCAGACCGTGGCGCCGATCGATCCCGACGTGCTCGACAAGATCATGGCGGCGCCGCGCGCAAAGCAGGTGGCGGGCAATCCGCCGGAACAGCCGAGCATCGAGGAGCTGCGTAAGCGCTACGGCACTAAGGACGACGACGAGCTGATCCTGCGCGCGCTGGTCCCGGAACCCGACCTCGACAAGATGCGCGCCGCCGGGCCGGTCAGGCGGGATTACCCGCTTCTCTCCTCGCCCGAACTCGATCAGGTGCGGCGCTTGATGCGGATCGCGAAAGCGCCGGTCGTGCAGATCCGCGCCGCCGGCCTGTCGGTCGATCTGCATCGCCACGCCAGATGAGGACGGAATAGGACATGCGGCGCGCTATCATCATCGATCTCGTTCGATCCCCCTTCGGCCGTGGCCGGGCCGGGGGCGCGCTCGACGGGATGCATCCGGTCGATCTCTATGGGCAAGTGCTGGGCGAGCTGGTGCGCCGCACCGGCATCGATCCGGCGCAGGTGGAGGATGTGATCACCGGCTGCGTCATCCAGGTGGCGGAGCAATCGGGCAATATCGGCCGCCAGGCGGTGCTGGCCGCGGGCTTCCCCGAGACCGTCCCGGCGGTGACGCTGGACCGTAAATGCGGCTCCGCGCAGCAGGCGATGGATTTCGCGGCGCAAGGCGTGATCGCCGGGGCCTACGACATGGTGATCGCCGGCGGGGTCGAGATGATGAGCCTGATCCCCATGCGAGCCAATCGTCTTGGCCGGGACAACGAGGGTCCGGACTTCCATCGGCGCTATGCGCAGGGCCTCGTCGGTCAGGGGATTTCCGCCGAGTTGATCGCCGCGCGCTGGTCGATTGAGCGCGAGGCGATGGATGGTTTCGCCCTGTCGTCGCACCAATTGGCGGCGGCAGCCGAGGATCGCGGCGTAACGGGGCGGATGATCGTGCCGGTCGCGGTGCCGCGAGAGGGCGGCGGCACGCGGCTCGTCGAGCGCGACGAAGGGCTGCGGCGGGAAACCACGCTCGAGAAACTTGCAAGCCTCAAGCCCGCTTTCGCCGATCGGGCGCTGGCGGCGCGCTTTCCGCAGATCCGCTGGAGCGTGACCGCCGGCAATGCCAGCCAGGTGACCGACGGCGCGGTGGCGATGCTGATCGTAGAAGAGAAGGTGGCGGCGCGGCTCAACCTCAAACCCCGGGCCGCGATCACCCATTTCGCCCTGGCCGGCGATGATCCGATCCTGATGCTGACGGCGATCATCCCGGCGACGCGCAAGCTGCTGCAACGCGCCGGCCTCTCGATCGATCGGATCGATGCTTTCGAGGTGAACGAGGCCTTCGCTTCCGTGGTGCTGGCCTGGCAGCGGGAAACCGGCGCCGATCCGGCCAAGGTGAACCGGCTGGGCGGCGCCATCGCGCTCGGCCATCCGGTCGGCGCCTCGGGCGGGCGTCTTCTGGGCAACCTGCTGGCAGTCCTTGAGGAAACAGGCGGCCGCCTCGGGCTGCAAACCATGTGCGAGTCGGGCGGCATGGCCAATGCCACGCTGATCGAGCGCCTGTGACCGGATCCCTTATCTAGGCGCTAGGCGCTGAGGTTGGCGCCGCCGTTGACGAAGATCACCTGGCCCTGGACGAAGGCGGCTTCCGCCGAGGCCAGCCAGCGCATGAGAGCGGTATAGTCGGCGGCGGCGACGCCGCGGCCGGAGGGATTGTGGCTGGCGGCGTCGCGCACGAGATCGGGTGCTTGCGCGCCGAACAGGGTGCGCACCGCATCGGTCTCGACGATGGCCGGCGCTATGGCGTTGATGCGGATGCCGCGCGGGGCAAGCTCGACCGCCAGATAGCGCATCAGACTTTCGGCCAGCGCCTTGGCGACGCCGATGGCGGCATAGTTCGGCACCACGATCCGCCCGCCGCGGCTGGTCAGGAAGAAGATCGTGCTGCCGCGCGCCAGCAGCGGCAGGGCCGCCTGGACCAGGAACAGAAGCGAGGTGCCGTTGGTCGTGACGGCGCGGGCGAAGCGGGCCGGGTCGGCCGCGAGCGCCGATGTCGCGTAAGGATCGAGTGCGCAATGCACCACCTGGTCGAGCCGCCCGGTGACTTTGCCGACCGAAGCGACGATCGCCGCACAGCCTTCGGGCGTGCCGGCATCGGCCTTGACGAGATGGGCGGTGCCGCCGGATGCCGACACTTCCGTGGCCGCCCGCGCTGCCGCCGCGTCGTCGCCATGGTAATTGAGAAAGACGGCGCCCGCGTCCGGCGCGAAGGCCTTGGCGACCGCAAGGCCGATGCCCTTGGTCCCGCCGGTGATCAGGATCGCCATGCCGCTCTCCGTTCCGGCATGGCGGCGAGTGATGCGGCCGGATCACGCATGTTTGCGCAGCTCCAGCCGGCCGATCTGATTGCGATGAACCTCGTCGGGACCATCGGCGATGCGCAGGAAACGGGCGATTGCATAGGCGGAGGCGAGGCCGAAATCGTCGGTCACGCCGGCGGCGCCGAATGCCTGGATCGCCCAGTCCAGCACCTGGCAGGCCATGTTGGGCGCCGCGACCTTGATCATGGCGATTTCCGCCCGCGCCGCTTTGTTGCCTTCGGTATCCATCTTGTAGGCCGTGTGCAGGGTGAGAAGCCGCGCCTGGTCTATCAGGATGCGCGATTGGGCGATCCGCTCCAGCGTCACCGATTGTTCCGATATCGGCCGGCCGAAGGCGACGCGGCTCTTGGTGCGCTTACACACGGCTTCGAGCGCCCGCTCCGTCAGGCCGATCAGGCGCATGCAATGGTGGATGCGTCCGGGCCCGAGGCGCCCTTGCGCGATCTCGAAGCCACGGCCCTCGCCCAGCAGCATATTGGCGGCCGGCACGCGGACGTTCTCGAACGTCACTTCGGCGACCTTGTCGAGCTTGGTGAAGCCGAACACCGGCAGCGGCCGCACCACGGTAACGCCCTTGGCCTCGCGCGGCACGATGATCATCGATTGCTGCTTGTGCCGGTCCGCATGGTCGGGATCGGTCTTGCCCATGAAGATGAAGAGGGCGCAGCGCCGGTCGCCCGCCCCCGAGGAGAACCATTTATGGCCGTTGATCACATAATGATCGCCCTCGCGCCGGATCGAGGATTGGATGTTGGTCGCGTCCGACGAGGCCACCGCCGGCTCGGTCATGGCGAAGCAGGAGCGCGTCCGGCCGTCGAGCAGCGGCGCCAGCCATTGCCGCTTCTGCTCCGCGCTGCCGTAGCGGGCCAGCACTTCCATATTGCCGGTGTCGGGCGCCGAGCAGTTGAACACTTCCGGGGCCCAGGGCGCGCGGCCCATCTGCTCGGCCAGCGGGGCATATTCGAGATTGGTCAGCCCGGCGCCTTCCTCCTGCTCGGGCAGGAACAGGTTCCACAATCCTTCGGCCTTGGCCTTGGCCTTCAACTCATCCACCAGCTTCGGCGTGTCCCACACGCCGCAGGCTTCAAGCTCGCGGAAATAGCGCGGCTCGTTGGGATAGATGTGCTGTTCCATGAAAGCCTTGACCCGCGCCAGCAGCGCCTGGGTCTTCGGGGAATAGTCGAAATCCATGCCTCTCTCCAATAAACGGTTGGTGCGGTTGATCAGATGTTAGCGGAATGATATAATGAATCAAATGAATGTGATAAATGAGTTACCATAAAAATGGTGCATCTTAATTGCCTCGATCTCAATCTTCTGCCGGTCTTCGACGTGATCTATCGCGAGGGCAGCGTCACCCGGGCGGCGGAGAAGCTCAATCTCACCCAGCCGGCGATCAGCCATGCCCTGGGCCGCCTGCGCCTCCTGCTCGAGGATCCGCTGTTCGAGCGGCTCGGCCGCTCGCTGGTTCCCACCGCCAAGGCGCGAAGCCTGGCCGATCCGGTGCGGCAGGCCTTGCGCAGCCTCGATGTGGCGCTGACGCAGATCGGCCGTTTCGAGCCGCAGCGGGCGGAGCGGCGTTTCGTGATCGGCACCCGCGACGTGCTGGAATCGACGATCCTGCCGGCGCTGATGCAGCGGATCGGCGCGGTAGCCCCCCTCGTCGAGGTCGCTTCCGTCCGCGCCGACCGGCGCCTGCTCGAAAGCGGCCTGGCGTCGGGGCAGATCGACGTGGCGATGGATATGCTGCTGCCGCTCTCCGAGGAGATCCACCGGCGCCGGGTCGATACCGACCGGCTGGTCGTGGTGGCGAGGCGCGGCCATCGCGAGATTGCCGCGAGCCTCGATCTCCAGACCTATCTGCGGCTCGACCATATCCTCGTCTCCTCGCGCCGGCATGGCGGCGGGCTCGAGGATCTGGAGCTTGCCCGCCTCGGCCTGGAACGCCGCGTGCGCCTGCGCTGCCAGCATTATTTCGCCGCCTGCCGCGTGGCGTCCGAGACCGATATGATCGTCACCATGCCCGAGCGCTATGCCCGGATCATCAATCACGACACGTTCGGCAACCAGATCCTGCCGATGCCGATCGAGGGCCAGGCCATGGAGCTTTATCTCTATTGGCATGCCAGCGCCGACGACGACCCGGCGATAAGCTGGCTGCGCTCGCAGCTTCTGGAAACCCTCGCCTGACCGTCGCGGCGGGGCGCCAGGCAGCGTGCCGACGGCGTGCCGTCAGATCTTGTCGAAGCCGCCACCCGCCGCGACGAAGCCGCCGGTTACCCGGAGCGTTTCGATGGCGCCATAGTGCTCGATCGGGGGCACGCCGGGTGCATTGGTCTTGATGCCGCCGGTGATCTCGATCTCGCGCGCCGAGCCGCCGGGCTTGATGCTCAGCGCGATCGCGGACAGCGTCACGACGACGCCCTTGACGAGAGATTGGCCGGTGCCGCCGAACGTCTCGATGCCGCGGCGCACGATAAGCCGGCCGATCGGCTGGCTGATCTGAATGCCGACGGCCCCGTCCGCATGCGTGACGACCCGACGTCCGATCGAGCGGCCCGCGGAGCCACTCGCTCGCTACAGCGCCATGTGGAGGACGCGCTTCGCGAGCGGCTCCGCTACCATCCAGCTACACCACCACCCGGGACACGACCCCTTACTCACCATCCAGATTCTGTCTCATAGGTCCTGACGGTGGACACGCCGACGTGAGGCAAAGCGGATCAGGCCGAGGGCGAACAGACCGCTGCCGAGCAGGGCGAAGGATCCGGGTTCGGGGACGGGAACGGAGGTGAACACGGCGACGCTGACGTCGTCTACATTGTACAGAAGTTGCCAATTGCCGGCGATCCCGTAGCTCGTGCCCAGAACGCCTAAGGACCCGTTGTTCTGGACAACGAATGAACTGCCGCTTCCAATTCCGGTAATCAAGACATAAGCCGCCGTTGTTCCGTTCAGGGCCGTGGCGATGGCGTTGGCGGCAGCCGACGCCCCACTCGAATTATCTTGGAAGGTTGTTGACGTCGCCCGGTCCTCGAACATGACGTTGTACGTCTGGCCATCGACCACCAGGCCGTCGATCGCATTGGCAACCTGGCCGGAGTCTCCCAGGACAACGATCGGATCGGCGTACGCCGCCGTCGCAATCCCGATGGTCAAGGCCAGTGCCAGAGCAGCGTGGACAATGATCCGCTTCATATTCTTCCCCTTGCCGCGTCGGCTGTTGTCTGGCGTATGCCGAGCAAACGCCAGGTACGGGGTTAAAGCAATAATTGTGCCAGAATGCAAGAGAAACGAAAAAGAAAAGAAAAGGAAAGAAAAGAAAAGAAAAGACAAAAGCTTGCTGACCGCGCCGAGGTGCAGACCAAGGTGCGGGTGGCGCAAACTGTAAAAGATTCTGACAGATTCCCGCCCCGGCGACCGGGTCGAGGCCGCGTTGTACTCCAGGATGCCCGTGGTCGGTCTGGGTATGAAATCGTTCCCAAGCGCGCCCCCGCTCTGGAAAGAACGTATTTCATTGATTATTCAAATATTGTCCTTTCTCTGTAGGGATCAGGTTTCGCGCCAAGCATGACGCCTACCATATTCTTAACATTCCTAACTGAATCAACGCGCTGGGCACCTTCAGGGCGGGGGTCAAGTGAGGCGCCTATTCACAAAATCGGGGGCAGGCCAGCGTCACATGTCGGCTTTTTTTACACACATGTCGGTTTTTTTTACAGATCGAAAACCAGACTCATTCAAAAACACACGGACTCCTTGCTCTTTCAAGACCAGTGCAATTATTGCGTATGGTTACGATCCAATGAGAAACGGAGGGAAGCTGAGATAAACCTCGCCATTCCTACCGTGAAAGCCCTCATTGCTGTGTCGATTGCGCCTTTGGTTTTGGTGTTGGTGATGTCACCAAGGGCCGCGCGCGCCGAGCATGATCACCCATTCGGTGGCCTCGCCTGACCGTCGCGGCGGGGCGCCAGGCAGCGTGCCGACGGCGTGCCGTCAGATCTTGTCGAAGCCGCCACCCGCCGCGACGAAGCCGCCGGTTACCCGGAGCGTTTCGATGGCGCCATAGTGCTCGATCGGGGGCACGCCGGGTGCATTGGTCTTGATGCCGCCGGTGATCTCGATCTCGCGCGCCGAGCCGCCGGGCTTGATGCTCAGCGCGATCGCGGACAGCGTCACGACGACGCCCTTGACGAGAGATTGGCCGGTGCCGCCGAACGTCTCGATGCCGCGGCGCACGATAAGCCGGCCGATCGGCTGGCTGATCTGAATGCCCACGGCCCCGTCCGCATGCGTGACGACCCGGTCGAATTCGGCAAGGTTCACCGTGCCGGTATAGACATTGAAGCCGCGGGCGCCCTGGCCGAAAGTCTCGATCGGCGCGTTGACTTTCAACTCGTGCACGATCCCGAAATTCACGAAGCCGATGCCGCTCGGGCCGTAGGAGGTGATCTTCTCCTCGGCGATCCAGCGATCGACGACGCCCCAATTGTCGAGCACCATGTCGTTGACGCCATAGGTTACGACGGGGCCGCGATTGCGGACGAGATCGACATGGGCGCCATGGACCGTGAAGACGCCGCCGGTGATCTGGTCCGGCGTGCCGGGGGCGATCCGGCCGTCGCTGTAGATCGCCTCGGTCTCCAGACGCTTTACCGTCAGCCTGCCGCCCTTGTCGCCGGCGCCGCTCACGAAGATGCCGCTTCCCAGAACCGGGGCGCCGCTGCGGCCGGCCGAGAGGCCGACGAGGTCGGCGCTGATCACCACATCGTCTTCGGGCTGCATGTTCCAGAGCGTGAAGGCGCCGTGGAGGATGTAGACGCCATAGCCGCGCGGCCGTTCCGTCTCGCCGCGCGCATCCGCCGCGATGATGTCGAGGCCGTTCACGTCGACATGGCCGCCCCGCACCTGGTCGCGGGCGAGAATCTGACCCCGGCCGGTCGGGGTCACGCGGCGCAGTTCGATCCGCCCGAGGCTGCCCACCGACGTATCGTTGAAGATCGCGCGCCGGTCCGGGGCGGCATCAAGGCGGATCGTGTGAACCCGATTGTCCGAAGAGAGCTGAAGGCCATCGGTGCCGGCGGCAAAAGCGATCTTCGTCTCGTCGCCTTCGCCCTGCAGGGATTGTCCGGGAGAAAGGCGGATGGAGGGGGCATCGGCCAGATCGCCGCGGACGATAATGCGGCGGATCCCGGTATCCCTGGTCGCCCTGACCAATTCCGCGATCGTCGTGACCAGACTTGCGGCGGAGGCTGTTCCCGAAGCGCTCATCTCGCGGCCTCCCAGGATGCCATTATCACCTTAGCAGGCTAGATCATTCGGCGCCCGGGCGGGGATTCGATTGCAGGCGTTAATCCGACCCCTAGATCCGGACGGTCGGGAAGGCCTCGTCTGGCAGCCGCATCAGGCTCATCCGCGTCCGCCGCACATGCAGCCCGCTAACCTTCAGGGCGCGTTTGGGATCGCCCGACAGGATCGCATCGGTGATCGCCTGATATTCCTTGAACTGCTTCTCGCGGTCGCGCGGGGTGATATAGGACTGGAACTGCATGCGCAGCAGATGGATCTGCATCAGCGGCATGACGCGCGCCAGCACGTGATTGCCGCCGATCTCGATGATCGTGTCGTAGAACCGCCGCCGCTCGTCGAGGAAAGCCGCGGCGCCGCCGTCGGTCTTGAAGGCGAGAAGCCGCTTGTGGGCCTCGCGCATGAGGGCGGCATTGCCGCCGTCGTCGATGCGCTTGGCCGCCACGCCGGCCATAAGGCCGACGAGCGTTTCGAGCACCACCAGCGTGTCGTGCACCTCGGTGCGGGTCAGCGCCCGGACATAGGCGCCGCGATGGCGCGTCAGGGTCAGAACGCCCTCGGCGGCCAGGCGCTTCAACGCCTCGCGCACCGGCCCCCGGCTCACGCCGTGATCGCGCGTCAGGTCCGCTTCGATCAGGCGCTGGCCCGGGACATAGCTGCCGGCGCGGATGCCGCGGATGACCGCATCGACCACGCGGTCGGGCGAGGTCATCTTGGCGCGGTCGTGATGCTCGGCGGCAGGGGCGTCGCGCGATGCAGAACGCGGGGTGGCGGCTCCAGCGGCGGATTTGGTCATGGTCCGGGCATTCCGTTTCGATCGTCCCGGGCGCGGGAGGGCCGGAAATGGCCCGCATGACGCCCCGGACTCCATAGCTTAGTACCGTGAACGGTCGATCGGATCAAGGTAACAACTTTGTCCTACAAAATAGACGAGCCGATTGTTATGGTCGCCGGCCGGCCGGCGTGTTAGAGCCTGTTGTCGCAAAAGTGGACGCCACTTTTGCGGCAAGAACAGGCTCAAGATGTTGATCTGGCGCGAATTCTGATCGACCGGCTGGAACCAGCCGGTCGGAAAGCGCGCTAAGCCTGTTCCGCAAAAGTGGACACCACTTTTGCGGCAAGAACAGGCTCAAGATGTTGAGCTGGCGCGAATTCTGATCGACCGGCTGGAACCAGCCGGTCGGAAAGCGCGCTAGCGATTGGCGGACGCGCGGCGCCGGATTTTCCGCCCCCCAGAGCCAGGCGATCGTTGGCCGGGCGGGCGGGGTCGCGATTACGGGCGGATTTCGGGCGAGGGAGGGTTTCTTGGTGGCATTCAACAAGATCGGCGTCGTCGGCGCCGGCATGATGGGGTCGGAGATCGCACTGGTTTTCGCCCTGGCGGGTCATCCGACCCTCTTGTCCGACCAGGAGCGCGCTTCCGCCGACAAGGCGCGTGACCGCTTGCAGGGCGTGCTGGAACGCGGCGTCGGCCGGAAGTTCTGGACGCCGGAGGCAGCACAGGGCGCGCTCGCCAATCTGCGCGTCGTCCACGGGCTGGAGGCCTATGGCGATTGCGATCTGGTGATCGAGGCGGTGTTCGAGGACATAGCGGTCAAGCACGAGGTCTTGGCGCGCCTCGATGCGATCCTCAGCCCGGCGGCGGGCCTGACCTCGAACACTTCGTCGATCCCGATCTCGGCGCTGGCCGCAGGCCTTGGCGAGGTCCGCCGCGCCCGCTTCCTCGGCACGCATTTCTTCTCGCCGGCGTCGCGCATGGCGCTCGTCGAGGTGATCCCCGGAATGGACACCGATCCGGCCTATGCGGATTCGGTTTCCGCAATCCTGACCGCCATCGGCAAGACGCCGATCCGGGTGAAGGACGTGGTCGGTTTCGCCATCAACCGGCTGCTGCATGCGCTGGTGATCGAGGCGATCCGGCTGGTGGAGGAGGGCGTCTGCACGCCGGCCGACATCGATCTCGGCTGCAAGCTCGGCCTGGGCCATCCGATCGGCCCGTTCGAGTTGCTCGACAATACCGCCAACAGCCTGTCGCGCGACGTGCATGAGATTCTCTACCAGGCCTATGGCGAGCGCTTCCTGCCGCGCCCCTTGCTGCGCCAGATGGTCGCCGCCGGCTACAACGGGCGGAAGGCCGGCCGCGGCTGGTATCGCTACGGCGCCGATGGCAAACGGCTGTGAGATGGCGCGAATTCCGATCGACCGGCTGATTCCATCCGGTCGGAAAGCGCGCTAAGCCTGTTCCGCAAAAGTGGATAGCACTTTTGCGACAAGAACAGGCTCAAGATGTCGAGTGAGCGCGAATTCTGATCGACCGGCTGATTCCATCCGGTCGGAAAGCGCGCTAGGACCCCCCTCCGGGGCGCACCATCACCTTGATCTGGGCGCTGGGCTTGCGCAGCGCCTCGAAGGCCGCGGGCAATTCTTCCAGGCTGACCACGTCGGTGATCATCGGCCGCGGATCGACCCGGCCGGCGTCCAGCAGGTCGAGAACCAGGCGCCAGTCGGGGCGGCCATAGCCGAGGATGAACTGGATGTTCACCTCTTTGAAGATGGCCGACATCGGTACCATTTTGTCCTCGACCATGCACACGCCGACCACGACCATGCGGCCATAGGGGCGCGACAGGTCCACGCAGGTCTGGATCATGCCGGGCACGCCGACGCATTCGAAGATGATATCGGTCGGACCGCCGGCGCGTTGCTGGAAGGCGGGGCCG
>CALCYJ010000068.1 GCA_937905845.1 uncultured Rhodospirillales bacterium
GCATCAGGACCACGGCCTCTTCGGGGATCGAGACGGTTTGCGGACCGTGGCGGCGCATCGCCGCGCCGCCGCTTTCCTGCACCCGGACGCGGGTTCCAAACTCCCTGACCGCGACGACATAATCGATCGTTCCGCCAAGAAAGGTCGATCCTTCGATCAGGCCGGAGAAGCCCGCCTTCGCTGCGCCGAGTTCGATCATCTCCGGACGGATCATGAGGGTGACCGCCGGCGTATCGCTCCGCGCGGTTGCGGCGAGGCAGGCCGAGCCGACCATCACCTGGCCGTTCTCGATACGCCCTTCAAGCAGGTTGGCATGGCCGAGGAAGCCGGCGACGAAGGCATTGACGGGCTTGCGATAGAGCGTCTCCGCCGTATCGCATTGCACCAAGCGGCCCTGCAACATGACGCCGACGCGATCCGAGATCGCCAGCGCCTCGCTGCGGTCGTGGGTGACATAGACCGCGGTGATGCCGATCTGGCGTTGCAGCGAGCGGATCTCGTCGCGCATCTGCTCGCGCAGGCTGGCGTCGAGATTGGATAACGGCTCGTCGAACAGCAAGACGCGCGGCCTCAGCACGATGGCGCGGGCAAGCGCCACGCGCTGCTGCTGGCCGCCCGAGAGTTCGTGCGGATAGCGGGCGCCGCGTCCCGCCAGGCCGACCAGGGCGAGCGTCGCCTCGATGCGTTGGCCGATATCGGCGGCCGGAAGCTTCCGGGCCTTGAGCCCGAGCGCCAGATTGTCCGCGACCGTCAGGTGCGGCCATAGGGCGTAGGATTGGAACACCATGCCGAGCTGGCGCTCCGCGGTCGGAACGATCCGCCTCGCCGCCGGATCGGCGATGATCTCGTCCCCGAACAGGATGCGGCCCGCGGTCGGATCGAGCAGCCCGGCGATCATGCGCAGCGTCGTGGTCTTGCCGCAGCCCGACGGCCCGATCAGGCAGAACAGCTCGCCGTCGCCGATCGTAAGGTCGAGGTCAGACACCGCCGTCACTTCCCCATACCGGGCCTGGATCGATTGCAGGGTGATCTTCATGGCGCGCCTTCGATTCCGCCAAGCTTGGACCAGAGAGCGATCAGGGCCGATCCGGCGAGCGCCAGCGCCACCATCACGACGCTGATGGCGCTGCCGGTGGTGTAATCGCCCTCGGTGTAGCGCAGGAAGGCCAGGTAGGCCAGGGTCTGCGTATGTTCGCCGGCCAGGATGCTGGTCGCCGAGATCTCCTTGACGACACCGACGAAGGCCAGCAGAAAGCTCGCGCCGAGTGCGGATTTCGTCAAGGGCAGGGCGATCGCGGTCAGGATGCGCAGGCGGGACAGGCCGACGACCTGGCCGGCCTCCTCCAGCTCGGCGGAGAGCTGCACCATCTTGGCGGCGATGGTGCGCACGCCGATGCCGGCGAAACGGACGAAATAGGCGCCGAGCAGGATCCAATAGGTATTGTAGAGATTGATCGGCCGGTGGCTGAAGGCGAGGACGAAGCCGAGGCCGATCACCAGGCCCGGCGTCGCATAGGTCAGATAGCTGATGCGATCGAGCGCCAGGCCCCAACGCGTCTTGAGGCGCACCGTGCCATAGGCGACGAGAAGCCCGAGCGCCACGACGAGGCAGCCGGTCGTCAGCCCGAGCGAGATCGCGTTTCGCGCCGCGCTCACCAGATCGCCGGAGCGGAGCAGGCCGGCGAAATGGTCGAACGTCAGGTTGCCGGGGCCATAGCCGCGGCCCCAGGAGCGCAGCAGGCTGACCAGGACGAGGGCGCCGAGCGGCACCAGGCTGATCGCGGCCAGGCCGAACCAGACCAGGCCGGCGACCGGCCAGCGCCAGCGCCGCAAGCCAAGCCTTCTCTCGCGGCCGCCGATCTTGCCGGTCAGGGTGACGTAGCTGCCGCGCGCCAGAAGCCGGAGATTGAGCATCAGGACGCCGATGGCCAGCACGCCCAGAAGGATCGAGAGGACGGCGGCCTGGCCGAACTCGATCGGCGGCGAGGTGGCAAGCTCGTAGATCTGCGTCGTCAGGACCTGGAAGCCCGCCGGCGTGCCGAGCAGCAATGGCGCTCCGAGCGATTCCATGCAATTGGCGAAGGTGAGGAGAAAGGCCGAGAGAATTGCCGGCAGGATGATCGGGAAGGTGATCCGCCGCAGGATGCGGCCGCGGCGCAGGCCCACGGCCTCGGCCGCTTCCTCCAGGGTCGGGTCGAGCGCGCTCAGGGCGCCGACGACGCTCAGGAAGGAAAACAGGATGACATGGATCGATTGAACGAGGATCAGCGGAATGGCGCCATAGGCCGGAAACGGGCTCTTGATGCCGAACACGCTTTCGAACACGCCGGCGCCGGTGAAAACGACGATCCAGGACGAGGCGAGCTGAAAGCTCGGGATGATCTGCGGAATGGCGATCAGCAGCCCGATCCAGCGCCGCCCCGGCAGATCGGTGCGGGCGACGAGGAGGCCGAGCGCCATGCCGAGCGCTGTCGCCAAAAGGCCGGTCGCGACGCAGACCTCAAGCGAATTGCGCAGCGGCTCGTAGAGAAGATAGGCCGTGCTGAAGGCGGTCGCGTAATTGGCGAGACCGAACGCGCCCTTGTGGTGCAGGCTGGTGAGCGCCAGCTCGCCATAGGGATAGAGCGTAAAAACCAGGAACAGCCCGGCCAGAAGAACGGCCGGGACCGCTACCGGCGCGGACCTCAGCCACCGACGCTTCGCAAGCCGAGCGTCAATGGCCAAAGATCTCCCTCCATTGCGTCTTCAGCTTATCCTCGTTGGCGGCGATCCAGGGAATGTCCGGGATGATCGCCTTGGCCTGGAGATCCTTCAACGCCGGCATGCCCTGCGGCGCGGCGACATCGAGGCGGGCCGGGTAGATGCCGTGCTCGGCCAGCACCGCCTGGGCCTCGGAGGAAAGCAGGAAACGGTCGAGGAGCCGGGCCGCGTTGGGGTGCGGCGCATCCTTGAAAATGCCGAAGGGCGAGGCGATCAGCACCACCCCGTCGCTTGGATAGATCACCTTGATCGGGGAATGGACCAGTTCGGGCTGATATTTGTACATCGTCAGCGTCATGCCGAGCGGGCGCTCGCCGCTGGCGGCGGCCCTGGCCGTGTCCGGCACGTCCTGGAGCACCAGGACGCCGTTATCCTTCAGCTTGCGGAAATAATCCCAGCCGTAGCGGGGATCGTGCGCCATCGCGCCCAGGATCACCGCCATCGCGCCGGATACGAGCGGCGAGGCGACGGAGACCTGGTTCTTGTATTCCGGCTTGGTAAGGTCGCTCCAGGTCGTCGGCATGTCCTTCGTTGCGCCGGTATTGGCGAAGATCACCGCGACCAGCACGCGGCCCATGACGAAATGCCCGCCCGGATCCTTGCCGAAACCGACCTTGTCCCATTCCGGGCTGCGATAGACGGCGAGCAGGTTCTGCTTGATAAGGCTTGGGAAGACGGTCTGGTCGGCAACCCAGATGAGATCGCCCTGGACTTTTCCAGCCCTGGCCTCGGCATCGACGCGGGCAACGACCTTGCCGGTGCCGCTGCGGAAGAATTCGAGATCGATGCCGGGGTATCTCTTCTCGAACAATGTCTTCCATTCGGCGAGAATGAAGTCCGGCACGGACGTGTACATGACGACCTTGCCCTCGGGCTTCGCCGCCTGGTAGAGCTGGTCGAGGCTGCGGCCGGTGGCCTCCGCGCCGAAGGAGGCAAGGCAGACGGCGGCGGCCAGGCCGGCGGCCAGGAGACAGTTGCGAAGACTCATCCCATTCCTCCACTGCGCAATCCCGCACCCGCTCCAGGGAGAGCGGATCGGCGTTTTCGACAGGCCGGCATCACAGCAACAAGCTCAAGCGCCTTTCGCGCCACGATCAAGGCGCGCGATATCGCGCGCTGATGGCACCAGCGGGGCGGCCGGGGAAAAATCCATAGGATAAGGATGGGCGCAGACCGGGCGCGGAGCTGCAAGCCCCATTTTTTGTCGGCCCCCCGTTTTGCCGCCGGCCCCATTTTAGACCCGTGAAAACCAATGTCGCAGCGAAGGGCGGGAGTGTCAATTCCTCGGGCGATTCCTGGGGCGATTCCCCTGGGCGAGGGTGGGGCGGATGAAGGCCGGAGGGGCCAAAATGCCCACTTTTATTCCTATCGTTCGTCCCTGTCGGCCGCCTATCCTCCTTCAGCGTTTCAGCGCCGCCTTAGCTTGCCGCAGGGCTAAGGCGTTTCGGCTCGGCCGGGACCAGCCCCTTTTGACGCCGCTTGACAGAAACGGGGAAAAGTCAGACACTCCGGCGAACTAGACTATACAGTGTAGTCTAGTTTCTGAGAGGTCGTGGATCGGATCGGTCCGGGGCCGGACGAAGGTTGGGTTGCTCGATCCGATCGGCGGCAACTCAGGTGGACAGTTGAGGACGGTCTATTTAGAGATGACCTTAGAATTATAAGACATATATTTGATTGATATAGAATTTTATAGATTTCATGGCGATGGTATAGCGCCGATCCGAAACGCCGAGGCACACATCGGTTCTTCAAGTGTATATGATATCGATCATATATTAATCGCGATAGCCGAGAAATGACCGGGAATCATCGGTCCCGAACGGGAATAGGCAGGAGTTGACGGATGGATAAGAGTGCCGAGACGCCGGGAGCGGCATCGCCTGGCGTCAAGAAGGGCGGTCGCCGTCGCTTGATCGTGGGAAGTGTCGTTGTCGTCCTGGCGGTGGCCGGCGGCATCTACTGGTTTGTAACGCGCAACCAGGTGAGCACCGACGACGCCTTTATCGATGGCAACGCGGTGGCGGTAAGCCCGCAGGTCGGCGGCACGGTGCAAGCGCTCTATGTCGGCGACAATGCCATCGTGCACAAGGGCGAGTTGATGCTCGCCATCGACCCGCGCGACTACCAGATCGCGGAAGAGAATGCGCAGGCGGCGCTCGACGGCGCCCAGGCGCGGGAGGCGACGGCCAAGGCGACGCTCGATCTGACCCGCGCCATGACCACCGCCTCGATCGCGCAGGCGCAAAGCGGGGTCGAGCATGCCAAGGCGGCCCTCGCCCAGGCCGCCGCCCAGGTGGTGGCCGATCAGGCGGAAGCAGACCGCACAATGGCCGACGCCAAGCGCTACCAGACCCTGGCGGAGAAGGATTTCGCCTCGCGCCAGAAGCTGGAGCAGGCATTGGCTGCCGCGCGCACCGCCGAGGCCGAGCTTGTCGTCGGGCATCAGGAGGTGAAGGCGGCGGAGAGCAGCGTGGGCGAGGCGCAGGCGGTGCTGGCCACCGCCATGACCCGGCCCGAGCAGATCAAGGTGAAGGAAAGCGATGTCGCCAATGCCGCCGCGGCGGCGGAAGTGGCGCAAGCCGAGCTGGCGCAGGCCAGGCTCAACCTCTCCTATACGAAACTCTATGCCGCCCACGACGGAATCTTCACCAAGCGCGCGGTCAATGTCGGCGATCTGGTGCAGAAGAACCAGAACCTCGGCACGCTGGTCTTCGGCGCGCCCTGGGTGACGGCCAATTACAAGGAGACGCAGCTCACCTACATGCGGCCGGGGCAGAAGGTGACGATCAGCGTCGACGCCTATCCCGACCACCATTTCACCGGGCGGGTCGACAGTATCCAGCGCGGCACCGGGGCGCAATTCAGCCTATTGCCGCCCGAGAATGCCACCGGCAATTACGTCAAGGTGGTGCAGCGCGTGCCGGTGAAGATCGTCTTCTCGCCGCCGCCCGACCGCGATCTGGCGCTCGGCCTTGGCATGTCGGTGGAGCCGACGGTCGATGTGGCGAGCCGCCCGGCGGCGCCCACAACCCGGACCTCGGCGGCGGATCCCGGCGCCGAGACCAAGGTCCAGGGCCGCTGAGGCACTGCATGGGCTCCGGGGAAGATTAAGCGATGAACATGCAGCGGGGCCTGGTCAAGCCGCCGCGGCCGCCCGCGGCGCCGGGCGGCGGAGCCTCGTCGTCGCCTGCCGGTGACGGCGAGAGCATCCGCTGGCTGCTGGCGCCGGTGGTGGCGCTTGCCGCCTTCATGGAAGTGCTCGACATATCGATCGCCAATGTGTCGCTGCCCCATATCGCCGGCGATCTCGGCGCGAGCCAGGACGAATCGACCTGGATCCTCACCAGCTATCTCGTCACCAACGCCATCGTGCTGCCGATCAGCGGCTGGCTCTCCTCCGTGCTCGGGCGCAAGCGCTTCTACATGCTGTGCATCACCGGCTTTGCCATCAGCTCGATGTTCTGCGGCATGGCGCCCAACCTTGACCTGCTGATCCTCTTCCGCGCCATCCAGGGGGTGACGGGCGGCGGCCTGCAACCGGTCTCGCAGGCGATCCTGGCCGACAGCTTTCCACCCCGCCAGCGCGGCATGGCCTTCGCCTTCTATGGCATCGCCGTGGTCTTCGCCCCGGCGATCGGACCGACGCTCGGCGGCTTCATCACCGACAATTTCAGCTGGCGCTGGGTGTTCCTGATCAACGTCCCGGTGGGGGTGACGCTGCTGTTCCTGGTCCAGGCCATGGTGCATGACCCGGCCCATGTGCTGGCCGAGCGGCTGCGGCGGCTGACCGAAGGCTTCCGAATGGATTATCTGGGCTTCGGGTTTCTGGCCTTGGGCCTCGGCCTGCTACAGGTCGTTCTCGACAAGGGCGAGCAGGACGATTGGTTCTCCTCCCGCCTCATCCTGTCCTGCTCGATCGTCGCGGCCCTGGCGCTCGTCGCCTTCATCCTGTGGGAGCTGGAGCGGGACGATCCCATCGTCGATCTGCGCCTGTTGCGCAACGGGAACTTCGCCGTCGCCAATATCCTCATGCTCATGCTGGGGTTCGTGCTGCTCGGCAGCACGGTGCTGCTGCCGCTGTTCGTGCAGACGCTGCTGGGCTATACCGCGACGGAAGCCGGCATGGTGATCTCGCCCGGGGGCTTCGTCATCATGGCGATGATGCCGCTGGTCGGCCGCATGGTAACAAGGGTCGACACCAGGGCGATGATCGCCTTCGGCCTTATCACCTGTTCCTTCGCGCTCTACAAGATGACGGTTTTCGATCTCCAGGTCGATTTCTGGACCATCGCCATCACCCGCATGATCCAGGGGGTGGGGCTGGCCTTCCTGTTCATTCCGATCA
>CALCYJ010000069.1 GCA_937905845.1 uncultured Rhodospirillales bacterium
CCCCCATCCCCCGCCCGTGGCACCGGCGTCCGCTTTATGCTAGAGAGGCCCCTGAAGCGCCGGAAGCAGCACGTCGAAGCCGGCGCCAGCCAGATTGCGAGGCTTCGTGTCCGCCGCCCCAGCCGACCCTCATCCCCGCCCTCTCGTCGCCTCGCGCGGCGGCGCTCTTCACGGCAATGTCGCGGTTCCGGGCGACAAGTCGATCTCTCACCGCGCCTTGATTTTCGGCGCCCTGGCGGTGGGGGAAACGACCATCACCGGCCTGCTCGAAGGCCAGGACGTGCTCGATACCGCGCGAGCCCTGGCCGCCCTTGGCGCTCACATCGAGCGCGGCGCCGACGCCGTCTGGCGGGTTGTCGGGCGCGGCGTCGGCGGGCTGAGCGAGCCGGCCGGCATTCTCGATCTTGGCAATTCCGGCACCGGGGCCAGGCTCCTGCTCGGCGTGGCGGCGGCGCATCCTTTCGTCAGCCTGTTCACCGGCGATGCCTCGCTCTGCCGCCGGCCGATGGGGCGGGTGATCGAGCCGCTCCAGCGCATGGGGGCGGAATTCACCGGCCGGACCGGCGGCCGCCTGCCGCTGGCGGTGGCCGGCGCCGGCCGCCTGCTGCCGATCGAATACCGGCTTCCCGTCGCCTCGGCCCAGGTCAAGTCAGCGATCCTGCTCGCCGGCCTCAATGCGCCGGGCCGCACGATCGTGCTCGAAACCGAGCCGACGCGCGATCATACCGAAAATCTGCTGCGCCATTTCGGCGCGAAAGTGAGCATCGAGCCGCTGCCCCAGGGCGGCCACGCCATCGCGCTCACGGGCGAGCCCGAACTCGCGGGCCGGCCGGTCGCCGTGCCGGGAGATCCCTCGTCCGCCGCTTTCGCCGTGGTCGCGGCCAGCATCGTCCCGGGCTCCGCCGTGCGCATCGGTGCGGTCGGCATCAATCCGCGGCGCGCCGGCCTGTTCGAGACGCTGCGCGAGATGGGCGCCGATATCACCTTCGAGAACGAGCGCCGGAGCGGCGGCGAGCCGGTCGCCGATCTGAGGGTGCGGGCGGCGGCGCTGCGCGGGGTGAAGGTGCCGCCCGAGCGCGCGCCCAGCATGATCGATGAATATCCCATCCTCGCCGCTGCCGCCGCCTGCGCCGACGGGCCGACAATCATGAGCGGGATCGGCGAGCTGCGGCTGAAGGAAAGCGACCGTATCCGCACCATGGCGCATGGCCTTGCCCATTGCGGCGTCGCGGTGGAGGAAACGCCGACCAGCCTCACCATTCATGGCCGGGGCAAGAGCCCGCCGGGCGGCGGCCTGATCGCCACCGACCTGGATCACCGGATCGCCATGTCGTTCCTCGTCTTAGGCCTGGCGACGGAACGCCCGGTCACCATCGATGATGCGCGCATGATCGATACCAGCTTTCCGGGCTTCGTCGCGCTGATGCAGGGGCTCGGCGCCGCCATCGCCCCGCGCACCTGAGATGGCGGGGCCGGCGGTCGTGGTGGCGGTGGATGGACCGGTCGCCGCCGGCAAGGGCACGCTGGCCCGCCGCCTGGCCGGCCATTTCGGCCTCGCCTATCTCGATACCGGCACGCTCTATCGCGCGGTGGGGCTCAAGCTTCTGATCCAAGGCGCCGATCCCGAAGACCCCGCTCTGGCGCTGGCCGCGGCCCGCGCGATCGGGGCGGGTGATCTGAGCGCGCCGGCACTGCGCGACGAGGCGACCGGCATGGCCGCCTCCAAGATCGCCGCCATGCCGCAGGTCCGGGCGGCGCTGCTCGATTACCAGCGGCGTTTCGCCGCCGCCCCGCCCGCAGGCGGGCGCGGCGCGGTGCTGGATGGCCGCGATATCGGCACCATCGTCTGCCCGCACGCCCAGGCCAAGCTCTTCGTCACCGCCCGGCCGGAGGTCAGAGCCCATCGCCGCTACCGCGAGCTGGTGGCCAGATCGCGTGCGGCCGGCACGGCCGGAGCGCAGGTCAGCGAGGCGGAAGTGCTGGCCGATCTCCTGTTGCGCGATGCGGGCGACCGCGAGCGGATCGTGGCGCCGCTTACGCCCGCCGCCGACGCCTACTTGCTCGACACGTCGGATTTGGATATAGAAGGGGCCTTCGCGGCCGCCCGCGCTTTCGTCGAAAGCAAGCTCTGAGCGGAACCGGCCGGCGGATCATCTGGCATCACGGGTTCCGTTGCACCGGAACCCCGACGAAAACAGCCTTCCCGACGTGCACCGCCCGCGGCCCCTGCGCCGCCGGGCCCGGGGAAGCGGAGGCCGCGAGACCCACCGGATGAAACCGGGAGGCCTGATAGGGTCGCTGAAAGGAAGTTACATGGCCAGTGTGAATAGTGGCGGCGCCGCCCAGGCGGCGCTGACGGACGAGAATTTCGCCGCCCTGCTCGATGAGACCTATGGCGCCAGCGGCAGCCTCGAAGGCTCGGTCGTCAAGGGCACCATCATCGCCATCGAGAACGATTACGCCACGATCGACGTCGGCCTGAAGTCGGAAGGCCGCGTGCCCTTGAAGGAATTCGGCCAGGGCGGACATTCGCCCGAACTCAAGGTCGGCGACGTGGTCGAGGTCTATCTCGAGCGCATGGAGAATGCCCACGGCGAGACCGTGCTCTCCCGCGACAAGGCGAAGCGCGAGGAATCCTGGGAGAAGCTCGAACAGGCGTTCCAGAACAATCTGCGCGTCGAAGGCCTCATCTTCGGCCGCGTCAAGGGCGGCTTCACGGTCGATCTCTCGGGCGCCGTCGCCTTCCTGCCCGGCAGCCAGGTCGATGTCCGCCCGGTGCGCGACATCACGCCGCTGATGGGCATTCCGCAGCCCTTCCAGATCCTGAAGATGGACCGCCGCCGCGGCAATATCGTGGTCTCGCGCCGCGCCGTGCTGGAGGAAAGCCGGGCCGAGGCGCGCAGCGAGCTGGTCGCCAACCTCAAGGAGGGCCAGGTGCTCGAAGGCGTGGTGAAGAACATCACCGATTACGGCGCCTTCGTCGATCTGGGCGGCGTCGACGGCCTGCTGCATGTGACCGACATCGCCTGGCGGCGCGTCAACCATCCGACCGAGGCGCTCAGCATCGGCCAGTCGGTCAAGGTGCAGGTCATCCGCCTCAATCCCGAGACCCAGCGCATCAGCCTTGGCATGAAGCAGCTCGAAGCCGATCCCTGGGACGGCGTCGAGGCCAAGTACCCGAGCGGCGCCAAATTCACCGGCCGCGTCACCAACATCACCGACTACGGCGCCTTCGTCGAGCTTGAGCCCGGCGTCGAGGGCCTGGTGCATGTCTCGGAGATGAGCTGGACCAAGAAGAACGTCCACCCCGGCAAGATCGTCTCGACCAGCCAGGAGGTGGAGGTGATGATCCTCGAGGTCGATCCGCACAAGCGGCGCATCAGCCTCGGCCTCAAACAATGCCTGTCCAACCCCTGGGATACGTTCGCCCTCAGCCATCCGCGCGGCACGATCATCGAGGGCGAGGTCAAGAACATCACCGAGTTCGGCCTCTTCATCGGGCTCGACGGCGGCGTCGATGGCATGGTCCACATGTCCGATATCGCCTGGAACGTGCCGGGCGAGCAGGCCATCGCCGGCTTCAAGAAGGGCGATATGGTGCGCGCCCAGGTGCTCGACGTCGATATCGAGAAGGAGCGCATCAGCCTCGGCATCAAGCAGCTTCAGGGCGATCCGCTGGCCAATGCCGGCAGCCTCAAGAAGGGCGATACCGTCACCTGCACCGTCGCGGCGGTTCATGACGGCGGTATCGACGTCACACTGGAAGGCGAGCTGACCGGCTTCATCCGCAAGGCCGAACTCTCGCGCGACCGGGCCGAGCAGCGCCCCGAGCGCTTCTCGGTCGGTGACAAGGTCGATGCCAAGCTCACCAACATCGACACCAAGACGCGCAAGATCGCGCTGTCGATCAAGGCGCGCGAGGTAGCGGAGGAGAAGGAGGCGGTGGCCACCTACGGCTCGTCGGACAGCGGCGCCTCGCTCGGCGACATCCTGGGCGCGGCAATGAACCGGGCCAAGGCTGCGCGCGAGGCCGACGAAGGGGAAGGGGACGCCGAAGACGACGAGGCGAAGTAAGCAGCCGCCGCGTCTTCACGCATCCAGGGCGGCGGTCATGCCGATCAGGTCCGGCATGGCCGCCGCCCGCTGCCCGGCCGGTATCACCACCGGCCACACCGGCCGCGCCGGCCGCGCCGGTCGGAAAAACGGTTCTGCGAGAACGACTTATCCTTGACGGACGGATTTCCCTTTGGCACCCTGAACCAGGGGATCGGGGCCGCTTGGTCCGGATCGGCCGGGTTTGCCCGCGGTTTGGGTGCTGGCGGTTGAATTGTCCATCGGGCGAGGCCAAGGCTGCGCCCGGGCGTTTCTGGTTTGGCGTCCGCTCTGCTCCGGCGTCCGCTCGGCGGCCCGTTTTCAGTCCGTCATTTCGTCTCAGTCCGCCGCTTTATCGACCGGCTTCTTTTCAACCGGCTTCTTAATCGATCACGGGCCTCGGGCCAGGGGATGGAAGGGAATGATCAAGTCCGAACTGATCCTGCGGCTCGCGGAGCGCAATCCGCATCTTTATCAGCGCGACATAGAGCGCATCGTCACCACCGTGTTCGACGAGATTGCCGCGGCGCTCTCGCGCGGCGACCGGGTGGAGCTGCGCGGCTTCGGCGCCTTTTCGGTCAAGCAGCGGCCGCCCCGGATCGGGCGCAACCCGCGCACCGGCGATTCGGTTCAGGTGGCGGGCAAGCACATCCCCTTCTTCAAGACCGGCAAGGAATTGCGCGAACGGCTGAACGAAGGCGAACCGCCGGCGCCGAAGACGTGATTGCCAAAAGACACGATGGCCGGGCCGCAGACGGCACCGCCCTCGCGCCGATGAGACGGGAACGATCGTGGTGAAGGTGCTGAGCTGGATCCTCGCCCTGCTGCTCGCGGTGATTGCCGCGGCGCTCGCCATCGCCAACCGGCAGATCGTGCTGATGAGCTTCGATCCCCTCCCCTGGGCGGTGGAACTGCCGCTCTATCTGCTGCTCTTCGCCACGCTTTTGCTCGGCCTGATCGTCGGCATGGCGGCGGAATGGTGGCGCGGCCGGCGCTGGCGCCGGGAAGCGCGGCAGCGGCGGCGCGAAGCGATGGATCTGACCCGGGAGCTTGGCGCCCTCAAGACCTCGGCAACGACGGCGGCGCCCCCCGCCGCCGCCAGGCCCGAACTGCTGATCCCGCCGGTCTGAACGGGCCCGCCGGCGCCGCCGGCACCGGCGGTTGCCCGCGCAAACGAGGGGCCATGATCCGATTTCTTTAGGCCGGCGCATGGTCTATAAGGGCGCCCATGAACCGCCCGAACCCCGTTCCGGTCTTTTGCGCCCTCGATACCACCGATCTGGCGGCGGCGGCGGCGCTCGCGCGCACCGTGGCGGCACTGGGCTTCGGGCTCAAGCTCGGCAAGGAATTCTTCGCCGCCCATGGACCCGAAGGCGTCCGCCGCGTCGTGCCGGACGGCACGCCCTTGTTCCTCGACCTCAAGTTCCACGACATCCCCAATACGGTCGCCGGCGCCGTGCGGGCCGCGGCCGCGGCCTTGCGCCCGCGCTATCTCACCGTGCATGCGCTGGGCGGCGCCGGGATGCTGGCCGCCGCCGCCGCTTCTGCCGCCGAATTCGGTGCTTCGCGCCCGCGCATCCTGGCGGTGACGGTGCTGACCTCGCTTGACGAGGCCGACCTCGACGCCCTCGGCATCGCCGGCCCGCTGCCGGCCGTAGTCGAGCGCCTGAGCCGTCTGGCCGCCGGTGCCGGCGCCGACGGGGTGATCTGCGCCGCGCCCGAGATCACGGCCTTGCGTGCCCGCATGGGTCCGAAATTCGAGCTGGTGGTGCCGGGCATCCGGCCGCCGACCAGCGCTGCGGACGATCAGAAGCGGGTGATGACGCCCGTTGAGGCGCTGGCGCTTGGCGCCGACTGGCTGGTCATCGGCCGTCCGATCACCGCCGCCCCCGATCCCGCCGCCGCCGCCGCCGCCATTGCCGCCGCCATCGCCGGTGCCGCAGCCGGTGCCGCCGGGACTGCCGCGGCCCGGCCGGAGCGCGCGCGATGAGGCTCACGGTCAAGATCTGCGGCCTGACCACGGCGGAAGCGGTCGCGACCGCCATCGCGGGCGGCGCGCAGATGACGGGCTTCGTCTTCTATCCGCCCTCGCCCCGCGCCCTTGATCCCGATGCGGCCGGCGCCCTCGTGGCCCAGGTGCCGAGCGGCATCGACCGGGTCGGGCTGTTCGTCGATGCCGGCGATGATGCCATCGCCGCGGTGCTGGCGGCAGCCCCCCTCGACATGCTCCAGCTTCACGGCAGCGAGACGCCGGAGCGGGTGGCGGCGCTGCGCAGCCGCTTCCAGATGCCGGTGATCAAGGCGATCCCGCTCGCGGGGCCTCAGGATCTCGCCCTGGCCGCGCGCTACGAGGCGATCGCCGATTGGTTGCTGTTCGATGCCAAACCGCCTAAAACCATGACCCATGCCCTCCCCGGCGGCAACGGCCTCACCTTCGACTGGCGGCTTCTGGCGGGACGGCAGGGACGACGGCCCTGGCTCCTTTCCGGCGGGCTCGACGCGGACAATCTGGCCGGTGCCGTTACCACCAGCGGGGCGCCGGCGGTCGATGTATCCTCCGGGGTGGAAAGCGCGCCGGGCGTCAAGGACCCGGTGCGCATCCGGGCCTTCCTCGACGCCGCCCGGGACTTGTAGATTTTCGCCGAAGCGCCCACCCGATGGAGCCGGCCTGATGGACACAATGACGGTGCAAGAGCCCAATTCCTATCGCGCCGGCCCCAACGAGCGCGGCCTGTTCGGCATCTACGGCGGCCGCTTCGTCGCCGAGACGCTGATGCCGCTCATCCTCGAGCTGGAGACGGCCTATCGCCAGGCCCGGCTGGACCCGGCTTTCAGTGCCGAGCTTGACGGCTTCCTCGCCCATTACGTCGGCCGGCCCAGTCCGCTCTATCATGCCGAGCGGCTGTCGGCGCATTTCGGCGGCGCCCGCATCTATCTCAAGCGCGAGGACCTGAACCATACCGGCCCGCACAAGATGAACAATTGCATAGGGCAGATCCTGCTCGCCCGCCGCATGGGC
>CALCYJ010000070.1 GCA_937905845.1 uncultured Rhodospirillales bacterium
CTCACTCGCGGCCGGCCCGCCTGCTCAATGCGAGATGGTGACGCCGCCGTCGGCCACGATGACCTGGCCGGTGATGAAGGCGCCGGCCTTCGAGGCCAGCATCACCGCGATGCCGCCGATATCGTCCGGCTCGCCGATGCGGCGGAGCGGCGTCAGCGCCTCGGTCTGCTTGCGCATCGCCTCGTTCTCCCACAGCGCCTTGGCGAAATCGGTCTTCACCAGGCCGGGCGCGATGCAATTGACGCGGATATTGTGCGGGCTCCATTCCATGGCGAGATTTCGCGCCAGCGCCATGTCGGCCGCCTTCGAGATGCCGTAGGCGCCGAGCACCGCCGTCCCCTTCAGCCCGCCGATGGAGGAGACGATGATCACCGCCCCGTCCTTGCGCGCCTTCATTTCCGGCAGCACGGCATTGCACAGCCACAGGTTGCTCAAGACGTTGTTGCGCATGATCTTGTCGAAGACTTCGTCCGGCAGGCCGCCGAGCGGGCCGTAGTAGGGGTTGGACGCGGCGTTGCACACCAGAATATCGACGGCGCCCCATTCGGCGCGGGTCCGCTGCACCAGGTTTTCGAGCTGCGCGCGCTCCGAAATATTGGCGGCGATGGCGATCGCCTGGCCGCCGCTTTTGCGAATCGCCGCCGCCACCTCCTCGCAGGCCGGCAGCTTGCGGCTGGACACCACGACCTTGGCGCCGGCCTCGGCGAGATTCTCCGCAATCGAGCGGCCGATGCCGCGACTGGAGCCGGTGACGATCGCAACCTTCCCGGACAGATCGAACAAACGCATGGGTCATTCCTTCCTATTTTTCACGGCCGCCACCTTACCCTGCGCCCGATCGGGGCAGCAAGCCTGGGCCGGATGCCTGGGCCGCGCGCCCGCTCCAAGCCCGGCTCCGCCCGGCCTGCGTCCATCAGGTTGGAACTGTGATCTTCTCAAGATATCGGCCGGTCATTACTAGCGCGCCGGCGCGATCTCGGCAAAAAGGCGGAAAATTCTTCAATCTCCGCTGGAAATCGACTTGGCGGACGATTATCTTTCACAGCGAATCGGTGGTGCGCCGCCAAGTATTCGCAAGCCCCCTCCGTCCGAGGCGGACGTGGGCCCGGACCGCGGCAGGCGATCGTCAAAGGAGAGAAGTCAAGCGATGGAAGACCTCAATCAGGTACCGGAAGCCGAGCCTCCAAGTACCACCCGTTTCGGCGGCGCCGCTTCAGCCGCCACCGCCGGAGAAACGGCACCGGCAACCCTCTTCCCCCTGCCGTTTGCCCCGCAGCCCGCATCCAGCCGGGCGCGCCCCTCGACCCCCCATCGCTTTCCCATCAGTCCGGCCGTCAGGGCCTTCCGCAAGCGCTTCTATCCCGGCGTCAGCGCCGCGGAATGGAATGACTGGCGCTGGCAGCTCCGCCATCGCATCAAGGACCTGCGGGAATTGACCCGCATCATCCAGCTTTCGCCCGAGGAGGCCGAGGCCATCGCCCGCCACCAGGGCTCGCTTCCCGTCGGCATCACCCCCTATTACGCCCATCTGATCGGCGAGAGCGACCCGGGCGAGCCGATCCGCCGCACCCATGTGCCGGTGCCGGGCGAATATCTGCGCTCGCCGGGCGAGGCGGACGATCCGCTGGGCGAGGACCACGATTCGGTGGTGCCCGGCCTCGTGCACCGCTATCCCGACCGCGTGCTGTTCCTCACCACGGGTTTCTGCTCGACCTATTGCCGCTACTGCACCCGCTCGCGCATGGTGGGGGAGGCGGGCGGCGAATATAGTTTCAGCATGCCGCAGTGGGAGCGGGCGCTGGACTATCTGGCCCAGCACCGCGAAGTGCGCGACGTGCTGCTCTCGGGTGGCGATCCTCTGACCTTGCACGACGACAAGCTCGACTGGCTCCTGACCCGGCTGCGCCGCATCCCCCATATCGAGTTCGTGCGCATCGGCTCCAAGGTGCCGGTGGTGCTGCCCCAGCGCGTCACCCGGGATCTCGCGCGCATGCTGCGCAAGCACCGCGTCTGGCTCAGCATCCATGTCACCCATCCCGTCGAACTGACGGAGGAGGTGAGCGAGGCCTTCGACCGGCTGGCAGATGCCGGCCTGCCGCTCGGTAGCCAGACCGTGCTGCTGAAGGGGGTGAACGATTCCATCGCCGTCATGAAGGACCTCATGCACGGGCTGCTGATGCGGCGGGTGAAGCCCTATTACCTCTATCAATGCGATCCGATAACCGGCTCGGCGCATTTCCGCACCAGCGTCGACAAGGGGCTCGAGATCATCGCCGGCCTGCGCGGCCATACCACCGGCTATGCCGTGCCGACCTTCGTCATCGACGCGCCGGGCGGCGGCGGCAAGATCCCGCTCATTCCCGATTACGTGGTCGGGCGGCAGGGCGACGACATCGTCTTGCGCAATTTCGAAGGCAGCCTCTACCGCTATACCGACCCGGACGGCGAGATCGGGCGTGACAAGCCGCTCGCCCAGGCCGGCTGGCCGGCGGCGGGTGCGGCGGAATAGAGGCGGCATCGCATGCGCATCGGCCTCACCTACGACCTGCGCGCGGATTATCTGGCGCAAGGGCTCGATGAGGAGAAGACCGCCGAGTTCGACAGCGCCGTCACCATCGATGGGATCGAGGCGGCGCTGTCGGGCCTGGGGTTCATGGTGGAGCGCATCGGCCATGTGAAGGCGCTGGCGGCGCGCCTCGTCGAAGGCCGCCGCTGGGACCTCGTCTTCAATATCGCGGAGGGCCTGCTGGGCGTTGCGCGCGAAGCGCAGGTGCCGGCCCTGCTCGATGCCTATGGCATCCCCTATACGTTTTCCGACCCGATGGTGCTGGCGCTGACCCTGCACAAGGCGATGACCAAGCGCGTCGTGCGCGATTGCGCCATCCCGACCGCGCCCTTCGTCCTGGTGGAGACCCCGCTCGACGCGCAAGCCATCGACCTGCCGCTGCCGCTCTTCGCCAAGCCCAATGCGGAGGGCTCGGGCATCGGCATCGGGCCGCATTCCCGCCTCACCCGGCGCGAGGAGATCGAGCCCGTCTGCCGCGCGCTTCTGGCGCGTTTCCACCAGCCGGTCCTGGTAGAGACCTATCTGCCGGGGCGCGAATTCACCGTCGGCCTGCTCGGCAGCGGGGCGGCGGCGGCGGTTCTGGGCGTCATGGAGGTGACGCTCGGCGAGAAGGCGGAGCCGGGCGTCTATTCCTATCACAACAAGGAAGCCTACGAGGACCGGGTGAGCTACCGCCTGGCAACCGACGGCGAGGCCGAGGCCGCCGGCGCGGTGGCCCTTGCCGCCTGGCGCGCGCTCGGCTGCCGCGACGCCGGCCGCATCGACATCCGTTCGGATGCGCAGGGCCGGCCGCATTTCGTCGAGGTCAATCCGCTCGCCGGCATCAATCCCGAACGCTCCGACCTCGTCATCATGGCCCGCCTCGCCGGCCTGTCCTATCCGGCGCTGATCGGCCGGATCCTCGCCTCGGCGCTGACGCGCGTCGGCAGCAGTTCGGCGGAACCGGCAGCCGGCGGGCAGGCGGCGGAATAGGCCATGGCCGCACCCGCGCGGCACCAACCGGCGGCGGAG
>CALCYJ010000071.1 GCA_937905845.1 uncultured Rhodospirillales bacterium
CATTTCGTCACCACCTTCCACGGCACCTACGGCCATGAGGGGAAGCTCAAGCGCCGCTATAATGCGATCATGCTGAAGGGCGAGCGGATCATCGCCAATTCCGACTTTATCGCCGGCCATATCGAGGCCGTCTACGGCCAGCCTGCCTCTCCCGTGATCACCATTCCGCGCGGCGTCGACATGGCGCGCTTCGATCCCGCCCGTGTCGGGCCGGACCGGCTGACGGCGCTGGCGCGCCGCTGGCGCCTGCCCGACGATCTGCCGCTGGTGCTGCTGCCCGGCCGGCTCACCCGCTGGAAGGGACAGACGGTGCTGATCGAGGCGCTGGCCCGCCTTGGCCGGCGCGACCTGCTGGCGCTGCTGGTCGGCGACGATCAGGGCCGCAAACCCTACCGCGACGAGCTGATCGCGCTCATCGACCGCCTGGGCCTCGGCGGCACGGTGCGGCTGACCGACCATTGCACCGACATGCCGGCTGCCTACATGTTGGCGGATGTGGTGGTTTCCGCCTCCACCCTGCCCGAGGCGTTCGGCCGCGTCGCCGCCGAGGCCCAGGCGATGGGCCGCCCGGTCATCGCCACGGCGCATGGCGGCGCGGAGGAGACGGTGCTGGCGGGCGAGACCGGCTGGCTGGTGCCGCCGGGGGACGCCGCGGCGCTGGCGGCGGCGCTGGAACAGGCGCTGGCGCTGGCATCCGACGGGCCGGGGCGCCTCGCGGTGGCGGCAGCGGCCCGCGCGCATGTGTTCGAGCGCGGCTTCACGCTTTCCGACATGTGCGCGCGCACGCTCGAAGTCTATGCCGAGCTTCTGGAGTCCAGATGAGCGAGGCCAGATGACCGAGGAAAACGCGGGTCCCATCCTGGTGATCAAGCACGGCGCGCTTGGCGATTTCGTGCTGTCGATCGCGCCCTTCCAGGCGATTCGCGCCCATCACCGCGATGCCCGCATCGTCCTGCTGACGACGCGTCCCTATGCCGATCTCGCCCGCGCCAGCGGCTGTTTCGACGAGATCTGGATCGACGAGCGGCCGCCGCTGTGGCGGGTCGGAACCATCCTGGCGCTGGCGGGGCGGCTGCGCCGGGCGGGCTTCACCCGCGTCTATGATCTCCAGACCTCGGGCCGCTCGGGCCGCTATTTCCATCTCTTCGGCCGCAGGCCGCCCGAATGGTCGGGCATCGCGCGCGGCGCCTCGCACCGCCACGCCAACCCGAGGCGCGACCGCCTGCATACGGTCGAGCGCCAGCAGGAGCAGCTCGCCGGCGCCGGCATCCGCGTCGCCGCCCCGCCCGATCTCTCGTTTCTCGCCGCCGATACGACGCGGTTCGGGCTGGCGGCGGATTATGTCCTCCTGGTGCCCGGCGGCTCGACGCACCGGGTGGCCAAGCGCTGGCCGGTGACGAGCTTCGCCGCCCTGGCCCGGCGCCTGCTCGTGGCCCGGCATCAGCCGGTGGTGATCGGCACGGCGGCGGAAGCGGCCCTGGCCGCGACGCTCTGCGATCTGGCGCCGGGCACGGTCGATCTGACGGGCGCCACCGATTTCGCCGATATCGTCGCCCTGGCGCGCCTGGCCCATGCCGCGGTCGGCAACGATACCGGGCCGATGCACCTGATCGCCGCCGCGGATTGCCGCGCGCTCGTCCTCTTCTCGGCCGCCTCCGATCCGGCGCTCTGCGCGCCCCGGGGCGCCTCGGTGGTGGTGGTGCGGCGCCCCGATCTGGCCGAACTCGGCGTCGACGATGTGGCGGCGCTGCTCGAGGCGTGAGGGGCCGTGGACTTCCCGCCTTTATCATTGCCGCCCGATGATTGTATAACCGGATGCCGCCGCCCGACCCGCGGCATTGGGAGAGACGATCCGCCATGCTGTTGAGCCTGCTCTTGCGCCGGGCGATCAAGACCGGCGATCTCACCCTGATCGATGCGACAGGCCGGACCCACCGTTTCGGCACCGCGCAGCAGGCGCCGGTGGTGACGGTGCGCCTGCACGACGCGGCGCTGCATCGCAAGCTCATCACCAACCCCGAGCTTCATGCCGGCGAAGCCTATATGGACGGCAGCCTCACCATCGAGCAGGGCAGCCTGTTCGATCTGCTGAAGCTGTTCGGCATCAACCAGGAACAGGCGCCGCCCTTGCCCGGGCGCCGGCTGGCGCGGGCGCTGATGCCCATTCTGCGCCGGGCGCAGCAATACAACCCGATCGGCCGGGCGAAGCGCAACGTCGCCCATCATTACGATCTCTCGGGCGAGCTTTACGATCTGTTCCTCGATGCCGACCGGCAATATTCCTGCGCCTATTTCACCCGGCCCGAGGATACGCTGGAGCAGGCGCAGGAAGACAAGAAGCGCCATATCGCCGCCAAGCTCAGGCTGGAGCCGGGGATGCGGGTGCTCGATATCGGCTGCGGCTGGGGCGGGCTCGCGCTCTATCTCGCGCGCATCGCCGACGTCGAGGTGGTGGGGGTCACGCTTTCGGAGGAGCAGCTCAAGGTCGCGCGGCAGCGGGCGGAGGATGCCGGGCTCGCCGACCGGGTGAGCTTTCGTCTCCAGGATTACCGCGAGGACCGGGGCAGCTACGACCGCATCGTCTCGGTCGGCATGTTCGAGCATGTGGGCGTCGGCCATTACGGCGAATTCTTCGCCCAGGTGCGGCGGTTGCTGCGGCCGCAGGGGGTCGCGCTGCTGCATGCCATCGGCCGGGTCGATGGCCCCGGCACCACCAATGCCTGGCTGCGCAAATACATCTTTCCCGGCGGCTATGCGCCGGCGCTGTCCGAGGTGGTGCCGGTGATCGAGAAGAGCGCCCTCTGGATCACCGATATCGAGATCCTGCGCCTGCATTACGCCCTGACGCTCCAGGAATGGCACCGCCGCTTCCAGGCCAACCGCGACAAGATCGCCAAGCTCTACGACGAGCGGTTCTGCCGCATGTGGGAGTTCTACCTCATTGGCGCCGAGGTCGATTTCCGCTATCTCGGCACCATGGTCTTCCAGATCCAGATGACGAAGGACATCGCCGCCGTGCCGACGGTGCGCGACTATATGCTCGATTGGGAACGCGCCCACCGCTGAGATCGCCGGTTCGGTTTGCGGGCGACGAGGCTCTGGGGCGCGCGGAGGAGAATGGTATGACGTCGGATGCTTCGAGTATGCCGCAAGGTGCCGCACCGCTGAAGGTGACGCTGCCCGACGGCAGCGTGCGCTCCTTCGAGGGGCCGGTGAGCGGGGCGGCGATCGCCGCCGCGATCGGCGCCGGGCTGGCCAAGGCGGCGCTTGCCCTCAAGCTCGACGGCCGGCTCGTCGATCTGAAGGAGATGGTCGCAGCCGACGCCAGGGTGGAGATCGTTACCGGCCGCGACGGCGGCGCGGAGGTGCTTGAACTGCTGCGCCACGACGCCGCCCATGTGATGGCCGAGGCGGTGAAGGAGCTTTACCCCGAAACAGCGGTCACCATTGGCCCGGCAATCGAGGATGGGTTCTATTACGATTTCGCGCGGCCCGAGCCTTTCACGCCGGCCGATCTCGAAGCGATCGAGGCGCGCATGCACGAGATCGTCACCCGCAACGAGGAGATCGGGCGCGAGGTCTGGGAACGGCCCGCAGCCGTCGCCTTCTTTCTTGAGCAGGGCGAGCATTACAAGGCCGAGATCATCGAGGGCCTGCCCGCGGGCGAGGCGGTGAGCCTCTATCGCCAGGGCGCCTTCATCGATCTCTGCCGCGGGCCGCACCTGCCCTCGACCGGCAAGCTCGGCCATGCTTTCAAGCTGACGAAGCT
>CALCYJ010000072.1 GCA_937905845.1 uncultured Rhodospirillales bacterium
CGGCACCAGCGCCAGCGCCAGCATGAGAAGCATTCCGACGAGAAGATCGCGCGAGATCCGCATGCTCAACCGTTCCGTGCCGGAAACAGGCCCTGCGGCCGGAAGAACAGCACCACGGCCATGACGATGTAGATCAGCATCGATCCGCATGCCGGCCCGATGGCATCGGCGAAGGGACGCGAGAGAAAGAGCGCGAAGAGCCCCGGCAGGAAGGCGCGGCCGATCGTATCGACCACCCCGATGACCAGCGCCGCGACGAACGTGCCGCGAATGGAGCCGATCCCGCCGATGACGATGACGACCAGGGCCAGAATGAGCACGGAATCGCCCATGCCGGTATCGACCGAAAGGATCGGGCCGGCCAGCCCGCCGGCGAAGGCCGCGAGCATGGCGCCGAGCCCGAAGACCACGGTGAAGAGCAGGCGGATATCGACGCCGATCGCCTCGACCATCTCGCGGTTGGAGGCGCCGGCGCGAATCAGCATGCCGAGCCTGGTCCAGGCGATGACCCAGTAAAGCCCGGCCGCGACGATGAGTCCGAGAGCGATGACGGCCAGCCGGTAGGTCGGATAGAGGATGCCGGAAAAGAGCGTCACGTCGCCGGCGAGAAACCCGGGCATGGCGACATAGAGCCCGCTCGACCCCCAGATCATCCGCACCAGCTCGTTGAGCAGCAGGATGATGCCGAAAGTCGCCAGGACCTGGTCGAGATGGCTGCGCTGGTAGAGCGCGCGCAGCACGATGATTTCGACGGCGACCGCGACGAGGAAGATCGCCGGCAGCGCCAGCAGCAGCCCGAGAATAAACGAGCCGGTCCAGGCGGAAAAGGTCGCCGCCAGGAACGCGCCGATCATATAGATCGAGCCATGCGCCAGATTGACCAGATTCATGATGCCGAGCACGAGCGTCAGCCCGGCGGCGAACAGGAAAAGCATCATGCCGAACTGCACGCCGTTGAGCGTCTGGACGAGGACGAGAGCCGGGCTGATCATGATCGCGGATCGCGCCGCCCGGGCGCGCGCGGCGGAAGCTTACCTGCCATCGCCGTCATGGGCCGCCGGCTATTTCATCGGGCAGAGATGGGCATAGGAATCGGCGTAATCCCTCAGGATCAACCCCTTGTCGTGCACATAGAGCATGCCGCTCTTGTCCTTTTCGATCTCCGTCCCGTAGAAATTCTGGATGGGAAAATGATTGCTGTTGTAGCGGAAGGCGCCGCGGACCGATTGGAAATCCGCCTTGTCGAGGGCGGCGATGAGCGCCTGCTTATCGGCGATCTTGCCATGGATCTGGTGGATCGCGGCATCGATCAGCCGCGCCGAATCATAGCCTTGCGCCGCGTAGAGCGAGGGCATGTAATGGTACTTCTGGCGGAACGCCGCAACGAAAGCGCGGTTCTGCGGATTGTCGAGATCGGGCGTCCAGGACGCCGCCGATCGCGTTCCGAGCGCGACATCGCCAAGCTGCGGCAGCGTCACCTCGTAGATCATGAAGGCGGAATAGAGCGGCTTGCGCTTCATCAGCCCGGCGTCGGCATATTGCCGCACGAAATTGACGGCCGGGCTGCCGGCGATGAAAGCATAGGTCGCATCGGCTTTGGAGGCGGCGATCTGCGCGATCTCGGCCGAATAATCCTGCTGCCCCAGGGCGGGATAGAGTTCGCCGACGATCTCGCCCTTGTACTGCGACTTGAAGCCGGCGAGCGCATCCTGCCCGGCGCGATAGTTCGAGGCGACGAGGAAAACGCGCTTGACGCCCTGCTCCTGGACGAACTTGCCGACCGCGGCGTGCGGCTGGTCGTTCTGCCACGAGGTCGAGAAGAAATAGGGCGAGCAATCCTTTCCGGCGATCGGCGAGGGTCCGGCATTGGAACCGATCAGGATGGTGTGGGAATCGACGATCGTGTCATAGGCCGCCATCATGATGTTCGAGAACAGGATGCCGGTGACGATATCGACATGGTCGCTCTTGACCAGGCGCTCCGCCACCTGATGCGCGATATCGGGCTTGAACTGGACATCGTTCTTGCTGATTTCGGTCTTAAGGCCGCCGAGCTTGCCCCCGACCTGATCGACGCCCAGCATGAATCCGTCGTAGAGGTTCTGCGGCAGAACGGCGCTCGGCCCGGAGAAAGTGCCGATGAAGCCGATCTTGAGCGTGTCCGCCGCACGGCTTGGCGCCGGCAAGGCCGCAACGAGCGCGGCCACGGCGGCCAGCATGACGATCCTGGTGCGCATGATAAGCGATCCTCCCCTTCCCCGGCGCCGCATGGCTCTCGATCGAGGCGACGCCCGCCCGCCTGGCCGCGGCCCTTATGCTTTTGTTCGCAAACACCCTCCCGGGTCGCGTACAGTATCACCCGATGGTCGCCAGTCAATCCGGGCCACGCGAACCGGAACGGTCCGGTCCGGCCTGAGCGCGGCGCCAGAGCAGCGGCGGCGGGAGGGCGGGCGAGCATGGACGTGATCATCGTGGGCGGCGGCATCGGCGGACTGACCCTCGCCTTGATGCTGCATCGGGCCGGCATTCCCTGCCAGGTTCATGAAGCGGCGTCCGCGATCCGTCCGGTCGGCGTCGGGATCAACCTGCTGCCTCATGCCACCAAGGAACTGACGGAACTGGGATTGGAGGAGGCGCTGGCCGCGGTCGCGGTGGCAACCAGGGACGCGACCTTTTTCAACCGCTTCGGCCAGCTCATCTACCAGGAGCCGCTCGGCCGCGATGCCGGCTATGCCTGGCCGCAATTTTCGATCCATCGCGGCATGCTGCACCAGGTCCTGCTCGATGCTTTCAAGCAGCGCATCGGCGAAGACCGGCTGCATCTGGGCTCGCGATGCTTCCGCGTCGATCAGGATGGCGACGGTGCGACCGCCCACTTCCAGCCCGCCGATACCGCCGCCGCGCCGTTCTCCCAGCGCGGCTCGATCGTCGTGAGCTGCGAGGGCATCCACTCGACCATCCGCAAGCAGCTTTATCCTAACGAAGGCGACCCGCTCTATTCCGGCGTGAACATGTGGCGCGGCGTCACGCGGTGGAAGCCGTTCCTCTCCGGCGCCAGCATGGTGCGCGCCGGCTGGTTCGCCACCGGCAAGATGGTCATCTATCCGATCCGCGACGCCATCGATGCCGAGGGACGCCAACTGATCAATTGGGTGGCCGAGATCGCGACACCGCATTACAAGCGCCGCGATTGGAACCGGCCGGGCAAGCTTGAGGATTTCATCGGCGCCTTCGCGGACTGGCATTTCGATTGGCTCGACGTTCCCGAACTGATCCGGCAGGCGGATTCCATCCTGGAATTCCCGATGATCGATCAGGATCCGCTGGAAAAATGGAGCTTCGGCCGCATCACCCTGCTCGGCGACGCGGCGCACCCGATGTATCCGCGCGGATCGAACGGCGTGGGCCAGGCGATCCTCGATGCACGGGCGCTTACCCGCAGCCTGGCCGGATGCGGCGGCGATGCCGTGGCGGCGCTTCAAACCTACGAGGCCGAGCGGCTGGAGCCGACCGCGCGGGTGGTGCGGACCAACCGGACGGTGCCGCCGGACGCCATTCTCGGCGAAGTCTATAAGAGGACCGGAGATCGGCCCTTCGGCACGATCGACGAGGTGATCAGCCGCGAGGAGATTCTGGCGCTCTCCGATGGCTACAAGCGGATCGCGGGCTATGACAAGGGCTCGCTCGGCGACCGGCATCCCCCAGCCGCCGCCGGCCGATAGCGGGCGCGATCACCGGGCGGCCGGGGCGACCGCCGCGCCGCGGATTTTCTCCACCAGCCCGCGCACGTCGGCGGGCAGCGCGTCGCCGCGCCAGGCGACATGCTGGTCGGGACGCGAGAGCAGAAGCTTGTGGCGGTAGACATCGCTGCGCGGATCGTCCCGATCGATATCCAGAACCTTCAAAGGAACGCCGAGATCGCGGGCGGCGCCGGCCAGCGCCTCGACATTGCAAGCGGGATCGAAGCGCAGCAACGTATAGTCCGGGCCCATGGCGTCATAGAGCGGGGTTCCGCCGCGCAAGGTGAAATAGGGCGTCCGGCAGCCCGGCACGGTGGCGGCCGTGAAGGCGCCCATCGAATAGGCGGGCGCGCTTTCCCCGTCATAGGCGATCAGCGGCGAGCGGTCGTAGAAATAGCCGAAATTCAATCCGGCGCAGCAATATTGCTGGACATTCAGCTCGTAGGCCTCGCGGCCTACCCTCGCGCGCAGGGCCTCGCCTTCCGGCCCTACCCGCTCCAGATCGGCCGGCACGCTCCGGCGCTGGCTGGAGAGCGCGTGCGCATGGTTCATGGCGAAATGGGAGACCTGCTCGGTGATCGGCAGGCGCTCGGCCTCATAGGCATCGAGGATGCCGGGCGCGCCCCAGCCCTGAAGCCGGGCGGCGAGCAGCCAGGCCAGGTTGGACGCATCGGCGATGCCGGCATTCATGCCATAGCCAGCGAACGGCACCCACAGATGCGCCGCATCGCCGCATAGGAACACGCGGCGGTCGCGAAAGCGCTCGGCCACCAGCCGGCGCCCGTACCAATCCTCCTTGCTGAGGATGTCATAGGCGAAGCCCTCATCCACGCCCAGGATCGTCCGGATGCAGGCATCGCGATCGACGGACTCGAAGTCGGGCTCGTCCTCGCGCAGGTAATTGTGGATCAGCCAGCGCTCGCGCCCGTCGATCGCGTACATATTGCCGCAGCGCCGCGGGTTCAGCGCGAAAGTGGCCCAGGCCGGCCGGTGTTGAAAACGTGCCAGGAGATCGGGTGCCCGGATATAGGTCGACTGAACCCGCTGCACCACGGCATCGCCCAGCAATTGCACGCCGAGCTTCTTGCGCACCCGGGAGCGCCCGCCGTCGCAGCCGACGAGATAGGCGCCTTCGACTTCGAGCGTTTCGCCCGTGTCCACGTCTTCGGCCACCGCGCGCACGCCCTCTCCGCTTTGCATGAAATCGCGCAAAGCCTGCCGGTTCAGGATGCGGATGGCGCCTTGCGCCTCGGCGTGCCGGAACAGGACCGGCTCCAGATATATCTGGTTGATGCGGTGCGGCGGCTCCGCGGTGGGCCAGCCGGTATCGGGTCCCTCGGCCATTGTATAGCGGTCGCGGCGGCAGGGAATGGGAATGCGCGAGAGTTCCGGCCCGGTCGCGGTGATGCGGTAGGCGATGTCGTGGGGATAATCCTCGGGCAGGCCGGTCCGGCGCACTTCTCCCGCAATGCCTAAGCGTCGGAAGATCTCCATCGAGCGCGCCGAGACGTGATTGCATTTCACGTTGGGCGGCTCCAGCCGCGCGCGCGGCTCGAGGATGACGACGCGGGTGCCGCGCGCCGCCAGCTCCATGGCGAGCACCAACCCGACCGGTCCCGCCCCGGCAATCAGCACGTCGGTCTCGATCTTTGGCAAGGTCATGCTGATATCCCGTGAGGCGCGCTTCTACCCGTCCTGGCACCCGTCCTGGCGGCGGCTATTCCGCCGGATGCACGCGCTCGCGGCCGCCCACCCGGTCGGGCGCGGGCTTTTTCTTGCGGCCGAGCATCCGGTTCAGCCGATCCAGGTAAAGATAGATCACCGGCGTCGTATAGAGCGTCAAGGATTGCGATACCAGCAGGCCGCCGACGATGGCGATGCCGAGCGGCCGGCGCAGCTCCGAACCCGCGCCGTGGCCGAGTGCCAGCGGCAGGCCGGCGAAGAGCGCGGACATGGTGGTCATCATGATCGGCCGGAACCGCAGGAGGCAGGCCTCGTGGATGGCTTCGAGCGGCGACTTGCCGTGGTCGCGCTCCGCCTCCAGCGCGAAGTCGATCATCATGATCGCGTTCTTCTTCACGATGCCGATCAGCAGGATGATGCCGACGATGGCAATGACGCTGAGATCGTAATGGAACAGCATCAGCATCAGCAGCGCGCCGACGCCGGCCGACGGGAGGGCCGAGAGAATGGTGATCGGGTGGATATAGCTTTCGTAGAGAACGCCGAGCACGATATAGACGACGAGGATGGCGGCCGCGATCAGAATCGGGATCGAGGACAGCGAGCTCTGGAACGCCTGCGCCGTGCCCTGGAAAGTTCCTTGCAAGGTCGCCGGCGCCCTGAGCGTCTCCCGCATCCGGCCGATGCGGTTGACCGCCTGCCCGAGCGACGTGCCGGGCGCGAGATTGAAGGAGAGCGTCACCGCCGGGAATTGTCCCTGGTGGTTTACCGTCAGCGATTCCACCTTCGGCACGAAATGCGCGACCGCGCTGAGCGGAACGCGCGCGCCGGCCGGGGTTACGACGTAAAGCTCGGACAGGGCGGCGGCATCGGCCTGGAATTGCGGCTCCGCCTCCAGAATGATCTTGTACTGGTTGGAGGCGGTGAAGATGGTGCCGACCTCGCGCGAACCGAACGCGTCATAGAGCGTATCGTCGATCAGCGCCGGCGTTATGCCGAGCCGTGACGCGGCATCGCGGTTGATCTCGACGGCGATATGGGGTGCGGCGATCTGCTGGTCGGAGGCGACATCCTGCAAGCCGGGAAGCTTGCTCATCGCCTGCTCGAAGATCGGCGACCAGTGATTGAGTTCCTCGATATTCGTGTCGGTGAGCGTGTACTGGTATTGCGTCCGGCTGAGGCGGCCGCCGACGCTGATGTCCTGGCCCGCCTGCATGAAGAACTTCACGCCGGCGACTTTCGCGACCTCGGGGCGCAAGCGCTGGATCACCTGGTCGGCGGTGGCGGAACGCTGATCGAAAGGCTTGAGCTGGACGAAGATCCGGGCGGTGCTCTCGGTCGCATTGCCGCCGGTGGCGCCGACGAAGCCGACGACGCCCGATACCGCCGGGTCGGCCTGGACCTTGGCCATGACCTGACGTGCCAGCTCAGACATGCCGGCAAAGGACATGTCCTGCCGCGAATCGGCCTCGCCGAAGATGAAGCCCGTGTCCTGCTGCGGAAAGAAGCCCTTCGGAATGACGACATAGAGGATGCCGGTGACGACGATCAGCGCCAGGGTCGGCAGCAGGGTGATGAACTGGTGCCGCAGCACCCAGGTCAGCCCGCGGTCGTAGATTTCCAGCATGCGGTCGAAGAATCGTTCCGCGAACCGGTTCAGCCGTCCGCCGTGATCGTTCTGCTTCTCGCGGGTCAGGAACAGCGAGCACATGACCGGCGTGAGGGTGAGCGATACGAAGGCGGAAGCCAGGACCGCGAGCGAGACCGTCATGGCGAATTCGCGGAACAGCCGCCCGATCACGCCGCCCATCAGCAGCAACGGGATGAACACCGCGATCAGCGAGCAGGTGATGGAGATGATGGTGAAGCCGATCTGGCCCGCGCCTTTCAGCGCCGCCTGCATCGGCGTCTCTCCCGCCTCGATGTAGCGCACGATATTTTCAATCATGACGATCGCGTCGTCGACGACGAAGCCGACCGCGATGGTCAATCCCATGAGCGACAGATTGTCGATACTGTAGCCCAGCAGATACATGGCGGCGAAAGTGCCGATGATCGACAGCGGCACGGCGATGCCGGGAATGATGGTCGCCCACAGCTTGCGCAGGAAGACGAAGATGACCATCACCACCAGAAAGACGGTGAGGAGCAGCGTGAAGCGCACGTCGGACACGGACGCGCGGATCGTGTCGGTCCGATCGGAGACCAGATCGATCTTGACCGTGGGCGGGATGGAGGCTCGAAGCTGCCCCATCAGCGCCTTGATCCGGGCGACGGTTGCAACCGTATTGGCGCCCGCGGCCCGATGGATGAACAGCAGCTCGGCCTGCTGCTGTCCATACCAGGCGCCGACCCGGTCGGCCTCGACCGAATCGATCACCTGACCGATATCCTTGACCCGCACCGGGCTGCCGTTCCGGTAGGCGACGATCACATTGCCGAAGGCCTTGGCGTCGAAGAGCTGGTCGTTGGTATCAAGGGTGATCGAGCGGTGCTGGTTCTCCAGATCGCCCTTGGGTTGATCGACGCTGGTATTGGCCAGCGCGTTGCGGACGTCTTCGA
>CALCYJ010000073.1 GCA_937905845.1 uncultured Rhodospirillales bacterium
GACGGAGCTGATGGTCGGCCAAGACGCAGGCCATCATGGCCTCGCCGACCGGCACGGCGCGGATGCCGACACAGGGGTCGTGGCGGCCGCGGGTGGCGATCTCCGTCTCGCTTCCCGCCGTGTCGATGGTGCGCCTCGGCTGGAGAATGGAGGAGGTCGGCTTGACGGCGAAGCGGGCGATGATGTCCTGCCCGGTGGAGATGCCGCCGAGGATGCCGCCGGCATGGTTGGAGAGGAAATGCGCTTTTCCCTCGTTCATGCGCATTTCGTCGGCATTGGCCTCGCCCGAAAGGGCGGCGGCGGCGAAGCCCTCGCCGATCTCCACGCCTTTCACCGCATTGATGCTCATCAGTGCGCCGGCGAGATCGGCGTCGAGCTTGCCATAGACCGGGGCGCCAAGGCCCGCCGGCAGGCCGCTCGCCACCAGTTCGATCACCGCGCCGACGGAGGATCCATCGTGCCGCACCCGGTCGAGATACTCCTCCCACTCACCGGCTGCGACCGGATCGGGGCACCAGAAAAGATTCTGCTCGGCCGCCGCCCAGTTCCAGCGATGGCGCTCGATCCGGCGCTCGCCAACCTGGATCAGCGCGCCCCGCAGGGTAAAGGCGGGCAGCGCCGCCGCCAGAATTGCGCGGGCGATGGCGCCGGCGGCGACGCGGGCCGCCGTCTCGCGCGCCGAGGCCCTGCCGCCGCCGCGGTAATCGCGGATGCCGTACTTGACCCAATAAGTATAGTCGGCATGGCCGGGGCGGAACTTCTCCTTGATGTCGCTGTAATCCTTGGAGCGCTGATCGACATTCTCGATCATAAGGCTGATCGGCGTGCCGGTAGTGCGTCCCTCGAACGTGCCGGAGAGGATGCGCACCTGGTCGGGCTCGCGGCGCTGGGTGGTGAAGCGCGACTGTCCGGGCCGGCGCCGGTCGAGCCAGTGCTGGATCGTCTCCTCGGAGAGCGGAATGCCGGGCGGCGTGCCGTCGACGACGCAGCCCAGCGCCGGGCCGTGGCTCTCGCCCCAGGTGGTGACGCGGAAGAGATGGCCGAAAGTATTGTGCGACATCGTCCCTCCCGCGCCTGCGGGCTCAGACGATGCTGATGTCCGGGGCGTCGATCGCCTTCATCCCGACCACATTGTAGCCGGCATCGACATGATGCACCTCGCCGGTGACGGCGCTGCCGAGATCGCTCAGGAGATAGAGCCCGGCATTGCCGACCTCGTCGATGGTGACGGTGCGGCGCAACGGCGAATTGTACTCGTTCCAGCGCATTATATAGCGGAAATCGCCGATGCCCGCCGCCGCCAGCGTCTTGATCGGTCCGGCGGAGACGGCATTGACCCTGATGCCCTTGGGGCCGAGATCGACCGCGAGATAGCGTACGCTCGCCTCCAGCGCCGCCTTCGCCACGCCCATGACGTTATAGTGCGGCATCACTTTCTCGGCGCCGAAATAGGTCAGGGTGAGAAGGCTGCCGCCGCTCGTCATCAGCGGCTCCGCCCGCCGGCAGAGCGCGGTGAAGGAATAGCAGGAGATGTTCATCGACAGGGCGAAATTGTCGAGCGTCGTGTCGATATAGCGGCCCTTGAGCTGTTCTTTGTCGGAATAGGCCACGGCATGGACCAGGAAGTCGAGGCGGCCCCATTCCTTTTCCAGCCGGGCGAAGACCGCGTCCATCGAGGCGGCGTCGGTCACATCGCACGGCAGCACCAGGCGCGCGTCGAGACGTTCCGCCAGCGGCTGCACCCGCTTGCCGAGCGCTTCCCCCTGATAGGTCACGGCCAGCTCCGCGCCCTGGGCCGCGACGGCCTTGGCGATGCCCCAGGCGATGGAACGTTCGTTGGCGATCCCCATGATCAGGCCACGTTTCCCGGCCATCAGGGGTTGGTGGTCGGTCATGGAAAAGCCATCGCGCTACCCGGGTTCGACAAACCGCGGCATCCTACACGAATGCCCGGGCCGGTCAATCCAGGCGCGAGGCTGCCCGCCCGCCGGTGCCCGTGCCGGCGCCCGCGCCGCTAATCCAGCGTGAAGCGGGCGCGCACGTTATAGGGGACGGCCGGTTTCCAGGAGGCAATGAAGCGTTCGAGCGCCGGATCGGGGGTCTCCGGCAGCACGACCTTGAGCTTCACATATTGATCGCCGGCGCCGCTTCTGGCGGCGTGGATGCCCTTGCCCTTGAGCCGCAGCACGCTGCCGCTGTTGGAATTCTTGGGCACGGTGAGCGCGACCATGCCATCGATCGTCGGCACGGTGATGCGGGCGCCCTGCACCGCCTCGGGCACGGTCACCGGCAGTTCGAGATGGATGTCCTGGCCCTTGCGCACGAAGAAGGCGTGCGGCTCGATCTGTACCTCGATCAGGGCATCGCCCGCCGCCCCGCTGCCCATGCCGGGCTCGCCCTGAGCCTTCAGGCGGATCTGCTGGCCCTCCTCGACGCCGGCCGGGATCTTGACGTCGAGCGTCTTGCCGCTGGGCAGCGAGAGACGCCGCGTCGCGCCCTGGGCCGCTTCGAGGAAGGTGATCTTGAGGCTGAAATGCTGATCGCCGCCGCGTGCGCCGCCGCCCGCGCCGGCCCCTGCCCGCGAGGCGCCGCGGCGGAAATTGCCAAACAATTCGGCGAAAAGATCCTCCGCCTCGCCCGCGGCGAAACCCTGGAACCCCTGCGGACCACGGGCATTGCCGCCGGCATGGGCATAGGCGCGCCCAGCGCCCCCCGGCGCCCGTTCCGCCCCGCCGGCATCGATCTCGCCCCGGTCGAAGCGCGCGCGCAGCGTCTCGTCGCCGACGATGTGATAGGCGGCCGAAACCTCCTTGAAGCGCTCGCCGATCTTGGCATTGCCGGGATGGCGGTCGGGATGCAGCTCCTTGGCCAGCTTGCGGTAAGCCTTCTTGATCTCGTCGTGGCTGGCGCCCCGCGCCACGCCCAGGATCTGGTAGGGATCCTTCATGTGCACCCTGCCGGGCCGTGGCCCCAGAGCCTATTCCCAAGACGGGGCGGACCCGCTGTGTCTTGCAGGAATATGCGTTAAAACAATACGTTAAGAGCATACTCGGGTCGAGCCGACCAGATCATGCCCCGGCGGATCAAATCGCGGGCGGGCCTTAAGCCCCCTCGCGCATCATAGGGTTACATGGGACATGCCGCCAAATGGTTAAAGTCCCGGACGAGCCGGTCCGCCAGACCCTCTAGTCGCCGGTCCGCCAGGTCTTCAGCAGGATTTGCGCCTTCGCCTGCTGCGCCGGGCTCAATTGCGGCGAGAGCGCCGCCTGCGCCCGCGCCGCCGCTTCATTGCCGCCGCGGGCGGCGAGGATGAACCAGGATTGCGCGCGCGCCGGGTCGGGCGGCACGCCGCTGCCATCGCGGAACAGTTCCCCCAGCAGATATTGCGCGGCGGCGGAACCCGCGCGCGCCGCCGGCAGTGCTTCCGCCAGCGCCTGCTGATAATTCCCGGCCTGATAGGCGGCCAATCCGGCATGAGGATCGATGGGCGGCGGCGGTGGCATTGGCGTTGCTATTGGCATTGACGCTGGTTTCGGCGCTGGCGCGGGCTTGGCGACCGGCGCCGGCGGCGATGAGGCGGGCGGCATGACGGGACCCAGCGCGGCAAGGCGGGCCTGAGCCGGTGCATAGCCCGCCGCCGCCGCACGCCGGTACCAGAAGAGGGCCGTGCCTTCGTTCTGCGTCACGCCGCGGCCGCTTTCATACAAGGCGGCGAGCGAGAAGGCGGCGAGCCCTTCGCCCTGGTTCGCCGCCCGTGTGAACCAGCGGGCGGCTTCGGCGGCATCCTGCGGCACCCCTTCGCCGGTCAGGTACAATTCGCCGAGATTGGTTTCGGCATGGGAAAAGCCGAGTTCGGCCGCCCCGCGGTACCAATGCGCCGCCTGCGCGAAATCCTGCTTCACGCCCCGGCCCAGGCGGTAGAGCGTGCCGATATTGCGCATGGCGGCGACATCGCCATCCTCCGCCAGCGGCAGCCATTCCCGATAGGCGGTGGCGTAATCGCCGGCATCATAGGCCCGGACGCCGGCGACGAAATCCGCCCGCGCCGGCGGTGCGAGCATCAGCCCGCCCGCCATCGCCAGCCCCATCGCCAGCCACCGCCAAGCCAGAGCCAGCCGGCGGCGGCGGCGCTTGGGTTCCAGCTTGGGGCCTAGTTGCTGACGATCCGCCATGTGCCGTCGGGCTGGCGGCAGGCGGTGCCGTAGGCCGATTGCGTCTGGCCGCCGACCGTGATCGTCTGCTGGAATTCGCGGCAATATTGGCCGTTCGGATTGCTGTAGGTCTTGATCGGCGTCACGGTGCCGCTATTGCCGCTGTCGGGGTTGCGCCAGGTGGAGGCCTGGCCGATCGGGGCGGATTCCAAAGCGCGCTGATTGGCCTGGTTGGCATACATCTGGTCGGCCTGATCGAGCGACTTGCCAACCTGGCTGCCGATCAGGGCGCCGAGCAGGGTGCCGGCGGCAACGCCCACGAGCCGGCCGGCGCCGCGGCCGAACTGGGCACCCACCACCGCGCCGCCGACGCCGCCCAGCACGGTGCCGACATCCTGCTTGGGACCGGATTGGTCGGTACAGGCCGCGAGCAGCCCAAGGGCCAGCGCCGCCACAGCGAATTTCGTCGATCTCATCGGGGCTACGTCCTTCTTGATAACAGGTCTCGACCGCCGCGCGACCCGCGCGCCGGCATTCCTCGCCCCGGAAGAAACATTAGAGCGAAACCCGGCCCTATGGAATCGGATTTCGCCCGCCTCTTGCGGTGCAACTGGGTTCGATTCCTGCGCCGCGGCCAGGGCAGGGCAAGACTTTCGGATCCATAGATCGGAAACAATATGGCAATATCAAGGAGGCGGCCGGGCCGGCGCCACCCGGCAGGGCCTAAGCCGGCGCGGCCCCTGCTCGATTGATCTCGCGGCATCGGCTCTGTATCGTTCCGCCAGCGCCCCAAGCAGATCGCCGCTTCAATCCCCGCCTTCCCAACCGGTTGCGTCATGACCTCCGCGTCTTCCTCCGACCCGATCGCGCTTTTTTCCGCCTGGCTCAACGAGGCGGAAGCCAGTGAGCCCAACGATGCCAATGCCATGGCTCTCGCGAGTGCCACGGCGGAGGGCCGTCCGTCCGTGCGCATGGTCCTGCTCAAGGGGGTGGATGCGGCAGGCTTCGTCTTCTATACCAACGGCGAGAGCCAGAAGGGCCTGGAGCTTCTGGCCAATCCGCACGCCGCGCTCTGCTTTCACTGGAAAAGCCTGCGCCGGCAGGTGCGCGTCGAAGGGCCGGTCGTGCCGGTTCCCGAGGCCGAGGCCGACGCCTATTTCGCCTCCCGCCCGCGCAACAGCCAGATCGGCGCCTGGGCGTCGCAGCAGTCGCGCCCCTTGCACGGCCGTTTCGAGCTGGAGCAGGCGGCGGCGCGCACCGCGGCGCGTTTCGGCCTCGGGCCGGTGCCGCGGCCGCCTTACTGGATCGGCTTCCGCCTTCAGCCGCAGCGCCTCGAATTCTGGCAGGACCGGCCCTTCCGCCTGCACGACCGGGTGCTCTATACCAGGAGCGGCGAGGGATGGGCGAGCGGCCGGCTCTATCCTTGAGGCCTGGCCGCCGCCCGGATCGGTTGCCTGATCGGTTGCGGGATCGATATCGGTAGGCGGCGGGCGAAATCCGATCCACGATGGGTCGGACGCACGAGGATGGGCTTCACCCCGGGACCCTTTGGAGCGGAGAACCAGCATGAGCCTGCGCAAGATTCTCGTTCCCCTCGCCGGACACCAGGGCGAGGCGGCGGTATTGGAAAGCGCCTTTCGCGTGGCCCGCCGCTTCCAGAGCCATGTCGAAGCCTTCTATGCGGCGCCCGATCCCCGCGATGCGGTCGCCTTCGTCGGCGAGGGCATGACCTCGGGCATGATCGAGCAGATCATGGCCGCGGCCGAGCGCGACGGCGGCGAGCGCGGCGGCGCCGCCCGGCGCCTGTTCGACCGGCTGGCGGCGGAACATGGCGCGGCCCTGAACGTCAGCCCGGGCCGGCACGGCTTTTCCGCAAGTTTCACCAGCCGGGTGGGGCGGGAGGACGAGCTGATGGCCGAGCGCGGACGGCTCGCCGATCTCATCCTCGCCGGCAAGCCGCCCGCGACCGGCGAGGTCAGCCCGCCGCCGGCGCTCGAAGCGGCGCTGCGCGAAGCCGGGCGGCCGGTCCTGGTGGTGCCGCAGGCGCTGCAGGAAAGTTTCGGCCGCGTCATCGCCATCGCCTGGAACGGCTCGGTCGAGGTCTCGCGCGCCGTGGCGCTCTCGCTCCCCTTCCTCGAGGCGGCCGAGCGGGTGGTCGTCCTCTCGGTCGAAGACGACACGGTCTATGGGCCGCGGGCCGGGGATGCCGTCGATTATCTCACCTGGCACGGCGTCAAGGCGGAGAGCGCGGCGCTGCCGGCGAGCGACCGGACCCTGGGCCAGACGCTGCTCGCCGCCGCCGCCGCGGCCGGCGCCGATTTCATGGTCCAGGGCGCCTATACCCGCAGCCGCATGCGCCGTCTGATCTTCGGCGGCGTCACCGGCGAGGTCCTGGCGCATACGACCATCCCGGTCCTGATGACCCATTGAGGCCGCGGCGCGGGCGATGCGTGTTTCCCCTGCGAAGAGAAGAAAGGCGTCATGATTCTGAGGCGGAAACCCGCGCACCGGGAGGAATGGCTCCGGCCCGTCATGCGCCTTCCGATCTCGGCGCTGCTCATCTTCGGCCTGAGCGGGCTGATGATCGCCGCGGTGGCGAGCGTCTTCATCCTGGCGCTGTGGAGCGGCCAGCAGAATACCATCGACCTGGCGCGCGCCCGCGCCGAGCTGATCGTGACCGAGGTGCAGGGCCGCGTCGCCGCCCTGCTCGATCCGGCGCACGAGCAGGCGGTGTTCCTGAGCAACCTGATCGCCAAGCAGCATATCGATCCGCTGCACGACCACCGCTTCCTCGATCTGGCGGCCGGTGCGCTGGCCGCGACCCCCCAGGTCACCGCCATCGCCTTCGCCGCCCCGGACGGACGGCTGATCCGGGTCTATCGCAGCCCGCTCACGGGCGTCGAAAGCGACATGACGGACGAGAGCCGCGAGGCGGCGATCCGCCCGGCGCTCGAGGCCTCGAAGACCGCGTCCGGGCCCTACTGGGGCAATATCGTCTGGAGCAACGATCTGCGCCAGCCGCTCATCAACCTGCGGGCGCCGGTGCGCGAGCAGGGCCGCTTCGCCGGCGTGCTTTTCATCGTGATCTCGGTCGCCGATCTCTCGGCGAGCCTGAGCGATCTCGCCTCGCAGTCGCAGGCTACCGCCTTCATTCTCGCCGATCACACCCATGTCCTGGCCCATCCCAATCTGGCCGCCGGCGTCCCCGGCCTGTCGGCGGCCGAGCCGATGCCGGATCTCGATCAGGTGCGCGATCCCATCCTGGCGCAGATCTGGTCGCGTGGCAGCTTCGAGGACCGCGAACGCTCCCAGCTTCTGCTCGGACCCGTCGGCCGCATCCGGCATATCGGCGGCCAGAGCTATCTCTTCGTCTATCACGCGACCCGCCGCTACAGCACCAAGCCCTGGCTGATCGGCACCTATCTGCCGGAGACGACGCTCTCGGCGGCGATGGAGCGCATGGTGACGGCGCTGATCGCCGGCTCCGCCATTCTGGTGCTGGCGGTGCTGCTCGCCTGGCTGGTCGGCGGTCTGCTCAACCGCCGCCTCGTCGCCCTGGCCGGCGCGGCCAAGAGCGTGCGCTCGCTCGAATTCGGCGCCGCGCGGCGCCTGCCCAGGAGCCGGCTGCGCGAGCTGGACGAGGCGGCGGCGGCCTTCAATGCCATGCTCGATGGGTTGCGCTGGTTTGAAACCTACGTGCCGCGCAGCCTGGTCCGGCGGCTCATCCAGCTTGGTCAGACCGGCGAGCTGCAATCGGTCGAACGCCGCATCACCGTCATGTTCACCGACATCGCCGGCTTCACCACGCTCTCCGAGCAGATGGGGGCGGGCGAGGTCGCGGCCTTCCTCAACAGCCACTTCTCCATCCTCGATCATTGCATCGACGGCGAGGGCGGCACCGTGGACAAATATCTCGGCGATGGGATGATGGCCTTCTGGGGCGCGCCCGAGATCCAGGAGGATCATGCGCTCAGGGCCTGCCGCGCCGCGCTCGCCATCATCGCCGCGGTCGATGCCGAGAATGCGCGCCAGAAGGCGCGGGGCGGCATCGCCATCCGCCTGCGCATCGGCATCCATACCGGGCCGGTGACGGTCGGCAATATCGGCGGCGGCAGCCGGATGAGCTATACGATCGTCGGCGATACGGTGAACAGCGCCGAGCGGCTGTGCGAACTGGGCAAGGAGGTGACGCCCGAGGGAAGCGCGGTCGTCGCCCTGGTCAGCGGCGATACCGCGGCGGCGGCCGGTGCGGGCTTCACCTTCGTCTCCTGCGGCGCCCATGTGCTGCGCGGGCGCCAGGGCGGCACCGAGATCCTGCGCCTGGTCGGGCCGGAGACGGGGGCCGCGGATCCGGCGGCATGAGGTTCGGGGTACGAAATCCGGTTCCCTCGGGCCCGGTTTCGCTCTGGAGCGGGTTCGGTTTTCTGGAGTCGCGAAACCGCTCCAACCCTTTGTGTTGCCGCAATTCCGGACGGAAAAGCGGTTCCACTTTTCCTGGAATTGCTCTAGGCTCGCAGCATGCCGGACAGCCAGAAGACGTTGCTCCTTACCGGTGCCAGCCGGGGGATCGGCCATGCCACGGTGAAGCGCTTCAGCGCGGCCGGCTGGCGGGTCGTCACCGTCTCGCGCTACGCCTTCTCCGAACATTGCCCCTGGGAGGGCGGCGAGGAAAATCACGTCCAGCTCGACCTTGCCGACATAGCGGGGCTGCCGGCGGCGATCGAAGGCTTGCGGGCCCATCTCAAGGGCGGCCGGCTCGATGCGCTGGTGAACAATGCCGGCATTTCGCCCAAGGGCGAGGGTTCGAGCCGGCTCGGCACCCTCGATACCGAGCTTGCGACCTGGCAGGCGGTCTTCAACGTCAATTTCTTCGCGCCCGTGCTGCTGGCGCGCGGCCTGGTGAGGGAATTGCAGGCGGCCGCGGGCTCGATCGTCAACGTGACCTCGATCGCGGGGTCGAGGATGCATCCTTTCGCCGGCGCCGCCTATGCCACTTCGAAGGCGGCGCTGGCCGCTCTCACGCGGGAGATGGCCGGCGACTTCGGGCCGCTCGGCATTCGCGTCAATGCGATCGCGCCGGGCGAGATCGATACCGCCATCCTGTCGCCCGGCACCGACGAGATCGTGCAGCGCGAAATTCCGCTGCGCCGCCTCGGCCGGCCGGAGGAGGTGGCGGCCACCATCTATTTCCTCTGCACCGCGCCCTCGTCCTATGTCAACGGCGCCGAGATCCATATCAACGGCGGCCAGCACGTTTAATATCTGAGCCTGTTCTTGTCGCAAAAGTGGCGTCCACTTTTGCGGAACAGGCTCGCGCGCTTTCCGACCGGCTGGAATCAGCCGGTCGGGGGCGGAAAGGCACGAGCCCTTTTCCGATTCCAGCTGCCAGGCGGCATGGGCGCGTTCAGGCCGCGGCCAGCAGGCCCTCCCGGCGGGCCCAGTGGGCGGTGTCGTCGAGAGCGCGCTCCAGCCGGTCGAACATCGTGTCGATTTCACCCTCGGTGATGATGAGCGGCGGGCAGAGCGCCAGGGAATCGCCCATCGCCCGCAGGATCAGCCCATTGTCCTGGGCGCGGGCGGCGACATGGGCGCCGACGGCGCGCGCCGGCTCGAAGGGCGCGCGGGTCTTCTTGTCGGCGACCAGCTCGGTGGCGCCGATCAGCCCGACGCCCCTGACCTCGCCGACCAGGGGATGGTCGCGCAGGCGCTCGAAACGGCCCAGGAAACGCGGCGCCACCGCCTGGACATGGCCGAACGTGTCGCGTTCCTCGTAAAGCTCGAGCGTGCGCAGCGCCACCGCCGCCGGCACCGGATGGCCGGCATAGGTGACGCCATGGCCGAAAGTGCCGATCTTGCGGCTTTCCGCCACCATCGCCTGATAGATCGGCTCGGACAGCATCAGCGCCGAGATCGGCAGATAGGCGGAGGAAAGCTGCTTGGCGCAGGTGAGGATGTCGGGGCGGATGCCGAAGGTCTGGCTGCCCCAGACATTGCCGGTGCGGCCGAAGCCGCAGATGACCTCGTCGGCCACCATCAGGATGTCGTATTTCTTCAGCACCACCTGGATCTTGTCGAAATAGGTCCGGGGCGGGACGATCACGCCGCCGGCGCCCATCACCGGCTCGGCGATGAAGGCGGCGATCGTATCGGGACCCTCGCGCAGGATCAGCGCTTCGAGGTTCGCGGCCAGGCGGGTGGCGAAATCCTCCTCGCTCTCGCCGGGCAGGCCGAAACGGTAATGATGCGGGCAGTCGGCATGCAGGATGCCGGGCAGCGGCAGGTCGAAGTCGCGGTGGTTGTTGGGCAGGCCGGTGAGGCTCGCGGCGGCGATCGTGACGCCGTGATAGGCTTTGACGCGGGAGATGATCTTCTTCTTCTGCGGCCGGCCGAGCGCGTTGTTATAGTACCAGGCCAGCTTGATCACCGTGTCGTTCGCCTCCGAACCGGAATTGGCGAACAGCACCTTGGAGAAGGGCACCGGCGCCATGGCTTTGAGCTTTTCGGCCAGCGCGATGGCCGGGTTCGTGCTCTTATGGGAGAAAATATGATAGGTGGGCAGCTTGCGCATCTGCGCCACCGCCGCCGCGATCAGTGCTTCCTCGTCGAACCCCAAGGAGGTGCACCACAGGCCGGCCATTCCCTCGATATATTCCTTGCCGGAATCATCGAAGACATGGATGCCGCGACCCCGCTCGATGATCAGCGGCCCCTGCTCCTCGTGCTGCGCCAGATGGGTATAGGGATGGATCAGGCTGGCGATGTCGCGGCTCGCCGGCGAATTGCCTGGGGGGGTCATCCGCGTCTCCTTGGGATTGAGGGGTCGAGCGTCATTAGAGCATGATCCCACGACTAAAGCGGCGGCCACTTTTTCGACAAGATCATTTTCAAACTTGAGCGCACGGGCGGGATTTCGATACCACGGAAACGGATCCGGCTCCAAGGCGGGAGTTTCGACATGCAGGCGGACAGTTTCATCATGCCAAGCGGCGGGGTGCCGATCTTCGTTCGGCGCTGGCTGCCCGACGACGTGCCGCGGGCGGTGGTGCAGATCGCCCATGGAATGGCGGAACATTCGGGACGCTACGAAAGGCTGGCGCAGGCGCTGACGGAGGCGGGCTTCGCCGTCTATGCCGACGATCACCGCGGCCACGGGCAGACGGCGCTGAGGCCGGCGGATCTTGGCCATTTCGCCAATCACAAAGGGTGGGAAAAGACGGTCGACGACCTGTGGCACCTCACGCTGCGCATCGCGCTCGCCCATCCCGGGCGGCCCATCGTCCTGCTCGGCCATTCCATGGGCGCCTTCCTGGCGCAGGATTACATCGCCCGCCATGGCGACGCGCTGGCCGGGGTGGCGCTTTCGGGGGCGAGCGGCCGGCCGCCGCCGCTCATCGGGCTCGGGCGCCTCATCGCGCGGGCCGAGCGACTGCGCCACGGCAAGCGGGGCCGGAGCCGGCTGCTGGAGAGGCTTTCCTTCGGCGGTTTCAACAAGGCTTTCGCGCCCGCCCGCACGCCGTTCGACTGGCTCTCGCGCGAGGGCGACGAGGTCGATCGCTATATCGCCGATCCTTTGTGCGGATTCCGCTGCACGACCGGGTTCTGGCTCGATCTGCTGGCGGCACTCCCGCGCATCGCCGGCCCGGCGCATCTCGCGCGCGTGCCGAAGGATCTGCCGGTCCTGATCCTGGCCGGCGCGCTCGATCCCGTGGGCGGCGCGACCAAGGGGCCACGCCAGCTTGTCGCCGCCTACAAGCACCAGGGCTTGCAGCACGTCGAGCACAAATTCTATGACGGTGGCCGCCACGAAATCTTTAACGATACCAACCGCCTGGAAGCGACCGCCGACTTCATCGCCTGGGCCGATAGGGTCGTCGGCGGCTCTGCGGCCCGGACCTGAGGTGCCGGGGCTTTACCTGCGACGGCGCTCTGCCTATGCTGGCCGGAAAACAGCCCGCCGGCAGTATTTTAGGGAGGCACCATGCGCGGATTGATGCAAGAAACGCCGTTGCTGATCTCGTCCTTGATCGAGTATTCAGCGACCTATCACGGCGATACCGAAATCGTATCGCGCACCATCGAAGGCCCGATCCATCGCACCAATTACCGCGAGGTCAACCGGCGCTCGAAACGCCTGGCCAACGCCCTGACCACTCTGGGCGTCCAGTTCGGCGACCGGGTGGCGACGCTGGCCTGGAACAGCTATCGCCATCTCGAACTCTATTACGCCGTGTCGGGGCTGGGCCTGGTGCTGCATACGATCAATCCGCGGCTTTTCCCCGAGCAGATCGACTATATCGTCAACCACGCGGAAGACCGCTACATCTTCGTCGATCTCACCTTCGTGCCGCTCCTCGAAGGATTGAAGGACAAGCTCAAGAGCGTCAAGGGCTTCGTCGTGATGACGGACGAAGCGCATATGCCCAAGACCAGCCTGCCCAACGTGCAATGCTACGAAACGCTGCTTGGCGCCCAGAGCGACCAGCTTACCTGGCCGGTCTTCGACGAGAATACCGCCTCCTCGCTCTGCTACACCTCCGGCACCACCGGCAATCCCAAGGGCGTGCTCTATTCCCACCGCTCGACGGTGCTGCATTCCTTCGGCGTCTGCATGGCCGACACGTTCGGCATCAACAGCGGCGATTCCATCCTCGTCATCGTGCCGCTGTTCCATGCCAATGCCTGGGGCATTCCCTATGGCGCGGCGATGTGCGGCGCCAAGCTGGTCTTTCCCGGCATGGCGATGGACGGCAAAAGCGTGTTCGAACTGCTGCGCGACGAGGGCGTGACGGTGACGGCCGGCGTGCCGACGGTATGGCTGATGCTGTTCCAGTATCTCGACCAGCACAAGGACGCGAAGCTCAGCAAGCTTGCCCGCGTGGTGATCGGCGGCTCGGCGGCGCCGCGCGCCATGATCCAGCGTTTCCACGATCAGTTCGGCGCCCGCACCATGCATGCCTGGGGCATGACCGAGATGAGCCCGATCGGCACCATCGGCAATCTGCTGCCCAAGCATCTCGACCGGCCCTTCGATGAGCAGCTCGAAGTGCAGGTCAAGCAGGGCCGCGGCGTCTATGGCGTCGATCTCAAGATCACCGACGACGAGGGACGGGAACTGCCGCGCGATGGCAAGGCGTTCGGCAATCTCCTGGTGCGCGGCCCGTGGATCACGAGCGGCTATTTCCGCAACGACGGCGGCCAGATCCTGGACCCCGACAATTGGTTCGATACGGGCGATGTCGCGACGCTCGATCCCGACGGCTATATGCAGATCACCGACCGTTCCAAGGACGTGATCAAGTCGGGCGGCGAATGGATCAGCTCGATCGATCTCGAGAACGAGGCGGTCGGCCATCCCGCGGTTCAGGAAGCGGCGGTGATCGGCGTGCCGCATCCCAAATGGCAGGAGCGGCCGCTGCTCGTGGTGGTGAAGAAGAAGGGGGGCGAGGTGAGCCGCGCCGACCTGCTCGCCTACCTCGCGCCGCGCATCGCCAAATGGTGGCTGCCCGACGATGTCGTCTTCGTCGACGAACTGCCCCATACCGCGACGGGAAAGCTGCTCAAGACCAAGCTGCGCGAGCGCTTCCGCGACTACAAGCTGCCCTCGGCCTCCGACGCCGCGGAATAGGCTCAAGAAACGCGCTAGAGCGTGTTCGGTTTTATTTGAATCGGGGATTCCCTTGAGGGCAGAAATC
>CALCYJ010000074.1 GCA_937905845.1 uncultured Rhodospirillales bacterium
GCCGGCCGGCGGGCGGCTCTGCTTGTCGCGCACCAGCTCCAGCGCCGCCATGAGCCCGGGCCCGCGCGCCTCGCCGATCGCCGGATCCTGTTCCGCCAGCGCGGCGAGGTGGGCGTTGAAATGGGCGCCTTCCGCCTTGGCCCGGCCGGGAAGATCCTGTTCCAGCGTGGCATCGAGGGCCGCCATGGCCGCCGCGCAGCCGACCGGGTGGCCGCGGGAGGGAGATCCAGGCCAGAGCTGGCCGCGGCCGTCGCGATTGGCCGAGAAGGCGTCGGCGACGCGCCGGTTGATCAGCGTCGCGCCGAGCGGGAAATAGCCCGAAGTGATGGCCTTGGCGACGCAGATGAAGTCGGGCGCGACGCCCCAGCCGCGGCAGCCGAACAGGCTGCCGGTGCGCCCGAAGGCGGTCACCACTTCGTCGGCGATCAGCAGCACGCCATGGCGGTCGCACACCTCGCGGACCCGGGGCCAGAAGCTTGCCGGCGGCACGATGACCCCGCCCGAACCCATCACCGGCTCGGCGATGAAGGCGGCGACCGTATCGGGCCCCTGGAAGGCGATCTGCTCGTCGAGCAGGCGGGCGCAGATTTCCGCCAGGCGCTCGGGGTCGCGCTCATCGAAGGGATTGCGATAGGTCCAGGGCGCCGGGATATGGAAGACGCCGGGCATCAGCGGCTCGTACTGGCGGCGGAAATTGGCATTGCCGTTGACCGAGGCGCCGCCGAAATGGGTGCCGTGATAGCCGCGGGTCAGGGCGATGAACTTGGTCCGGTCGCGCTGGCCTTCGAGCTTCCAATACTGGCGGGCGAGCCTAAGCGCCGTCTCGACCGAATCCGAGCCGCCCGAGGTGAAGAACACCCGCGCCATATCCTCGGGCGCCGTCATCTCGACCAGCCGGTGCGAGAGGTCGATCACGCCGGGATGGGTCGTGCCGCGAAAGGCCGAGTAATAGGGCAGGGTTTCAAGCTGCGCCGCCATCGCTCGCTTGATCGGCTCGCAGGAATAGCCAAGGTTGACGTTCCACAAGCCGCCAACGGCATCGAGCAGGCGACGGCCGTCGATATCGGTGACATGCACGCCTTCGCCCGAGACGATGATGCGGGGCGGATTGGCCTCCATCTCGGCTGGATGCGCCATCGGGTGCCAGACATGGCGGGCATTGTGGGAGCGGAGGAAATTGTCGTGCGTCCGGCTTGCCATCGTCATATCTCCAGCAGTTGCTCGACCTGGCGGAAGGAAGCGGCGGGATCGCGCACGTCGAAGGCAAGCGCGGTCAGCCCGACCCGCCGCGCGCCGGCGACATTGCGCGGCTGATCGTCAACGAACAAGGTGCGCTCCGCGTCGCTGCCAAGAGCCGTCAGCGCGCGGGCATAGGCTTCGGGCGCGGGCTTCAGGATCTCCGACCATGAACCATCGATCAGGCAGTCGACGGCATTGAGGATCATGAGCTTGTCCAGCGCCTCGCGACCATAAAAAAGCTCCAGCTCGTTGCTCAGCACGCCGATGCGACAGCCCGCGGCCCGGGCCTTGCGGATCGTCGCCACCGCTTCCGGCCGCACGATCCGGTTGGGATCATCGCCCCGCGTCGCGCCGATCAGGTCCTTGACCTCGATCGGGCGGCCGACCATCACCCCGATCTCGGCCGCGCGGCGGCGCCAATATTCCCGCTCCGTGATCTCGTCGGCCAGCATCGCCCGCCACAAGTCGTCGGCCTCGGGTTCAAGCGGCCCGCGCCAGCGCAGGCTGCCCGGCGGCAGGCCGAACTGGCGCTCGGTATCCGCGTGGCACTCGAACAAGGTCTTGCTGATCACGCCGCCGAAATCGAGCAGCAAAACGTCACGTTTCATCGCCTGAATTCTCCACTTGCGCCCCGCGCTCTCAAGCCCTCCACGCGAACGGCGAAAAGCATGATCGGCGTTTAAAAAATCGTTGTCAATGAGATGAAATGATTGACAATGAGCGGACCGGCGGATTGTAATCACCGTGAGTCCGCTAATCGCCAAGGTCCAGCCGCCAAGGTCCAGCCGATGGTTGCTCGATATCCGGAGCTACGCCATTTCATCGCCGGCCAATGGCAGGGCGGCGCGGGCGATCGGCATTGGCCGGTGCGCAATCCGGCCACCGGCGAGAGGCTGGCCGATCTGCCGTTGGCCGGCGAGGCGGAGGTCGCGGCCGCCCTGGCCGCAGCTCAGCGGGGCTTCGCGCTCTGGTCGGGCCTGACCGCCCTGGAACGGTTCGCCGTCCTCCGCCGCGCCAGCGACCGGATGCGCGCCCGGGCATCCGAGATCGGCGAAATCATGACGCTGGAGCAGGGCAAGCCTCTCGCCGAAGCGGTGCGCGAGGTGACGCTCTCGGCGGATGTCATCGATTTCCTGGCGGAGGAGGGCAAGCGGGCCTATGGCCGCGTGGTGCCGAGCCGCAGCGGCGACATCCTGTCGCAGGTGGTGATGAAGGTGCCGGTCGGGCCGGTGGCGGCGCTGACGCCGTGGAACTTCCCGGCCAACCTGCCCAGCCGCAAGATCGGCGGCGCGCTCGCCGCCGGCTGTAGCTGCATTCTCAAGCCGGCGGAGAATACGCCCGGCACGGCGGTCATGCTGGTCGAGTGCTTCGCCGAAGCGGGGCTGCCCGAAGGCGTGCTCAATCTGGTCCTGGGCGAACCCGGCCCGATCGCCCGCCAGCTCGTCACCGCGCCCGCCACGCGCAAGGTCTCCTTCACCGGCTCGCTCGTCGTCGGCCGCGAGATCGGCGCGCTCGCTGCGGCCGGCATGAAGCGCTTCACCCCCGAACTCGGCGGCCATGCCCCGGTCCTCGTGCTTGAGGACGCCGATATCGCGGCGGTCGTCGCCCGGTCGGTGACGGCCAAGTATCGCAATGCCGGGCAGATCTGCACCTCGCCGACGCGCTTCTTCGTCGCCCGACCGGCCTATGCCCGGTTCGTCGAAGCCTTCGCCGCCGCGGCTTCCGCTCTCACGCTCGGCAATGGCCTGGAACGCGGAACCGAGATGGGTCCGCTCGCCCATGAGCGCCGGCTCGCCGCGATGGAACGGCTGGTCGCGCAGACGCAGGCGGCCGGTGGACGTCTCGCCACGGGCGGCAGACGCCTCGATGGTGCCGGCTATTTCTTCCAGCCGACGGTGATGCGCGACGTTCCGGCCGAGGCGCCTTTGATGCGCGAGGAGCCGTTCGGCCCGATCGCGGCGATCATGCCCTTCGACAGTCTCGGCCTGGCCGTGGCAATGGCCAACAGCCTTGCCTACGGCCTCGCCGCCTATGTCTTCACCGCCGATCTGGAGCGCGCCCATGGCGTGTCGGCGGCGCTGGAAGCCGGCATGGTCGGGGTCAATCACTATGGCATATCGCAGCCGGAGACGCCGTTCGGCGGCGTCAAGGAAAGCGGCTATGGGTCGGAGAGCGGCATGGAAGGCCTGCTCGGCTACATGGACACCAAACTGATCTCGCTCGGCCGGCCGGTTGGACGGTCGGCTCCCCTGTGAGCGGTGCGGTTCCGAATTAGGTAATTTCGTTGACAACGAGACAAACTGTGTCACGATGAAGATCAGCCATTGCACGTCGGGCACGTAAGCCCGCGGCACGGCTGCCACGCGGCCCGAACCTTATGCTTTGCACCGGGCCGTGCGGTTCGTTCCGGGGAGGTTGCCAATGGCCGCAAAGCCGAGCACCGCAAAGACGGCCTTCTTCCATGACGAGAAATGCCTGTGGCATTCGACCGGCCTGCATGCGCTGGTCATGCCGGTGGGCGGCTGGGTGCAGCCGCCGGCGGGCGGCGGCCACGCCGAATCGCCCGAGACCAAGCGCCGTTTCAAGGCGCTGATGGATGTCTCGGGGCTGAGCAACCGGCTCGATCAGCGGACGGCGCCACCGGCGGGGGAAGAGGATTTGCGGCGCGTGCACGATGCTGGCTATCTGCGGCAGCTCAAGGCGCTGAGCGATGCCGGCGGCGGCGAGCTTGGCGAGCAATCGCCCTTCGGACCGGGGAGCTACGAGATCGCGGCGCTGTCGGCGGGCCTTGCCATCGCCGCGGTGGACGGGGTGATCCGGGGCGAATTCGCCAATGCCTATGCGCTGTCCCGCCCGCCCGGGCATCATTGTCTGCGCGATCACTCGAAAGGCTTCTGCCTGCTGGCGAATATCGCCATCGCTGTCGAGGCGGCGATTGCCCGCCACCGGCTGTCGCGCATCGCCGTGCTGGATTGGGACGTCCATCACGGCAACGGCACCCAGGCGATCTTCTACGACCGCCCCGACGTGCTCACGATCTCGCTGCATCAGGAAGGCTGCTATCCGCCGGGCGGGGGTCAGGCCGGCGAGCGTGGCCTGGGGCGGGGCGAGGGCTATAACGTCAATATACCGCTGCTGCCGGGCGGCGGCCATGCCTCCTACCGCGAGGCGATGCGCCGCATCGTCGTTCCCGTCATCGACCGCTATCGGCCGGAGCTTCTGATTATCGCGTCGGGCTTCGATGCCAATGCGGTCGATCCCCTGGCGCGTATGCAGCTTTACAGCGAATCCTATCGCGCCCTGGCCCTGACGGTGATGGAGCTTGCCCGGCGCCATTGCGCGGGCCGGCTCGTGCTGGTGCATGAAGGCGGCTATTCCGAAGCCTATGTGCCGTTCTGCGGCCATGCGGTGGTCGAGGCGATCAGCGGCGAAGCGATGGGGGTGGAGGATCCCTTCCTCGACCTCTTCAAGTTGCAGCAGCCGAGCGCGCGATTCGAGGCGTTTCAAGATCAGCTTCTCGACGAGCAGGCGAAGGCGCTCGGGCTTTAGCGGGCGAAGCCGGATGCCTGGCGTCCAGGCATCCAGGTGGCGGTGGATGAAGCGGCGTAAACCGGGTGGCCGGTCCGATCGAGGACACCGCCCGCGGCGAAACCTGATCCTGGGGAGGAATGCATGAAAGCGTGGAGAGGGCCTATCACGTCCGCGATCGCCGCCATGGCGGTCGGCATCGGCTTGGGCTGCTTTGGCGCTGGCGGCGCGGCGCTGGCCGGGCCGAGCTGTCCGGATGGTTCGATCAAGGTCGGCGCGGTCTCGACCATCACCGGGCCGGCGGATTTCAGCGAGGTGCCGAAGGCGGCCAAGGCGGTGTTCGACCAGCTCAACGCCAAGGGCGGCATCGACGGCTGCAAGATCGACTACACGATCGAGGACGACAAGGCCGATCCGCAGGCGGCGACGCAGGCGGCGCGCGATCTCGTCGACAACAAGGGCGTGGTGGTGATGGCGGGCTCGGCCAGCCTGCTCGAATGCCAGGTCAACGCCGGCTATTACAGCCAGCGGAAGATCCTGTCGATCCAGGGCTTGGGCGTCGATCCCGCCTGCTACAATTCGCCCAATATATCGCCGGTCAATGTCGGCCCCTATGTGCTGTCGACCGCGATGCTCGATTATGCGACGAACACGCTGAAGCTCAAGAAGCTCTGCGCCTTCTTCATCATCATCGGCGGCACCCAGGACGCCTATAAGCAGGCGGTCGTCGATTGGGAGAAGCAGACCGGGCAGAAGCTCGCGCTCTATGATCCGACCCTTCCCTTCCAGGGCGACTACACGCCCTATCTCCTGAAGGCGCGGGCGGCCGGCTGCCAGGGCGTCCTGTTCAATACCATCGAGCCGCAGGTGGTCCAGGTGGTGAAGACGGCGGATGCGCAGAAGATGCACGGCATCGACTGGCTGTTCCTCTCGCCGGGCTATACTGTGCAGGTGGCGAAGGCGCTGGCCCATACGCTTCAGACGGTCTATGCCGGCACCGAATGGGAGCCCTATACCAATTCGACCTCGCCGGCCAACCGGGAATGGCGCGAGGCTCTGAGTGCGGCGCACGAGCCGCTCACCGCCTTCACCCAGGCCGGATTCGAAGCGGCGAAGATCCTCATCCA
>CALCYJ010000075.1 GCA_937905845.1 uncultured Rhodospirillales bacterium
CCGCAGTGCTCGAAGGCGTGCGCGGCCTGTCGGAGGAAACCACGACCGGCGCGCAGCGGCTCTACGAGATGGCGCGCGGTGGCCGCCTCAAAGTGCCGGCGATCAACGTCAACGATTCCGTCACCAAGTCGAAATTCGACAATCTCTACGGCTGCCGCGAGTCGCTGGTCGACGGCATCAAGCGGGCGACCGACGTCATGCTGGCCGGCAAGGTGGCGGTGGTGTGCGGCTATGGCGATGTCGGCAAGGGGTCGTCTGCGAGCCTGCGCAGCCAGGGCGCCCGGGTGATGGTGACCGAGATCGATCCGATCTGCGCCTTGCAGGCGGCGATGGAGGGCTATCAGGTCGTCACCATGGACCAGGCGGCGGCGCAGGGCGATATTTTCGTGACCGCCACCGGCAATATCGACGTCATCACGCTCGATCACATGCGGCAGATGAAGGACCGCGCCATCGTCTGCAACATCGGCCATTTCGACAGCGAGATCGAGATCAGCGCGCTGCGCAACTTCCCCTGGCACGAGGTGAAGCCGCAGGTGGACGAGGTGGAATTCCCCGACGGCAAGCGGCTGATCGTGCTGGCGCAGGGGCGGCTGGTCAATCTCGGCTGCGCCACCGGCCATCCGAGCTTCGTCATGAGCGCGTCCTTCACCAACCAGGTGCTGGCGCAGATCGAATTGTGGAACCATCACGCCGATTACGAGCGCAAGGTCTATACGCTGCCCAAGCATCTCGACGAGAAGGTGGCGGCGCTGCATCTGGCCAAGCTCGGCGTGCAGCTCACCAGGCTCAACGACAAGCAGGCGACGTATCTCGGCCTGAATGCGCAAGGCCCCTACAAGCCGGACTATTACCGTTATTGAGGAATGTCGGCCGCCCGGGTCGCATCGATCCGGGCGGTTCGCATAGCGAGCGAGCCACCTCATGCTGGCGATGACCCTGGCGAAACTCAAGGTTCTGACGGCGGCGGCGGAAGCGGCCTATCCGGAGGAAGCCTGCGCCCTGATCGTCGGCCGCAAAGGCCCGGGGCGGCATTTCTGGACCGGCCGGATCGAGCCGGCGCGGAACGTCGCCCCGGATCGCCGCCGCCGCTTCGAGGTCGATCCCGGCTTGCGCATCGGCCTGGAGCGCGACCTGCGCCATGGACCGGACACGGTGATCGGCGTCTGGCATTCCCATCCCGACGGCCCGGCCCGGCCTTCCGCCGTCGATCTGGCTTCCGCCTTCGAGCCCGAACTGGTCTGGATCATCACCGCCGTGGCCGGGGGGCAGGCGGTGCAGACCGCGGCCTACTGCTTGCGCGACGACGGTGGCGGCTTTCAGGATCTGCCGCTGGTTCTGCTCACGGGACCGGACGCGGAATGAGGGGTCAATAGGGCGAAGGGACGAGAGATTTATCGCCTGCGCATGCGATAGAAGATGGGGTCTAGCGGATTGTTTTTTAATTACATTTTTATCAAAGCAACAAGCCTGATCCGTCTTGAGAATCTGCTTTAGGGATATCGGGCATGCCGGTGCACGGGCTTCGTGACGATCTCGATTTCCGCAGCGACAATGTGGCATCGGTAAGCCCGGCCATTCTCGAAGCCTTGATGGAGGCCGGCCGCGTCGGCGCGCCCGCCTATGGCGCCGATACCTGGAGCCTGGCACTGGAACGGCGCCTGGGCGATCTGTTCCAGGCCGAGGTGGCGGTCTTTCCCGTCGCCACCGGCACGGCAGCCAATGCCCTGGCCCTGTCGGCGCTGTGCCCGCCGTGGGGCGTGATCTATTGCCACCGCCTCGCCCATATCGAGGAGGACGAGTGCGGCGCGCCGGCACTTTTCACCGGCGGGGCCAAGCTCGAACTGCTGGACGGCGCCGACGGCCGCCTGGAGTACAACCTTCTGGCGGCGGCCCTGGCAGCGGCCCCGGTCGGCGTGTCGCATCGCATGCAGCCGGCGGCGGTCAGCCTGAGCCAGGTCAGCGAATGCGGCACCCTCTATCGGCCCGACGAGATTGCCGCCATTGCCGCCCTGTGCCGGCGCCACGGCCTCCATCTCCATATGGACGGGGCGCGCTTTGCCAATGCCGTGGCGCGGCTGGGCTGCACGCCGGCGGCGCTGGCAAACCTTGCGGGGGTGGATGTCCTCTCTTTCGGCGCTACCAAGAACGGCGCTTTCGCGGCGGAGGCTCTCGTGTTCTTCCGCCCGGACCTTGCGGCGGATTTCCGCTATCGGCGCAAGCGGGCGGGGCATCTTTTATCCAAGCAGCGGTTTCTCGCCGCCCAGCTCCTGGCCTATCTCGACGATAACCTGTGGCTTGCCAATGCCGCCCATGCCAATGACATGGCGTCGCGGCTCGCCGCCGGCATCGCGGCACTGCCCGGGGCGAGGCTGCTCTATCCGGTGGAGGCCAACGAAGTGTTCGTCACCCTGCCGGAGGGCACCGCCGCCAGGTTGGAAGCCGCCGGCGTCGGGTTCTATCGCTGGGGCGGCGAGGATCGCGATACCATCCGCCTCGTCGCCGCCTTCGATACCGCGCCCGCTGCCGTCGACCGCCTCGTCGCGCTCCTGGCCGGCTCGCTTGACGAGCGCGGGAATTCCGCCTGAGCCTGCCTGCGGAAAAGCGGCGGCCCGCCTTTCGATATCCGGCACCTGATCGAGGCGCACAAAAGGCTTGCCAGCTTCCGGCGTCGCCGCTACTAGTGTCCTCCGCACCGCGTCCCCTTCGTCTAGAGGCCCAGGACGGCGCCCTCTCACGGCGCAAACAGGGGTTCGAATCCCCTAGGGGACGCCAATTTTAAGTGTGCGGCAATAAACCAGCAGAATCAATGATCTAGCAAGTATGGTTAATCCGCGTGGATCACGCGAACGAGCCACAGGTTCTGCTTATTACACTAAATATTATGTTATTTTTCCGACTTCGTACTGCGCGGGAATCCAGGCCCTTCACGTTCGCATTTCGCTCCGGTCGGCGCAGCTAACGATCAGGGGGGGCGCATCATGGAATGATCCGCTCGGCCCGCAGCCGATCGAACAGGTCGCGCAACGTGCTCCAGGTACGGCGGTACTTGAGAAAGCCAAGCTCGCGGCTGCGGCTCATGTCGGTGACGCATTCCTGCGTTCTGCCGAGATCGGCGTCCACGTGCCACCAGGGCGCGATATGCTCGATTTCGTTCGCCCGCAAGCCATGCTTCTTCACGATGCGATTCCAGTCCGGGCCGATGCCGGCGAGCGCCTCGGCAAGCGGCGAGGCCTGGTCGGGATAGGGTGCCGGGGCGAGCCCGAAATATTCGGCGACCGACTCCCACATTTTCCGCCACCGGAAATAGTCTCCGTTGACGACGTTGAACGCCATGTTGGCGGCTTTGCGGCTGGTGGCCTCCCATACCAGATGCTCGGCTAGAATGCCGGCGTCGGTCACGTCGACCAGCCCATTGTAGGATTGTGGCGATCCCGGGAAAACGAACGGCCGCCCGGTCTCGCGACAGATGGTGGCATAGACGGCGATCGACGTGCCCAGATTCATAGCGTTGCCCGGCGCGAATCCGATGATCGTGTGCGGCCGCGCGACGGACCAGGAGAATCCGTTCTTCTCGGCCTGCTCGAAGAGAATGTCTTCCTGCGTATAGTAGAAATTCTCGCCGGGAAGCCGGGGATGGTCCTCGGTGAACGGCGTATCCAGCCGATGCGCGGCATAGGAATCGAAGGATCCGAGATAGTGCTTCAAACCGGTCACCAGGGCGGCATGACGGATCGGCGCCGCCGCGCTGGCGCCCTCGAGCGCCGAGCGGAACATGACCCCATTCACCCGGCAATTTTCCGTCTCCGTCGCCTGCCTGCTCCAGGTGCAAAAGAACAGATGGGTAGCGGTTTCCGCGCTCTTCAGGGCTTTGCGGGTCGCATTGGCGTCCCGAAGATCGCACGCGATCATCCGCGCGCCCTTGATCTTCAGATCATCATGGGCGTGCCGCGAGACGCCGATGATCTGCCAGCCGCCGATCGTTGCGAGGTGCTGGGCCAGATTTCTGCCGACAATGCCGCTGATGCCGAAGATCAGCGCCGTCCTCGCCGTGGTTTTCGTCGCAGACGCCATTTCCCCATCTCCCAATCCCTCGCCGCTTGCCGCGACGTGTTCGGCTGTGCGTCAGGTTCCGGCGGCAGCCGTCCCGGACTCCATTCGCGCCCGCGGCGTCGCGATCGCCAAGTCCTCTCGAATCAGGTCGGCAGCGCGCTCGGCGATCATGATGGTCGGGGCATTGGTATTGCCCGACGTGATCGTCGGCATGACCGATGCGTCGACCACGCGCAGGCCGGTGATGCCATGGACACGCAGGCGCGCATCGACTACCGCCATGTCATCGTCGCCCATCTTGCAACTGCCGACCGGATGGTACATCGCCTGGGCGTTGCGGCGAAGATAATCGAGCCACTCGTCGTCGGACTGGCAGGCGACGCCGGGCGAGGCCTCGCGCACCACATGATCGGCGAGCGGGGACGCCGCGAAGATTCGCCGGATCCAATGCATGCCCTGGAGCAGAGACCGGCAATCATCGTCCGCCGTCAGGTAATTGAAGCGGATCGCCGGCGCATCGAACGGATTGGCTGTCTTCAGCGCGATCGCGCCGCGGGACAGCGGGCGGAGGGTCGCGCACGACGCCGTCACCGCGGGATCAGGTTCCGCCGTGAACCGCCCATCCTTGGTGATGATCATGCTGAACGGCCGGAACTGGATTTGCAGATCCGGCGTATTCACCCGCGGACCGGAACGGACGAACGCCCCGGCCTGAGCGGCCGCCGACGACAGCAGGCCCACAGCGAGAACGACGATGGAGAAGGCGGACTGA
>CALCYJ010000076.1 GCA_937905845.1 uncultured Rhodospirillales bacterium
CTCAAGCGCGCTTTCCGACCGGCTGGATCAGCCGGTCGATCGGAATTCGCGCCAGGTCAATATCTTGAGCCTGTTCTTGTCGCAAAAGTGGTGTCCACTTTTGCGAAACAGGTTCAAGGCTGCGACAGAGTGACGCAGGCAGGGGTTTTGTGTGCGCTGCACAATCGGCCGCATTGACAGGGGCCATGGGATGGCTCATATAGCGGTCATGTTGCATCGCAGCATTTTGATGCAGCGCAAATCCCGATCGGTCGCTCGCCACGTGGGAGTGCTGCCGATCACGCCGGAAACGGCGCCAGAACCAGGAGCACGGACCAATGACGGTTAAGAGCAAGGGTGGCAAGGCCACCGCGGATGTCACCGAGGCCTATCAGGGCGCGTTGAACAAGGGCAAGGAGTCGATCGAGGTGTTTTTCAAGGGTTACGACGAGGCGGCCGATTTCGGCAAGGGCACGTTCGAGGCCTTCGTCACCGCGACGAATGTTGCCAGCAAGGGCGCCGAGGCGATCAATGCCGAGGTGCTGAACTATGGCAAGTCCGCCCTCGAGGAGAGCCTCGCGGTGACCAAGGCGGCCATGACCGTGAAGAACCTGCAGGAGCTGATCGAGCTGCAGAGCGAGTATGCCAAGAATGCGCTCGATGGTTTCCTCCAGCAGGCGACCCGCATGGGCGAGCTTGCGACCAAGGTCTCCCAGGAGGCTTTCGAGCCGATCAATGCCCGCGTGCAGACCGTTGTCGAGAAGCTGGTGAAGCCCATCGCGGCTTGACCATCGCACGCGCCTTGATCGCCCGGTTTGCGCCGGGCGGACGAGACAAGGGGCTCGGCATCCGCCGGGCCCTTTTTCTTTTGGTAGGCTTGCGGGTTTATGCTGCCTTGGCCCGGGGCGCGAGATCCGGGCGTCGGATCAGCCCTCTGGTAATTTGCCGGGGACCTCCGATATTCTTCTAGGTCAACAGGCGCCGGGAGTGGCCGAGTGGATTTCGAGCGATGAGCGAGGACAAGCGCGACAAGGGTGCGCCCGATCGCGGTACGGCGACCGGGGTCGTCACCCAGACCAAGCCCAAGACCAAGCAGCCGCCGATGTACAAGGTGCTGCTGTTGAACGATGATTACACGCCGATGGAGTTCGTCGTCTATATCCTGGAGCGCTTTTTCCAGAAGAATCGCGACGATGCGACCCGCATCATGCTGCATGTGCATCAGAAGGGGGTGGGCGTCTGTGGCGTCTTCACCTACGAGGTGGCGGAGACCAAGGTGACGCAGGTGATCGATTTCGCCCGTCAGAACCAACATCCGCTACAATGCACGATGGAAAAGGATTGAACGGGCAGTGCCAGGTTTCGCACGCAATCTCGAACATACGCTCCATCGCGCTCTGGCGATCGCGACCATGCGCCGCCACGAATTCGCAACGCTTGAGCATCTGCTGCTGGCGCTCACCGACGATGCCGATGCGACGGCGGTGCTCAAGGCCTGCTCTCTCGACATCGACCGCCTGCGCCAGCGGCTCGGCCGCTTCATGGACGAGGAACTGCGCGATCTGGTGGTCGACCGCGGCGAGGACGCCAAGCCCACGCTGAGTTTCCAGCGCGCCGTGCAGCGGGCGCTGTTCCATGTGCAATCTTCCGGCCGCGACGAAGTGACCGGGGCGAATGTCCTGGTCGCCATCTTCTCCGAACGCGAAAGCCATGCCGTCTACTTTCTGCAAGAGCAGAACATGAGCCGGCTCGACGCCATCAGCTATATCTCGCACGGTATCGCCAAGGCGGCGGGCAAGTCCGAACAGCGCACCGTACGGGGCGCCGAACAGGAGGGCGATAGCGAAAAAGTGGCGAGCAAGGGCACTGAGGCGTTATCCGCCTATTGCGTCAACCTGAACGAGAAGGCGAAGGCCGGAAAGATCGACCCGCTCATCGGCCGCGAGGCCGAGGTGGAACGGACGATCCAGATCCTCTGCCGCCGTTCGAAGAACAACCCTCTCTATGTCGGCGATCCCGGTGTCGGCAAGACCGCCATCGCCGAAGGGCTGGCGCGGCGCATCGTCCGGGGCGAGGTGCCCGGCGTGCTCGCCAATGCCGTCATCTATTCCCTCGACATGGGCACGCTTCTGGCCGGCACGCGCTATCGCGGCGATTTCGAGGAGCGGCTGAAGGCGGTGGTGAGCGAGCTGGAGGGGCTGGAGGGCGCCATCCTCTTCATCGACGAGCTGCATACGGTGATCGGCGCCGGCGCCACCTCGGGCGGCGCCATGGACGCCTCCAACCTTTTGAAGCCGGCGCTCGCCTCGGGCGCGATCCGCTGCATCGGCTCGACCACCTACAAGGAATTCCGCAGCTATATCGAGAAGGACCGCGCGCTGCTCCGCCGCTTCCAGAAGATCGATGTGAACGAGCCGTCGATCGAGGATACGGTCAAGATCATGCGCGGCCTCAAGCCCTATTTCGAGGAGTACCACAAGGTCCGCTACACGGCCGACGCCATCCGCGCCGCGGTCGAACTGTCGGCGCGCTATATCCACGACCGCAAGCTGCCCGACAAGGCGATCGACATCATCGACGAAGTCGGCGCCGCCGAGATGCTGAAGCCGGAAAGCCGGCGACGCAAGACCATCGGCGTGCGCGATGTCGAGGCGATCGTCGCCAAGATCGCCCGCATCCCCGCCAAGTCGGTGAGCAAGCAGGACGGCGAGAGCCTGCGCAACCTCGAAGCGGCGCTCAAGCGCGTGGTCTACGGCCAGGACCATGCGATCGAGGCGCTGTCGGCGGCGATCAAGCTCGCGCGCGCCGGCCTGAGGGAACAGGAAAAGCCGATCGGCAGCTATCTCTTCTCCGGGCCGACCGGCGTCGGCAAGACCGAGGTGGCGCGCCAGCTCGCCGCCGCCATGGGGGTGGAGCTGATCCGCTTCGACATGTCGGAGTATATGGAGCGGCATACCGTGTCGCGGCTGATCGGCGC
>CALCYJ010000077.1 GCA_937905845.1 uncultured Rhodospirillales bacterium
AGCCGCCCGGCCAGTCGCCGCCGAGATCGCCCGCCGTCGATTTCGGCCGGTATTCGGGAATGCAGCCGAGATGGGTGCAGATGCCGACCAGGACCAGATATTCCGGCACCAGGGAGCGGTGCCAGTTTTCCGCATAGGGCGGCTGCTGCGGCACTTCGCCCGTCGGATCGCGGAGCTGGTCGGTATCGGCCGTCGTCTGCAATTCCTTGAGGTCGGCGGGGGTGCGGCGGACGATGAAGATCGGCTTCGACTGCCACATCACCAGGATCTGCTGTCCCGGCTGGAGCGGCGACAGATCGACATCCACCGGCCCGCCCTGCGCCAGGACGTCGGTCGAGGGATTCATCTGGTCGATGAAAGGCCACAAGGCAGCCGCGGCGCCGACGGCCGTGAAGGCGGTGGCGGCGACCAGAAGAAAGTCGCGGCGGCGCACGCCGTCCTGACCGTTCAGGGCGATTTCAGCTTCACTCATCGTCGTTCTTCTCCCGCAATCTTATCGGCGCGACCGGCCGCCGCTGCGGCGGACGGCCGGCGGGATATGTAGCATCCCGTTCGGCCATGCGCCAGCCCTCGCGACACGGCGCGGCGAGACTACGTCAAAGCCGCCATGAAGGCGAGTGTCATGACGCCGCAGGGGGAGGCCGGCCGGCATCGCTTGAACCCCCTCTTGCCCGCTTGTTGTCCAGCCCCGTCCGGGCCATGATCGCGCCCTGGGCCCGGAGCCTGCCCGGGGCGGGGCCGGGCCCGTGGTCCGGCGTGATTCCGGGGGTTGCAGCCGGAGGGCGCGGCGGCATGGCGCAAGATGCGGGGGAGGACGGGCGACACCGGCCAGAGCGCGCCGCCTTAGGCCGGGCCGCTCCCGCCCTGCGCCGGCGGCGCTGGCTCGGGCCGGGGCTGATGACGGGCGCCGCCGACGATGATCCGAGCGGCATCCTCACCTATGCCCAGGCGGGGGCGCAGCTTGGCTTCGCGCTGTGCTGGCTGATGCCGCTGCTCTATCCCCTGATGGCGGTGACCCAGGAGATCAGCGCCCGCATCGGACGGGTCACCGGCCAGGGGCTGGCCGGCACGATCGGGCAATATTATTCCCGCCCGCTGCTGCGGACCATCGTCCTGGTTGTGGTGTTCGCCAATACCATCAACCTCGGGTCGGATCTCGGCGCCATGGGCGATGTCGCGGCGCTCCTGACCGGCGGGCCGAGGCGGCTTTATGCGGCGGGTTTCGGCCTGCTGTGCGCCGGCCTTCAGATCGGGCTTGCCTATGAACGCTACGCCCGCCTCATGCGCTGGGCGGCGCTGACCCTTCTGGCCTATTTCGCCACCGCCTTCGCCGTCGATGTTCCCTGGGCCAGCGTCGCCTATCATACGATCATCCCGCATTGGCCGCGGCAGGCGGGAGGGCTGCTGCTGCTCGCCGCAGTGGCCGGGACCACGATCAGCCCGTACAATTTCTTCTGGCAGGCGGCGCTCGAAGCCGAGGAGGCCGGGCGCGGCGCCCGGGCCGGGCGGCAGCGCGCGGCGGTGCGCGATCTCCGGCGCCTGCGCGTCGATACCTATGCCGGCATGGCGCTGGCCAATCTGCTGGCCTTCGCGGTGATGGTGACGGCGGGCGCGACGCTGCATGTCTGGCATGCCGGCGCCATCCCGACGGCGGCCGCGGCCGCGGCCGCGCTGCGTCCTCTGGCCGGCCCTCTGGCCGGGCTGCTGTTCTCGGCCGGCATTCTGGCCAGCGGCTTTCTCGCCGTGCCCATGCTCGCCGGTTCCGCGGCCATCGCCCTGGCCGAGACTTTGGGCTTTCCCCACGGATTCGACCGCAGGCCGGCCGAGGCGCCCGCCTTCTACGCGACGCTCGCCGCCCTGACGCTCGCCGGCACCCTTCTGAGCCTGGTGCCGGGCATCGATCCCATCCGCGCGCTGACCGCGAGCGCCATCCTCAATGGCGTGGCGGTGGTGCCGGTGCTGATCCTCATGATGCGGCTTGCGACAAGGCCCGAGGTCATGGGGCCGCTGGCGCTGCCGCGCGCCATGGCGCTCGTCGGCTGGCTGACCACCGCAATCATGACGGCGGTAGGCCTGGCCGCCATCGCCGCGCTGTTTCTGTCTTGAGGGTTCTGTCTTGAGGGCCGCCGCCGCTCAACCGGCGAAATGCTGCACGAGATAGAGCAGGCAGCCGATCCCGGCGCCGACCAGGGTTCCGTTGATGCGGATATAGTGCAGATCGCGGCCGACGGCGCTCTCGATTCGCGCCGCCATGTCGGCGGCTTCCCAGCCCCGCACGACATCGGCGATGAAGGTGCCGATCTGCTGGCGCCAGGGTTCCGCGAGCCGGCGGGCGGCATGGCCGAGCGCGCGGTCGGAGCGCCGGCAGAGGGCGGCATCGGCGGCAAGCGCCGTGGCGAGGGCGACGAGGGCATCGGCCAGAATCCGCCGCGCCGGCTGGCGGCGTGCCGGCCCGCCCGGGGTGGCTCCCTGGCCGAGAAGGCTTTGACGCAGAAATCCCCAGAGGCGGCCGAGATAGGCCTGCACGGCGGAATCGTTGAGCAGGTCGAGGGCGAGGCGGCGCAGGCGCTCGCCATAGGCTGCGTCCTGTTCGAGATCGGCGATCAGGCGGGAGAGCGCCTGTTCGGCCGCGGCGCGGCGCGGGCTTGCCGGCTGCGCCAGTTCGGCCAGAAGCTCGTCCATGCCGGCGAGGATGGCGTGGGCGATGCTGCGGTCGACGCGGCGGGGGATCCACCAGCGGCTGCGCTCCTCGACCGCGCCGACCACCTGCTCCCGGTGCTCGGCCAGCAAGGCGCGCAGCGCCGCTACCAGGCGGCCGACCAGGGGATTGCCGGGACCGGCGGTCATCAGCGCCAGGGCGCGGCCGACCAGCGGCGCCGGGTCGATCGCGGCGAACGGTCCCTTGAGGGCGCGAACGAGCAGGGCCTGTACCTCCCGGTCGTCGACCGCCGCCAGCAGCGGGGGGAGGACCCGGGCCAGGCGGCCGGCGATGGCCCCGGCATTGACCGGCCGGGCCAGCCATCGCGCGGCCTGCGCCGTCAGTCCGGCCGCGGCGATGCGCCCGGCGACCAGGGCGGGATCGAGGAAATGCCGCTCGACGAACTGGCCGAGCCCGGTGGCGATACGGTCCTTGCTGCGGGCGATGACGGCGGTATGGGGAATGGGCAGGCCGAGCGGCCGGCGGAACAGCGCCACCACGGCAAACCAGTCGGCCAGACCGCCGACGATCGCCGCCTCCGCCCCGGCGCGGACCAGGCCGCGCGCCATCTCCGGGCCGGTCCAGAAATGGGTCAGGGCGAGCAGGATGGCCATGGCCAGCAGCAGCAGCGTGGCGAAGGCGCCGGCGCCGGCCGGGCGCCACGGGGCGGGCGCCTGCGGCCCGCTGCCCGCGCCCTCACCCTCCATCGATCCGCCCTTGGCCCATGGCGCGACAATAGCCCGGGGCAGGGCGGGCAGCCTATATTTATTGGGGTGAACCGGGCCTCGCGGGGGAGACCGCGGGGGAAGAGGGATTTGAGGCCCTAATCCACCCGGATCTGCGACAGGCGGACGATCAGGGCGTCCATCCGCTCGAAGCGGGCGGTGAGCTGGGCCAGGGTCTCGGTCAGGCGCGCCAGTTCCGCGCCCGATGCGGCGTCGATGCCGTCCAAGACGGGATAGGCCTCGATCTGTCCGGCGGCGGCGGCGGCTTCGCGCTCTGCCAGGCGTGTCCGCAGGCCTTCCACATCCGCTTTCACGCGGCCAAGCCCGGCTTCGATCGCCGCGACCTGCTGACGGCGATCGCGTTCCTGTTCGGTGAGGCGTTCGAGAAGATCGGTGATATGGGTGAGCTTGCCGTCATCGGGGGCATAGCGAAGCCCGTCGTCGCCGCCCGTTTGCAACACCGGATCGCCAGCGGATTTGACGCGGTTAAGCTCGTCGGCCAGCGTCCATAGCTCGTTCTGCAAGGATTCGACGGCGCCCTTCTGCCGCTGCTGTTCGGTGGCCAGGCGTTCGGCCAGCCGCGCGGCCCGGGCCCGGGCGCCGCGCGCGGCGGCGACCGAGAAGAAGAATGCCGCCACGACGATGAAAAAGGCGGCAATCACCGCCCACAGGCCGCTGTCGATCCGATCGAGCGACGACAGGATGTTCGCCAGCCACGGGGCGAACGTGCCGGTCCAGAAGCTGTTCAACAGGACATCCATGCCAGGGTTCCGACGTCGGTGGCCCAGACCATAGCCTTATCGGAAAAGCGATGCCACTTTTCCGACAAATGGGCTCTAACGCCGCGACAGAAGATGGAAAAGGAGCGTATCGATCAGGATCTTCACGTCGCGCCACAGGGATTGTTCGTCGATATAGGCGAGATCGAGCGTGAGCTTCCGTTCGGCATCGGCCATGGGGCTCGTCGTCGGGCATTGAAGCTGGGCATAGCCGGTGAGGCCCGGCCGCACCTGGTGGCGGTGGCTGTAATCCTGGAGCCGGTGCGCCAGGGCGCTGACGGTGCGCGGCCGTTCCGGTCGGGGGCCGACGAAGCTCATGTCGCCGCGCAAGATATTGAAAAGCTGCGGAATCTGGTCGATTCGGGTAAGATGGAGCAAGGTGCCGAGCGCGGTGAAGGCGGGGGCATTGTCGGCCACGCCGATCCAGTCGCCGCCCTCATCCTCGGGCAGCGAGGT